>NZ_CP091716.1:3645166-3947000 GCF_022009635.1 Variovorax paradoxus
GAGGTGCGCCGCAGCGAGGTCCGCGATGCCGTCGCCGCCCACCGGGCGGCGCAGCGCGAAGAGGTCCGCCGCGAGGAGGCCGTGGCCGGCCGGCGCCTGACGGCCGCCGAGCTGTACGAGTTGCGCCAGCAGGTTCGCGGCCAATGGACCCCGCCGGCCACGGGTGCATTGGTGAATTCGGCAGAATCACAGCCGGCCGAGCGGATCGCGCCGGCACCGCCGACCGCGGCCCGCCCGCTGACGCCACCCAGCAGCCAACGCCGCTGAGGCGCTTCGGCAGGCCAGCCTTCAGCTTGCTGGCCTCGGCTTGTCTTTCATACCAACTGGGGAGAACTACACCTTGAAAACCATCAGATTGCTCGCGGCCTGCGCCGCCCTGGCCGTGGCCGGCACCGCCATCGCGCAAAGCGTCGTCACGCCCGCGCCGCAGAACGTGCTGCAGCTCTCGGCAGCCGGCACGGTCGAGGTCCAGCAGGACATGCTGAGCATGACGCTCGTGACCACCCGCGACGCTGCCGACGCGGCCACCGTGCAGACGCAGCTCAAGGCAGCGCTCGACGCCGCGCTGACCGAAGCCAGGAAGAGCGCCCAGCCGGGCCAGCTGGACGTGCACACCGGCAATTTCAGCCTGTCGCCGCGCTACACCAAGGACGGCAAGATCAACGGCTGGCAAGGCTCCACCGAGCTGGTGCTTGAAGGCCGCGATTTCCCGCGCATCACCCAGGCCGCCGGGCGCATCAGCACCCTGAGCGTGGGCAATGTCGGCTTCGGCCTGAGCCGCGAACAGCGCAGCAAGACCGAAACCGAGGCGCAGGCCATTGCCATCGAGAACTTCAAGCAGAAGGCCGCCGAGCTGGCCAAGGGCTTCGGCTTCGGCGGCTACACGCTGCGCGAGGTGTCGGTGAACGCGAGCGACAACGGCCCGCGCCCGCGCATGATGGCGATGCAGGCGAAGGCGTCGTTCGCGTCCGATTCGGCGGTGCCCGTCGAGGCCGGCAAGACCAGCGTGGTCGTGAACGTGTCGGGCTCCGTGCAGCTCAAATAAGAGAGATGCGTACCGCTGGGCTACCCTTTACTGGGCAGTCCAGCCGCCGTCCATGGCCCAGGCAACGCCCCGGACCTGGTCGGCAGCCGGCGAGCACAGGAACACGGCCAGGCCGCCCAGTTGCTCGACGGTGGTGAACTGCAGCGAAGGCTGCTTTTCGCCCAGCAGTTCGTTCTGCGCCTGCGCGGCCGTGATGCCTTCGCGTGCCGCGCGGTCGTCGATCTGCTTTTGCACCAGCGCCGTGAGCACCCAGCCCGGGCAGATGGCGTTGACGGTGACGCCGGTGGTCGCGGTTTCCAGTGCGACCGACTTGGTCAGGCCGACGATGCCGTGCTTGGCCGCCACGTAGGCCGACTTCTGCGCCGACGCCACGAGCCCGTGGGCCGAGGCGATGTTGATGACGCGACCCCAGTTGGCTTCGCGCATCGCCGGAATCGCCAGCCGGGTCGTATGAAATGCGCTGGTGAGGTTGATTGCGATGATGGCGTCCCAACGTTCGGCGGGGAAGTCCTCGACCTTCGCCACATGCTGAATTCCGGCGTTGTTCACGAGGATGTCGACACGGCCGAACTTCGACGCGGCGAACTTCATCATGTCCTCGATCTGCTCGGGCTTGCTCATGTCGGCCCCGTGGTACTCGGCGCGAACGCCCAGCGCCTCGATCTGGGACTTGGGAGCCTCGGCGTCGCCGAAGCCGTTGAGCACGATGTTCGCGCCCTGTTGCGCGAGCGACTTTGCGATGGCCAGGCCAATGCCACTGGTGGACCCCGTGACAAGCGCGGTTTTGCCTTTGAGCATGTAGATCAATCTCCGGATGAATTAGGATGCGACGAGACAATTATCCGCACCAGGACGACTTCGTTTTCATGACCGAACCGACGCTTCATCACGTGGCGTGCGACGACGCCCAAGGCGGCCATCGCATGGCTTATTGGCAATGGGGCGACGCCCGCAGCGCGAACGTCGTCATTTGCGTGCACGGATTGACCCGGCAGGGGCGCGATTTCGACCTGCTGGCCCAGGCCATCGTGGCGCGCGCCGGCGGCAATGTGCGCGTAGTCTGCCCCGACGTGGTCGGGCGCGGGCGCAGCGACTGGCTGCGCGATCCGGCCTTCTACCAAGTGCCCGTCTACGCCGCCGACATGGTGGCGCTGGTGGCGCAGCTGCATCGCGAACAGCCCATCGACACGCTCGACTACATCGGCACCAGCATGGGCGGGCTTATCGGCTTCGTGCTCGCGGGGCACAAGGAACTGCCGCTGGCGCGGCCGATCCGCCGCTTCGTGCTGAACGATGTCGGCCCGACGATCGAGCCTGCCGCGGTGCAGCGCATCGGTGCCTATGTGGGCAAGAGCGGCCGCTACGAAAGCGTGCAGGCGGCGGCCGATGCCATGTGGGCGCTGTCGACCACCTTCGGGCCGCACACGCCGGAGCAATGGCTCGCGCTGTCGCGGCATATGGTGGTGCCGGCGTCGCAACGCACGGCCGACGGTTCGGCAAAGGTCGAGGCCGGCGGCAGTGAAGACGGCGGCTGGCTGCTGCACTACGACCCCGCCATCGGCGTGGCGCTGCGGGCCATCACGCCTGAGGCGGCGGCGCAGGGCGGCGCGATCATGTGGAGCCTGTACGACGCCATCGAGGCGCGCACGCTCATCACGCGCGGCGCCGTGTCCGATCTGTTGTCGCGCGAGACCGCGCAGGCCATGACGCAGCGCGGCCCGCATGCCGCGCTGGTCGAGTTCGAGGGCATCGGCCATGCCCCGACCTTCGTCGACCCTGCGCAGATCGCCGTCGTCACCAACTTCCTGTTCGATTGAGTGAACGAGCGTGAAGCGCGATTCCTCGAGCCTCCAGACGTCACCCGTGTCCGACATGGCCATGGTCGACTATCCGTTGTCCGCCGCAACGGCCGAGCGCTCGCCGGTGATGGAGAACATGCTGGCGCGCGCGCGTGCGTTCGCCGAGCCGCTGATTGCCGATGAGACGCTCGACACGGGCGAGAACACGCTCGCGCATGCCGACGCGGTCGCGGCCATCGTCGCGAAGATGGGCGGTTCCGAGGCGATGCAGGCCGCGAGCTATCTTGTCTATGCCTGCCAGCACCTGAACCGTCCGCAGGAAGTGATCGCCAAGGTGTTCGGCGACAACTTCGCGGCGCTCGCGGTCGAGACGACCAAGCTGGTGCGCGTGCAGGAGCAGGCGCGTTCGGCCGCCCAGGGGCATCACATCGAAGGCGCGGGCGCGCAGACCGAGAACGTGCGCAAGATGCTGCTGGCGTTCTCGCGCGACCTGCGCGTGGTGATGCTGCGGCTGGCTTCGCGCCTGCAGACCTTGCGGCACGCGGCGGCGAGCAAGCAGCCGGCGCCCGAAGGGGTGGCGCGAGAGTCATTGCAGGTGTTTGCGCCGCTGGCCAACCGGCTGGGCATCTGGCAGGTGAAGTGGGAGATCGAGGATCTTTCTTTCCGCTTCCTCGAGCCGGAAACCTACAAGCTGATCGCACGGCTGCTCGACGAGAAGCGCATCGAGCGCGAAGGGCACGTCGAGCAACTGCGCTCGCAACTGGAGCGCGAACTGCAGAACGAGGGCGTCAAGGCCACGGTGCAGGGGCGGCCCAAGAATATCTACAGCATCGTCAAGAAGATGCGCGGCAAGTCGCTCGACTTCGCGCAGGTCTTCGACATCCTCGCGCTGCGCGTGGTGGTGTCTGACGTGAAGGACTGCTACGCGGCGCTGGCCTGGGTGCATTCGCACTTCCAGCCCATCGACGAGGAGTTCGACGACTACATCGCGCGGCCAAAGCCGAACGGCTATCAGTCGCTGCACACGGTGGTGCGTGAGCTTGTCGATGGCAAGCCGGGCAAGCCCATCGAGATCCAGATCCGCACCGAGGAAATGCACGATCACGCCGAGCACGGCGTGGCCGCGCACTGGGCCTACAAGGAAGCAGGCCACAAGGGCTATGCGGGCGTGTGGGCGAGCGGCGAGTACGACGCCAAGATCGCAGTGCTGCGGCAGCTGCTGGCGTGGGAGCGCGACCTGTCGGGCGGGCTGCAAGGGCAGGGCCTCTTCGATGACCGTATCTATGTGCTGACGCCCGACGCGGCGATCGTCGAGCTGCCGCAGGGCGCGACGCCGGTCGACTTTGCGTACACGGTGCACACCACGCTGGGCCATCGCTGCCGCGGTGCGCGTGTCGACGGCGCGATGGTGCCGCTGAACACGCCGCTGTCGAACGGGCAGACGGTCGAGATCATCGCCGCCAAGGAGGGCGGCCCGTCGCGCGACTGGCTCAATGCGGAGCTCGGTTACCTGGCCAGCCATCGTGCGCGTGCGAAGGTGCGCGCATGGTTCAACGCGCAGATCACGCACGAGACCGTGGCGCGCGGACGCGAGGCGGTCGAGAAGCTGCTGCAGCGCGAAGGCAAGACGGCAGTGCGGCTGGAAGACCTTGCTTCGCAGCTTGGCTTCAAGTCGGCGGACCATCTGTTCGAAGTCGTCGGCAAGGACGAGTTCTCGCTGCGCAATATAGAGACGCTGCTGCGTCCGCCAGAGCCGGCGCCTGGTCCTGACGATGGCGTGCTCATCAAGAAGGCGCGGGGCAGCGAGAAGTCGGGCAAGGGCGGCGTGCTGGTGGTGGGCGTGTCTTCTTTGATGACGCAACTCGCCAAGTGCTGCAAGCCCGCGCCGCCCGATTCGATTCGCGGCTTCGTCACGCGCGGTCATGGCGTCAGCGTGCATCGAAGCGATTGCAGCAACTTCCGCACGATGGCGTCGAAGGATAACGAGCGAGTCATCGACGTGGAGTGGGGCGCTCCGAAGAAGGGCGCGGAGGCGCCTGTGTATGCGGTGGACGTGGCTGTGGAAGCAGCCGATCGCCAGGGGCTGCTGCGCGATATCTCCGATGTCTTCGCACGAGAGAAGATGAACGTGATCGGCGTGCAGACGCAGTCGATCAAGGGTACGGCGTGGATGACCTTCACTGTCGAAATCGCCGATGCCGCGCGGCTTACGCAGGTGCTCGGCGTGGTCACTGCAGTAATTGGTGTGCGATCTGCACGTCGCCGCTAAAAGGTGCGATTTCTCCTGCTACAATAGACGCTTCTCGAATACAACCTTAGGCGCGTAGCTCAGCTGGTTAGAGCACCACCTTGACATGGTGGGGGTCGTTGGTTCGAGTCCAATCGCGCCTACCAAATTTCCCTCTGAAGAAGACCAGTCTTCAGGCTTACGGGGAAATTTTGGAAATTGCAGATACTCAAAAAGTAGCCTGCAATTTTTCCTTCTTACTGCCTCGTTGGCATCATAAGTTCTCATCGCATAAGCCCCGAAACAAGCATTCGGGTGTTTGCGTCATGCTCGTCTTGGTTTCGGAAGACCTCGGCCATGTTGTTGTGCTACCTTGAGGGCTCTGAAATCTCATTTCAAATTTCTTGATTAGCGATCCGATACATACGCGATCAACGTTGGTTGATCGCACTCATGCCGAGAAGCGCCTTGCTGCGCTGATGAAGCAGGCTCCACTCGAGTTTGCGCGTGCTGTCTACGGCATCAATGACCATTCGAGCGGTCGCATCGACACCATGGCCGCGCGCGAAGTAGCACGTGCGCAACGCCAGGGCATGCCATTGACCGAAGAGCGCGCCGAACAGCGCGCACGTGCCTATTTGCCGACCTCGGGTCAGGAGCACTGTCCGCGTTGCTGGGTCGTCTACGGGCAGAAAACTCCGCTGCGTTTTCGCGATGCAGCTGAAGAGCGGCCTGAAACCGCGGCTTGCCACGCTTGTGGCGCGGAGTACGCGACATCGCCGGATTGAGCAACGCGCGCGACGCGGTCAGGGTAAACCTTGTCGCGATGCAGCAAAACCGCTCCCTAGAATCATCCGATGACATGGGCGTCCATGTGAAGGAGTCCGCAGTGCAGAGCAAGAAGTCCGGGGTCAAGCCGGTCCAACGTGTGATCAAGAAGTACCCCAACCGAAGGCTCTACGACACCGAGACATCGACGTACATCACCTTGACCGAGGTGAAGCAGTTGGTCATCCAGAGTGCGCAGTTCGTGGTGCGGGATGCCAAGACCGGCGACGACCTCACGCGCAGCATCCTGCTGCAGATCATTCTCGAAGAAGAGGCGGGCGGAGCACCGATGTTCACCGAGCAGGTGCTGGCCAACATCATTCGGTTCTACGGCCAGGCCATGCAGGGCTACATGGGGCCGTACCTCGAGAAGAACATCCAGGCCATGACCGAGGTGCAGGCGCAGCTGGCCGACAAGGCCGAAGGCCTGACGCCCGAGATGTGGTCGCGCTTCATGACCATGCAGTCGCCGATGCTGCAGGGGTTGATGGGCAGCTACGTCGAGCAGTCCAAGAGCGTTTTCCTGCAGATGCAGGAGCAGATGCAGAAAAACACCGAGCAGGTATTGGGGGCCTTTGGCATCAAGCGTCCCTGAGTACCGCCCGTTCGCTCCAGGGCGAAGGTTTTTCAACGGGCGCCCGGCCGTCACCGATAGCTGGGACAATAGAGGCATATGAGCGAAGTTGCCTCCCCCGAACGTACGGCCACGCCGACTGCCCCCAAGGTCGGATTCGTGAGCCTGGGCTGCCCCAAGGCCCTGACTGATTCCGAACTGATCCTGACCCAGCTGAGTGCCGAGGGTTATCAAACCGCCAAGACCTTCGAAGGCGCCGATCTGGTGATCGTCAACACCTGCGGCTTCATCGACGATGCCGTGAAGGAGAGCCTGGACACCATCGGTGAAGCGCTGGCCGAGAACGGCCGCGTCATCGTCACGGGTTGCCTGGGCGCCAAGACCGGCGACCAGGGCGGCAATCTGGTGCGCCAGATGCACCCGAGCGTGCTGGCCGTCACCGGTCCGCATGCCACGCAGGAAGTGATGGATGCGGTTCATGCGAACCTGCCCAAGCCGCACGATCCCTTCATCGATCTGGTGCCCAACACCTTCGGCGTTGCCGGCCTTAAGCTGACGCCGCGCCACTATGCATATCTGAAGATCAGCGAAGGCTGCAACCATCGCTGCACCTTCTGCATCATCCCGTCGATGCGCGGCGACCTCGTGTCGCGGCCTGTCGGCGACGTGCTGAGCGAGGCCAAGGCCTTGTTTGAAGGCGGCGTGAAAGAGCTGCTCGTGATCAGCCAGGACACCTCGGCCTATGGCGTCGACGTGAAGTACCGCACCGGCTTTTGGGACGGCAAGCCCGTCAAGACGCGCATGCTCGAACTGGTGCGCACGCTCGGTGAAATCGCGGAGCCTTACGGCGCCTGGGTTCGCCTGCACTATGTGTATCCGTATCCGAGCGTGGACGAAGTCATTCCGCTGATGGCGAGTGGCCAGGTGTTGCCGTATCTCGACGTGCCGCTGCAGCACAGCCACCCCGATGTGCTCAAGCGCATGAAGCGCCCGGCCAGCGGCGAAAAGAACCTGGAGCGTCTCGCGCGTTGGCGCGAGGTGTGCCCGGAGCTCGTGATCCGCAGCACATTCATCGCCGGCTTCCCTGGCGAGACGGAGCAGGAATTCGAGCATCTGCTCGACTTCATTCGCGAAGCCGAGATCGATCGGGCTGGTTGCTTTGCCTATAGTCCCGTCGAAGGCGCCACTGCCAACGACATTCCGGGCATGCTGCCCGAGCCTGAGCGCGAAGCGCGCCGCGCCCGATTCATGGAGGTGGCTGAAGCCGTCTCCATCGCCAAGCTGCAGCGCCGCATTGGTTCGACCATGCAGGTGCTGGTCGATTCGGCGCCCGGCCTGGGCCGCAAGGGTGGAGTGGGGCGCACGTACGCCGATGCACCGGAGATCGACGGCACGGTCCGTCTGCTGCCGCCCGAGAAGATCAGCAAGACGCTGAAGGTCGGCGAGTTCACGCGCGCGCGCATCGTGGGCGCTGAAGGCCACGACCTGATCGCTCTGCCGATTTGATGCAGATTCGAACGGACAAGAAAAAAGCCACCGGAGACCGGTGGCTTGTTTCGGAACATGACCTGGCGGGGGTCAATGTGAATTTGGTGCCCAGAAGAGGACTCGAACCTCCACGATGTTACTCGCTAGTACCTGAAACTAGTGCGTCTACCAATTCCGCCATCTGGGCATTCTCTGCTTTTCAGCAAAGACTGCGATTATATACACAGATTTGGCGCGCCCCTTTTGCGCAGTCAAAATTTTTGCGTCTGCACGGCTTTGTTCGTGCGGAGGAGGCATTGCCGAATGCGGGCGAGCGTGTTCGTGCGTGCACGGTTGGTATCGATGGGGGCGATCTGACGATCATGTCGCCCGTGATGCAGATCCGAGCGACCATGAAAAAAGCCACCGGAGGCCGGTGGCTTGAATCGAATGACCTGGTAAAGGTCTGTTTAAACTTGGTGCCCAGAAGAGGACTCGAACCTCCACGATGTTACTCGCTAGTACCTGAAACTAGTGCGTCTACCAATTCCGCCATCTGGGCCCACGTAGTTGCAGAAGCAACTGCGTTTTGAATTTCAGGAAAGAAGGAGATCATATCAAAAATAATGGCACTTCCAGCGGTCTGCTGGACGAATTCGAAGGAACTGTTCAAGGACATCGCGACGGGCACGGCTTCGTGCAGCGTGATGACGGTGAAGCAGACATTTATTTGCCACCGAACGAGATGCGCGCGGTGCTGCACAAGGACCGCGTCAAGGCGCGTGTGGTGCGGCAAGACCGGCGCGGCCGCCCCGAGGGGCGCGTGGTCGAAATCGTCGAGCGCTCAGAGCAGCCGATCATCGGCCGCCTGCTGCATGAAGGTGGAATCTGGCTCGTTGCTCCGGAAGACAAGCGCTACGGTCAGGACGTACTGATCCCCAAGGGCGCGACCGGTCCCGCGAAGGTGGGGCAGGTTGTCGTCGTGCAACTCACGGAGCCGCCGGCGCTGTTCGGCCAGCCCGTGGGTCGCGTGAAAGAGGTGCTGGGCGAGATCGACGACCCCGGCATGGAAATCGAAATCGCCGTGCGCAAGTACGGCGTGCCGCACGAGTTTTCCGCGGAGTGCCTGGCTGAAGCCAAGGCGCTGCCCGAGAAGGTCCGTCCCGCAGACAAGAAGGGGCGTGTCGACCTCACCGACATCCCCCTCGTCACCATCGACGGCGAAGACGCACGCGACTTCGACGATGCCGTCTACTGCGAGCCTGCAAAAGTGGGCCGTGGCAAGGGCTGGCGCCTGCTGGTCGCCATCGCCGACGTCAGCGCCTATGTGCAGACCGGTTCGGGTATCGACATCGACGCCTACGACCGCGCCACCAGCGTCTACTTTCCGCGCCGCGTCATCCCGATGCTGCCGGAGAAGCTGTCGAACGGCCTGTGCTCGCTGAACCCGGAGGTCGAGCGCCTGTGCATGGTGTGCGACATGCTGGTCGCGGCCGACGGCGAAATCTACGCCTACCAGTTCTATCCGGCCGTGATGTTCAGCCATGCGCGATTCACGTACACCGAAGTCGCGGCCATCCTTGGCAACACGCGTGGCCCCGAAGCCGCCAAGCGCAAGGATCGCGTCAAGGACCTGCTGAACCTCGCCGACGTCTACAAGGCGCTGCTCAAGCAGCGCGGCAAGCGCGGCGCGGTCGACTTCGAAACCACCGAGACGCAGATCATCTGCGACGACGCCGGTCGCATCGAGAAAATCGTGCCGCGCACGCGCAACGAGGCGCACCGCCTGATCGAAGAAGCCATGCTCGCGGCTAACGTCTGCAGCGCCGACTTCATCGCCGAAGGCAAGCACCCAGGCCTGTTCCGCGTGCACGAAGGCCCGACGCCCGAGAAGAAGGAAATCCTGCGGGGCTATCTGAAGGCGATGGGCGTGGGCCTGAGCATCACCGACGACCCCAAGCCGGGCGAGTTTCAGGCGATTGCCGAGGCCACCAAGGAGCGCCCCGACGCGCAGCAGATCCACACCATGCTGCTGCGTTCGATGCAGCAGGCGATCTACACGCCGATCAACAGCGGCCACTTCGGGCTGGCTTACGAGGCCTACACGCACTTCACGAGCCCGATCCGGCGTTATCCGGACCTGCTGGTGCACCGCGTGATCAAGGCCATCCTGGGCAAGACGCGCTACCAGCTGCCGATGCTGCCGACGCCGGGCGAGGCGCATGCCAAGCTGGCGAAGCGGCTCGCGTCGCGCGTGAAGGCGCCGACCAACAAGCCGCAGAAGGCGACCGTCGCTCCCAGCAAGGAAGTGCTGGCATGGGAAGCCGCGGGCCTGCATTGCAGTGCCAACGAACGCCGCGCCGATGAAGCCAGCCGCGACGTCGAGGCCTGGCTCAAGTGCAAGTACATGCGCGAGCACCTCGGCGAGGAGTACGGCGGCGTGGTCACTGCGGCCACGACATTCGGCATCTTCGTCACGCTCGACGCGATGTACGTCGAAGGGCTGGTGCACATCACCGAACTCGGCGGCGAGTACTTCAAGTTCGACGAGATGCGCCAGGAACTGCGCGGCGAGCGCACCGGCATCCGCTACGCCATCGGCACGCGGGTGCGGGTGCAGGTGAGCCGCGTCGACCTGGACGGCCGCAAGATCGACTTCCGCCTCGTGCGCGAAGGCGAGGAGCTCATGGCGCGCGCCATGAAGGACAAGGGCGCGGCATCATCCGGCGTGCCGGTCAAGGCATCGGCCAAGCGCGGCACGCGCCACAAGGCGGCGGAAGCCGGCGGCGGCGAGCCGCGCGGAGAGCGAGGCACCTCGGCCTCCGCGGGGCCGCAATCGGCGATGCAGGCTTTCAAGTCGGCGGTCAAGAAGGCCGCCAACAAGATGAAGGGGCGCAAGCCGCGCCGCTGATGGCTTTGCCCGAATTAATCGAACCATCGACAACCTCAACAAAGAAAGAGACAGACAGCATGAGCGCTGAAGACAACAAGGGCCGCATCGCCATCGTCACGGGGGCGGGCTCCGGTATCGGCCGCGCCGCGGCGCTGGCGCTGTTGGGCGACGGCTGGAGCGTGGCACTGGCCGGGCGCCGGCTGGAGCCGCTGGAGCAGGTCGCCGAGGAGTCTGGCGCCGGTGCGCGCGCCTTCGCGGTGCCCACCGACGTCGCCAAGGCCGATTCGGTGCAGGCCTTGTTCGCCGCCACGGTCGAGCGCTTCGGCCGTGTCGACCTGCTGTTCAACAACGCTGGCGTGGGCAACCCGCCGGGCCCGTTCGAGGACTGGACGCCTGAGCAGTGGCAGGGCGTGGTCGACATCAACCTGACGGGCATGTTCTTCTGCATCCAGCAGGCGTTCCGCACGATGAAGGCGCAGACGCCGCGCGGCGGCCGGATCATCAACAACGGCTCCATCTCGGCCACCGCGCCGCGTCCCAATTCGGCGGCCTACACGTCCACCAAGCATGCGGTCGAAGGGCTCACCAAGACGGCATCGCTGGACGGGCGCAAGTACGACATCGCGGTGGGGCAGGTCGACGTGGGCAATGCGATGACCGAACTGGCCGCGCGCATGGCCAAGGGCGTACCGCAAGCCAATGGCGAGCTGGCGATCGAGCCGCTGATCGACGTGAAGATCGTCGGCCAGTCGGTGCTCTACATGGCCAACCTGCCGCTGGAAGCGAACGTGCTGTTCCACACCATCATGGCGACGAAGATGCCCTTCGTCGGGCGCGGCTAGGAAAAGAGCCGCGTCAGACCGGCGCGCGACGGGCCAGCGTGCCGGCCGTGAGCGGGGTCGCATCTGCCGGCCAGGTGTCGGCAATGTGGCCGTGCTGCCAGACGGCTTCCGAGGCTGCCTCTAAGACAGGGCGACCGGCGGCCAGCGCGGCGCCGATCATGCCGGCGAGCACGTCTCCGGTGCCGGCTGTGGCGAGGCGGGCGTTGCCTGTCAGGTTGATGACCGGGGGCGTTCCGTCCGCATCCGAAATCACTGTTCCGGAGCCTTTGAGCACGGCAACGACGCCGAAGCGCGATGCAAGCTGACGGGCCGATGCAAGCCGGTCGGCCTGGATGTCGGCGGCCGTGCAACCAAGCAGGCGCGCCGCTTCGAGCGGATGCGGTGTGATCACCGTGGGCAATCCGTCTTTTCCGCGCGATGCGAGCTGCGCCTGGAGCGCGCTGTCGGCCGCGATGGCGTTGAGTGCGTCCGCATCGAGCACCAATGCGGCGGCTGTCGTCACCACGCGCGGCAGCAGTTCGTGCACGGCTTCGCCACCGCCACAGCCGCAGACGACGGTCATGCCCGAGAGGTCGAGCGAGCGGGCGTCGCGCAGCATCAGTTCAGTCTGCGAGGTGTCGACGACGGCCGCGTCGGGGTCGAGCAAGCCGACGAACACCCGTCCCGCGCCTGCGTGCAGCGCGGCCGAGCCGGCCAGCAATGCCGCGCCGGCCATGCCGGATGCGCCTCCGATCACCGCAACGTCGCCGTAGCTGCCTTTGTGTGACGCATGTGCGCGCGGCTGTGCCTTTGGCGTGCCGGTGAGTCGGGCGGCTGGCCTGTCGGTGATGTGGCCGCAGCCGAGATCGTCGAACCATGTAGTGCCTGCTGCATCGCGCCCCTGTGCGGTGAAGAGGCCTGGCTTCAGCGTGAGAAAGGTGATGCAGTGGCGCGCGGACGTGATCGCGCTGGCGGCGTCCTTCGGCAGCACGCCGGTATCCGCATTCAGTCCTGACGGCACGTCGACGCTGAGCACCGGCTGCGTGCTCCCGTGCATCAGCTGGAGCCATTCAGCCATGGTGCCTTCGGGTGGTCTGGTCGAGCCGATGCCAAGCAGTGCGTCGATGGCCAGTTCGAAGGTGGTCGGCGGGGTCTCCGCAAAGGTGACGCCAGCATCTCGGGCACGCTGCAGCGATGTTTTCGCGTCTGGCGGCAGTCGGCTCTCATCCCCGGCGAACGTGACCACGGGAAAGAACCCTCGATGCCGCAACTGCGCCGCCGCCTCGAAGCCGTCGCCGCCGTTGTTGCCCGGCCCGCATGCCACCCAGATCGTTCGCGCATGCGGCGCAATGGCCATTGCAAGCCGCGCGACCGCGAGGCCGGCGCGCTGCATCAACGCATGGGCGGGCAGGGCGGCTGCCGCAGCCTGCTCGATGCGGCGCGTGGCGGCGATGTCGAACAGATCGGCGGCGGTGGCGGGCGTGATGCGTTGCATCGGTCCATTGTGCCGCCGCACCGGCTCTCTATGATTCGCGGATGAACTTCAAGAGCCTCGCCTGGGTGCTCGTCCTGCTGCTGGCGGGGCTGGTATTTTTCCTGGGTGCGACCGTTGCCTGGATCGCCGGACTGGCATGGGTGCTGGCGCTGCTGGGCGCTGTGTGGGGTGTGTTTCTATTGGCCCAGCTGAAACGCTGGGTGCCGCTGAGGGATGTGGCCTGGGCCGCCAACATGGGCGTCGGCGTCAGCGTGATCCGCTGGTTCGATCTGCCGGCGGACACCGTTTCGGGCCTGGCGCGCTTCGCGCTGCTTGGCGCCGCTGCGATTTGCCTGATTTTCTTCGCGCTGATCGGCCCCGGCCTTCTGGGGTGGATTGCCGAGCGGCTTCGGCCGCCGCCGGAGCCCGAATTGCCCGTCGAGCAGCCCGCAAGCCCGGAGCGCCTGCGCCGCTGGGATCCTAGAGACTGAGCCGTTCGACGCCGAGCCCTTCGAGGTCGATTCCCGGGTCCTGACCCGCGATCAGGTCGCCCAGCACGCGAGCGCTGCCGCATGACAACGCCCAGCCGCTGGACCCGTGGCCCAGGTTGAGCCACACGCCGGGTATGCCGCTGGCGCCCAGCACTGGCGGCCCGTCGGGGAGCATCGGCCGCGCGCCTTTCCATTGCTGAACGCCCGACTGCAGCGTTGCCGCGCCGGGAAACCAGTCGTGCAGCACTTTGTAGAGCATCTGCACCGAGGCCGGATTCATCGTGTCCAGCGAGCCGCCGATCTCGGCGCTGCCGGCCACGCGCACACGCTGGCCCAGGCGGGAGATCGCGACCTTGTAGCGTTCGTCCATCACCGCGCTGCGCGGCGCATTGAGCGGCTCGCGCACCGGTGCGCTGACCGAGTGGCCGTAGACCGGTGCCATCGGAATGCGCAGTCCCAGCGGGCGCAGCAACGTGGCCGAGGCCAGCCCGGCGCACACGACGATGGCGTCGTAGCGCACGGGGTCCGAGCCGCTCGCCAGCGAAAGCGACGTGGGGGCCGCGCGGCTCAGCGGCGCGATGTCGCAGTTGAAGTGAAACTGCGCGCCCAGTGCTTCGGCCTCCCACTTGAGCAGCAGCGCGAACTGGCGGCAGTTGGCCACTTCGTCTTCCGGCAGGTGGATGGCGCCGGCCAGCGGGGTTTCGGGATTGAGCGCGGGTTCGATCAGCCGGGCCTCGTCGGCATCGACTTCCCTGAAGACGCTGCCGGCCGCGCGCAGCACGTCGAGCCCGGGCTGGACCAGCTTTTTCTCGCGCTTGGAGCGCAGCAGGACGAGGTAGCCGTCGCTGCGCTCGTAGCTCAGTTCGCGCGCCTCGGTCACTTCGTGCAGCCGGGTGCGGCTGTAGAAGGCCAGCCGCTGCATGCGGGCGCGGTTGGCGAGGTAGGTCTCGAGCTTGCAGGCCTTCTGCCAGCGTGACATCCAGCCGATGTCGCGTGAACTCAGCGGCCAGCGCAGCTTGATGGCGCCATGCGAGGACAGCAGCGAGCGCAGCACCTTGCCGCGCATGCCGGGCGCGGCCCAGGGAGTGACGTATCCGGGGGCGACCACGCCCGCGTTGGCGAAACTGGCTTCTTCGGCGGCGGCGCCGCGGCGCTCGAAGACGGTCACTTCATGGCCGTCGGAAACCAGTTCCCAGGCGGTTGTGACGCCGATGATGCCGGCGCCCACGATCGCGATTTTCATTGAATGTTCTAGATAAGAGAGACGGCTGACGCCCGTAGTATGGGCGAAGTCAGCTATTGATTCTGTAGCGTGCGCTCGGTTTGCAGGGCTACTGCGAGCACGGCGTCGTCGTGCAGCGCGGCATGCCAGAGCATGAGGCCGACCGGCAGTTCGCCGGGAGCGTGGCACGGCAGGGAGATGGCGCAGCCGTCGAGCATGTTGACGATCGACGGATTGCGCAGCAGCAGTCCGTTGATGCGGAAGAATTCATCGTCGCGTTCGGCGCCCGGCGCCACGCTGGCGATGGAAGGCGCCGTGATCGGCACGGTGGGCGAGAGCACGGCATCGAACGGGGCCAGCGCTGCCTCGACGCGGGCGATCCAGTCGCGGCGGGCGTGGATCAGGTCGATGTATTCATGCGCCTTCATGCCGGCGCCGCGCAGGATGCGCTGGGCTACGCGGGGGTCGTACCCGGCGCCGCTGCGCTCCAGCAGCAATCGGTGCCAGGCGTGGGACTCGGCTGCCGAGAAACCGCCGGTGGCGTTGATGGTCGCCAACTCGGCCAGTTCGGGCAGCTCGATTTCCTGGATTCGGGCGCCGGCGGCGCGCAGCGTCTTCAGCGAGCGTTCGAATGCGGTGGCCACGGCGGGCTCGATGCCGTCGAAGAACACGTTTTTCACCACGGCGATCCTGTAGGCAGCCAAGGGGGCATTGCCGGCCGTGACGCGGCGGGCCGCGAGGATCTCGTGCGCCGTGATGGCGTCGCGCACCGACCGGGTCATGGCGCAGACGGTGTCGAGCGTGGTCGACAGCGGCAGCGCGCCGTCGGCGGGGGTGAGGCGGGCGGTGTTCTTGAAGCCGACGATGCCGTTCAGCGCCGCCGGAATGCGGATCGAGCCGCCCGTATCGGAACCCAGGCCGATGAAAGCGGCGCCGCTGGCCACCGAGATTGCCGCGCCTGACGACGAGCCACCCGGAATGCGGGGCGTGCCGGCGTCGCTCACGTTGGCGGGTGTGCCGTAGTGCGGATTGACGCCGACGCCGGAGAAGGCGAACTCCGTCATGTTGGTGCGGCCGGTCAGTACGCCGCCAGCGGCGCGCAGCCGCGCCACGGCGAGGGCATCGGTTTTGGCGGCTGGCGCGTGCGACAGCACCATGGAGCCGGCGGGCGTCGGCTGGCCCGCGACGTCGAACAGGTCCTTGCTGGTGAATGCGAGGCCGGAAAGCCGGCTGTCGGGGCCGATGCCGGCGACGGCCTGGCGGGCTTCGTCGAACATCGTGCGGGTGAAAACATGGGCGCAGGCCGGCGACTGCGAGACGTCGATGGCGCGCTCCAATTCGGTGCGTGCATCGGAGCCACCTGCCAGGAGGGAGAGACGGGTGGCGTGGAGGTCGTTCATGGGTGGCTGCAGTGCCGCGCGGGCGGCTCGGGTTCAGGAAGAGGGCAGAGTGGCCGTGCTATACTCTTTGGGTTTCGCTGGTCGAGCGACGGGTTCCGTTGCATCCAGTCAAACACATCCGCAAACCGGCCCAATCAAGGTGTTGTGACTCCATCCAAGGGAGCGCAAAACGGGCTGGATTTTAGACCCAACCTTTGGAGTAATTTCAATGTCTACCACCATGCGCGAAATGCTGGAAGCCGGTGTCCATTTCGGTCACCAAACCCGCTTCTGGAACCCCAAGATGGCTCCGTTCATCTTCGGCCATCGCAACAAGATCCACATCATCAACCTGGAAAAGTCGCTCCCGATGTTCCAGGACGCGATGAAGTACGCCAAGCAGCTCACCGCCAACCGCGGCACGATCCTGATGGTCGGCACGAAGCGCCAGGCCCGTGAAATCGTTGCTGCCGAAGCCCGCCGCGCCGGCGTGCCCTTCGTCGACACCCGCTGGCTCGGCGGCATGCTGACCAACTTCAAGACCGTCAAGACCTCGATCAAGCGTCTGAAGGACATGAAGGCCCAGCAGGAAGCCGGCCTCGACTCGCTGAGCAAGAAGGAGCAACTGACCTTCTCGCGCGAAATCGAGAAGCTCGAAAAGGACATCGGCGGCATCCAGGACATGACCGCTCTGCCCGACGCCATCTTCGTGATCGACGTGGGCTTCCACAAGATCGCCGTTGCTGAAGCCAAGAAGCTCGGCATTCCGCTGATCGGCGTGGTCGACTCCAACCACTCGCCCGAAGGCATCGACTACGTGATCCCCGGCAACGACGACTCGTCGAAGGCTGTCACGCTGTACGCCCGCGGCATCGCCGACGCCATCATCGAAGGCCGCAACAGCGCCACCGGTGACGTGGTCAAGGCCATCGCCGAAGGCGGTAGCGACGAATTCGTCGAAGTCGAAGAAGGCGCTTCGGCCTGATTCGCGCGCTCGCGAGCCTGAGGAAGGGGCTTTGGTGCCCCTTTTTTTTAACCTGATTTTTGGAATTACGGAGATACACAAATGGCTGCAATCACCGCAAGCATGGTCGGCGAACTGCGCGCGAAGACTGACGCGCCCATGATGGAATGCAAGAAGGCCCTGACGGAGGCCGACGGCAACATGGAAAAGGCCGAAGAGCTGCTGCGCATCAAGCTCGGCAACAAGGCTGGCAAGGCATCTGGCCGCATCACCGCCGAAGGCGTGGTCACGGCTTTCGTCGACGGCGCTGCCGGCGGCATGATCGAAATCAACTGCGAAACCGACTTCGTCACCAAGAACGACAGCTTCCTGGCCATGGCCAACGCTGCCGCGATGCTGGTCGCCAAGCACAACCCCGCCGACATCGCCGCGCTGGGCGCGCTGGCCTATGAGCAAGACGGTTTCGGCCCCACGCTCGAAGACGTGCGCAAGGGCCTGATCGGCAAGATCGGCGAGAACATGAGCTTCCGCCGCTTCAAGCATTTCACGGGCAACGGCAAGCTGGCTTCGTACCTGCACGGCACGCGCATCGGCGTGATGGTCGAGTTCGAAGGCGACGACACGTCGGCCAAGGACGTGGCAATGCACATCGCCGCCATGAAGCCGGTCGCCATCCAGGCTTCCGACGTGCCTGCCGACCTGATCGAAAAGGAACGTGCAGTTGCCAAGGGCAAGGCCGACGAAGACCGCAAGACGGCCGAAGCCGAAGGCAAGAAGCCCCAGCCTGACGACATCGTCGCCAAGCGCATCGAAGGCGGCGTGCAGAAGTTCCTGAAGGAAGTTTCGCTGCACAACCAGCCGTTCGTGAAGAACGACAAGCAGACCGTCGAGCAGATGCTCAAGGCCGCCGACACCTCGATCAAGGGTTTCACCCTGTACGTGGTCGGCGAAGGCATCGAGAAGAAAGTCGACGACTTCGCCGCCGAAGTGGCCGCGCAAGTTGCTGCTGCCAAGGCTGCTGCCTGATCCAGCCGCCACACAAGCGGCGGTGCGCGAACGCGTGCCGCCGCTTTTTCACCGCTACGTTTTACACTCGCCCCCGCCAACTCAAGGAAATTGCCCATGTCTGATGCCCGCCCAGCCCACAAGCGAATCTTGTTGAAGCTGTCGGGAGAGGCGTTGATGGGCGACGACGCGTTCGGCATCAATCGCGCCACCATCGTCCGCATGGTCGAGGAAATCGCCGAAGTGGTGAACATGGGCGTCGAAGTGGCCGTGGTCATCGGCGGCGGCAACATCTTCCGCGGCGTCGCGGGAGGTTCCGTCGGCATGGATCGCGCCACGGCCGACTACATGGGCATGCTGGCCACCGTGATGAACGCGCTGGCACTGGCCGACACCATGAACAAGCAGAACCTGGTGGCCCGGGTGATGTCCGCCATTGCCATCGAGCAGGTGGTCGAGCCCTACGTGCGCCCCAAGGCCCTGCAGTACCTCGAAGAGGGCAAGGTCGTGGTGTTCGCCGCCGGCACGGGCAACCCGTTCTTCACCACCGACACGGCCGCCGCGCTGCGCGGTGCCGAAATCGGTGCCGAGCTGGTGCTCAAGGCGACCAAGGTCGATGGCGTGTACACCGCCGACCCCAAAACCAACCCCAATGCAACGCGCTACGCCACGCTGACTTTCGACGAGGCAATCGCGCAAAATCTCGGCATCATGGACGCCACGGCCTTTGCGCTGTGCCGCGACCAGAAGCTGCCGATCAAGGTGTTCTCGATCTTCAAGAACGGCGCGCTCAAGCGCGTCGTCATGGGCGAGGACGAAGGCACGCTGGTGCATGCCTAGGAGTATTTGAGATGACCATTGCAGACATCCGCAATGCGACCGACGCGAAGATGAATCAGTCGCTCGCCGCATTCCAGAACAACCTCACCAAGATCCGTACGGGCCGCGCCAACTCGGCACTGCTCGACTCGATCCACGTCGAGTACTACGGCTCGCAAGTGCCGCTGAGCCAGGTGGCCAACGTGTCGGTACTCGACTCGCGCACCATCAGCGTCCAGCCCTGGGAAAAAGGCATGGGCGCCAAGATCGAGAAGGCCATCCGCGAAAGCGACCTGGGCTTGAACCCTGCTTCGATGGGCGACCTGATCCGCGTGCCGCTTCCCGCCATGAGCGAAGAGCGCCGCAAGGAAATGACCAAGCTGGTCCGCAATGAAGGCGAGAGCGCCAAGATCGCCACGCGCAACCTGCGCCGCGACGCGAACGAGTCGGTCAAGAAGCTGGTCAAGGACAAGCTGGCGTCCGAAGACGATCAGAAGCGTGCCGAAGCCGAAATCCAGAAGGTCACCGACCGCCACATCGCGGAAATCGACCGCCTGGTCGCGGCCAAGGAAGCGGAGATCATGGCCGTTTGAGGCCTGCCATGGCCTCGTCAACGCCGCGCGTTCCGCATCACGTTGCCATCGTCATGGACGGCAACGGCCGTTGGGCGACGCGGCGTTTCCTGCCCCGCGTCGCGGGGCACAAGCAGGGCGTCGAATCGCTGCGCCGCTGCGTCAAGGCCTGCGCCGACCGCGGCGTAGGCGTGCTCACGGTGTTCGCGTTTTCGTCCGAGAACTGGAATCGGCCCGTCGAGGAAGTTTCCGGACTCATGGAGTTGATGGTCGGTGCGCTCGCCCGCGAAGTGCCCCGACTCAGCAGCGACGGCGTGCGACTGTACTTCGTCGGCGAACGCGGCGGCCTGTCGCCGAAGATGGTGAAGGGGCTGGTCGACGCCGAAGCGGCGACCGCGCACAACGAGCGCATGGTGCTCAACGTCTGCTTCAACTACGGCGGCCGGTGGGACGTTGCGCAGGCAGCTGCAAAGCTGGTGGCGCGAGGCGAAGCGGTTACCGAGGCGAGCCTCGACCGGGCGATGTCGTTGGCCCACGTGCCCGATCCCGATCTGTTCATCCGCACGGGCGGCGAGCAGCGGTTGTCCAATTTCCTGCTCTGGCAAAGTGCCTACGCAGAGCTTTTCTTCAGCGACAAGCTGTGGCCGGAATTCGACGAGGCTGCGCTGGACGAGGCCATCGCCGCGTTCCAGGGCCGCGAGCGGCGCTTCGGTCAAACCTCGGCACAGGTCTCGCCCCCCCAGGGGCAGGCGGCCTGACGGCCCGACAACCTCCCGCATGCTCAAACAACGCATCCTCACGGCGATCGTGCTGCTCGCGATCCTGCTGCCGGCGCTGTTCTACCGAAACTACATTCCTTTTGCTTGCGTGATGCTGGTGCTGATCGGCGCCGCAGCTTGGGAATGGGGGCGCCTGAACGGCTACGGCCAGCGGCTTTCGGTGTTCCTGGGCGTCGAGACAGTGCTGCTTTGTGCGCTGTCGTGGTGGCTGGGCCTGCTGGAGCAGTCGCTGGTGCTGATGTGGACCCTGGCCGGCGCGGCCTGGGTGCTGGGTGGCGCGGCGCTGCTTCGCGTGGCGGTGCCGGGCTGGCCCCGCATTCCGCGCGGCCTGCGGCTGGTCGGCGGCCTTTTGGCGCTCTGGGTTGCGTGGCTCGCCGCTGTGCAGGCACGCATGGTCGGCATCAATTTCCTGCTGTCCATCCTCGTGCTGGTGTGGGTCGCCGACGTGTTCGCCTATTTCGCCGGCCGGGCCTTCGGGCTCAAGTTCACGCGCAACAAGCTCGCTCCCGCGATCAGTCCCGGCAAGAGCTGGGAAGGCGTCTGGGGCGGAATGATCGGCGTGGTGGTGCTGGCCTTTGCCTGGGTCTGGGCCGACAAGGCCGCTGGCGCGACCGTCGCCAGCCTCTACACCCGGCTCAATGAGCGCGGCTGGTGGCTGCTGCTGCTGGGCGCGCTGTTTCTTGCGGCAATGAGTGTCGTCGGCGACCTCGTCGAATCGCTCATCAAGCGAAGCGCCGGCGCCAAGGACAGCAGCAAGCTGCTGCCCGGCCACGGCGGCGTACTCGACCGCGTGGATGCCCTCTTGCCGGCGCTTCCCATTGCCATGATGCTGGCTTCTCTGTGAATACTCCCAAACAACGCGTCACTGTGCTTGGTTCGACCGGTTCGGTCGGTGTCAGCACGCTCGACGTTATTTCGCGCCACCCCGAGCGTTTCGAGGTTTTCGCGCTGTCCGCCGCCACCAAGGTGGACGAACTGCTGGCGCAGTGCGCGCGGTTCCTGCCGCGTTTTGCCGTCATGGCCAGCGCGCCGCATGCGGCGCTGCTGGCTGAAAAGCTCAAGCAGAACAACCTGAAAACCGTTGTCCTGATGGATGGCGATGCTCTTGAAAAGATAGCAGCGCACGAAGAGGTCGATGCGGTCATGGCGGCTATCGTCGGCGCCGCTGGCCTCGGCCCTTGCCTGGCTGCCGCGCGTGCCGGCAAGCGCCTGCTGCTGGCCAACAAGGAAGCGCTGGTCGTCGGCGGCGAGTTGTTCATGCGCACGGTGCGCGAGGGCGGTGCCACGCTGCTGCCGATCGACAGCGAGCACTCGGCCATTTTCCAGTCGCTGCCCGAAGACCCGACTACCTGGTCGCGCCGCATCGACAAGATCATCCTGACCGCCTCGGGCGGCCCGTTCCGCACGCGCGCGCCAGAGACCCTGGGCTCCGTGACGCCCGAGCAGGCCTGTGCTCATCCGAACTGGGTCATGGGCCGAAAGATCTCGGTCGACTCGGCCACGATGATGAACAAGGCGCTCGAAGTGATCGAGGCGCGCCACCTGTTCGGCGTGTCGCCGGAGCAGATCGAGGTCGTCATCCATCCGCAGAGCGTGGTGCATTCGATGGTGCAATTCACCGACTCGTCGGTCATCGCCCAACTCGGCACGCCCGACATGCGGGTGCCGATCGCTGTCGGCCTGGCCTGGCCCGAGCGCATCGAGAGCGGCGCCGCCCGGCTCGATTTCCGCCAGATGGCCTCGCTGACCTTCACCGCGCCCGACGCCGCATTGTTCCCGGGGCTGGGCCTGGCATGGCACGCGTTGCGCGCCGCGCCGGGTACGACGGCCGTGCTCAATGCCGCCAACGAGGTCGCGGTTGAAGCATTCCTTGACCGGCGGCTGCGTTTCGACCGTATTCATGCGGTCAACATGGAAACTTTGGAGACGGTCTCCCCCTCCAAGCCGGCATCGCTGGCCGACCTGCTGGCCCTGGATGCCAGCGCCCGCGCGGCCGCCAATGCCGCGGCGCTGCGTTTCGCAGCCTGACGACCCACCCTTACAGCTCAGAGGACCCGGATGCTTACTGTCATAGCCTTTGTGGTCGCCCTCGGCGTGCTCATCGCGGTGCACGAATACGGCCACTACCGGGTCGCCGTGGCCTGTGGTGTCAAGGTGGAGCGCTTTTCGGTCGGGTTCGGCAAGGTGCTGTTCCGCTGGCAGCCCAAGCGGCAGCATCCGGGGCAATCGACCGAGTTCGTCATCGGCGCTTTCCCGCTGGGCGGCTACGTCAAGATGCTCGACGAGCGCGAAGGCCCGGTCGCCCCCGAAGAGCGCCATCGCGCCTTCAATACCCAGCCGCTGCGCTCGCGCGCGGCCATCGTCGCGGCGGGTCCGATCGCCAACCTGCTGCTGGCGGTGGTGCTTTACACGGCGGTCAACTGGATCGGCGTGCAGGAGCCGGTCGCCAAGCTGGGCCGGCCGGTGGCGGCTTCGATGGCCGAGTCCGCGGGCCTGCACGGCGGCGAATACATCACCCGTGCGGGCTTCGACGGCGATCTGTCTCCGGTGCAGTCTTTCGAGGACCTGCGCTGGCGCATGACGCGCGGCGCGCTCGACGGCCATGACCTGACGCTCGAAGTGGCGGGCGAGGGCGGTCGCCCCGCTCGCACGCTGGTGCTTCCCCTGAGCAGCCTCGAGACCCGGGATGCCGATCCGCAGATGTTCCGCAAGATCGGCGTGCTCTCGCCCCTGACCAAGCCGGAAATCGGTGAAGTCATGGCCGGCAGCGCCGCTGAGCGCGCGGGCCTTCGCAACGGCGACGTGGTGCGCGCCATCGGCGACACCGCCATCGTCGACGGGCAGCAGCTGCGTGAAGTAATCCGCGCCTCGGTCGACGGCAGCCAGCCGCGCACCCAGGCCTGGAAGATCGAGCGCGGCGGCCAGTCGCTCACGATCGACGTCAAGCCGGAGGTACGGGAAGAGGGCGCCGCCAAGGTCGGCCGCATCGGTGCCTACGTGGGCGCTCCCCCCGAAATGGTGACGGTGCGCCAGGGGCCGGTCGACGGCGTCTGGCGTGGCGTGGTGCGCACCTGGGAGGTGTCGGCGCTGACCGTGCGGATGATGGTCAAGATGGTCATTGGTGAAGCTTCCCTTAAGAATCTGAGCGGTCCGCTCACCATTGCCGACTATGCCGGCAAGTCCGCCAGCCTCGGCCTGACGCAGTATCTGGTCTTCCTGGCGCTCATCAGCGTGAGCCTTGGCGTGCTCAATCTCATGCCGCTGCCAGTCCTCGATGGGGGGCACCTGATGTATTATCTTTGGGAGGGCCTGACCGGGAAAAGCGTCTCTGACGCCTGGATGGAACGGCTGCAGCGGGGCGGGGTTGCCCTGTTGCTGGTCATGATGTCGGTCGCACTCTTCAACGACGTCACGCGGCTCTTTGGTTAACTTTCTGCCGGCCCTTTCCGTGCCGGCTCAATTCACAGATGAACAAAAACTTCAGTCGCTTTCGCCTGCGTAGCGTTGTCGCGGTGGTCGCCAGTGCACTCGCCGCCACGGCAGCCTGGGCCGTAGAGCCTTTCACGGTGCGTGACATTCGCGTCGAAGGCCTGCAACGCGTCGAAGCCGGCACGATCTTCGCGTCGCTGCCCCTGCGCGTGGGCGATACCTACAGCGACGAGCGCGGTTCGGCCGCGATCCGCGCGCTGTTCGAGCTGGGGTTGTTCAAGGATGTGCGCATCGACGTGAACGGCAACGTGCTGGTGGTGATCGTCGAAGAGCGGCCCACCATCGCCGATGTCGATTTCGTCGGCACCAAGGAATTCGACAAGGCCGCGCTGACGAAGGCGCTGCGCGAAGTCGGCCTGACCGATGGCCGTCCGTACGACAAGGCACTGACCGACCGCGCCGAGCAGGAGCTCAAGCGCCAGTACGTGAGCCGCAGCCTGTACAACGCGCAGGTCGTGACGACCGTCACGCCCATCGAGCGCAACCGCGTCAACCTGACCTTCACGGTCACCGAAGGCGAATCCGCCCGCATCCGCGAAGTGCACGTGGTGGGCAACAAGGCCTTCAGCGAATCGACGCTGCTGAGCCTGTTCGACCAGGACAGCGGCGGTTTCATGAGCTGGTACACGAAGTCGAACCAGTACTCGCGCGCCAAGCTCAACGCCGACCTCGAAACCCTGCGCTCGTACTACATCACGCGCGGCTACCTCGAGTTCCGCATCGACTCGACCCAGGTCGCCATTTCGCCGGACCGCAAGGATCTGACGGTGACGGTGAACATCTCCGAAGGCGAGAAGTTCGTGGTTGCAGGCGTCAAGCTCGACGGCAACTACCTCGGTCGCGACGATGAGTTCAAGTCGCTGATCACCATCAAGCCGGGCGAGCCCTACAACGGTGAGCAGGTCACGGAGACCACCAAGGCCTTCAACGACTACTTCGGCACCTTCGGCTATGCGTTCGCCCGCGTGCAGGCGCGTCCGGACATCGACCGTGTGAACAACCGCGTCACGCTGACGCTGCAGGCCGAGCCGTCGCGCCGCGTGTACGTGCGCCGCGTGATGGTCGGCGGCAACAACAAGACCCGCGACGAAGTGATCCGCCGCGAGTTCCGCCAGTACGAAGCCTCGTGGTACGACGGCGACAAGATCAAGCTGTCGCGCGACCGCGTCGACCGCCTGGGCTTCTTCACCGAAGTGAACGTCGAAACGCAGGAAGTGCCTGGCTCGCCCGACCAGGTCGACCTGACTGTCAACGTGGCCGAAAAGCCCACCGGCAGCCTGCAACTGGGCGCTGGTTACTCGAGCTCCGACAAGGTCGCGCTGACCTTCGGCATCTCGCAGGAAAACGTGTTCGGCTCCGGCAACTTCCTGGGCGTGCAGGTCAACACCAGCAAGTACAACCGTACGCTGTCGCTGACCACGACCGATCCGTACTTCACGAAGGACGGCATCTCGCGCACGATCAGCGTCTACCACACGACGACACGGCCGTACTCGACGTCGGAAGACGGCGACTACAAGCTCGTCAACCAGGGCGCTTCGATCCGCTTCGGCGTGCCGTTCAGCGAGGTCGACACCGTGTTCTTCGGCATCGGCCTCGAGCGCTACGCCTTCGACCCGAACCGGTCGTCGATCTTCGCGGGCCTGTACACGCCGAATTCGTACCTCAGCTACTTCAAGTGCCAGAAGGACTCGACCGGGTTCTTCGTGCTCGGATGCGACCAAAAGAGCGTCTGGGGTGTTCCCCTGTCCGTCGGCTGGGGCCGCGACAGCCGCGACAGCGCGCTGACCCCGACCACGGGCCGCCTGCAGCGCGCCAACCTCGAGTTGGGCGTCGGCGGCGACATGAAGTACATCAAGACGAACTACCAGTACCAGCAGTTCTTCGCGATCAACAAGCAGTACACCTTCTCGGTCAACGGCGAAGTGGGCTATGCCAAGGCACTTGGCAGCACGACTTACCCGATCTTCAAGAACTTCTACGCCGGTGGTCTCGGTTCGATCCGTGGCTTCGAGCAGAACTCGCTGGGTCCGCGCGACGTGCCGCTCTTCGGTCAGACCGACGGCGCCGCGCTGGGCGGCACCAAGAAGGCCATCTTCAATGCCGAGCTGAGCACGCCGTTCCCGGGTGCCGGCAACGACCGTACGCTGCGCCTGTACAGCTTCTTCGACATCGGCAATGTGTTCGGTTCCCGTGCGCCTGGCCTGACGGATGCGCAGTGGAGTGCACAGAAGAAGCTGCGCGCTTCGGTCGGCCTCGGTGTCAGCTGGATCTCGCCACTGGGCCCGCTGCGCCTGGCTTATGCCTTCCCCATCAAGTCCCAGAAGGAAGTCACGGATCCGAACACCGGCCTCGTCACGATCCCGAAGGATAGAATCCAGCGCCTCCAATTCCAGATCGGAACGTCTTTCTAAATGAAGCATTTGATTCGCGCCGCGGCCGGTGCGTTGTTGATCCCCGCTTTCGTGTTCGCTGCCGCGCCTGCCCAGGCGCAAGCACAGGAAACCTTTCGCATCGGTTTCGTGAATCCGGACCGCGTGCTGCGCGAAGCCCAGCCTGCCAAGGCCGCCCAGGCCAAGCTCGAGGCTGAGTTTCTCAAGCGCGAGAAAGACCTGACCGCGCAAGGCGAGGCGCTGAAGGCGGCGTCCGAGAAGTTCGAGCGCGAGGCTCCGACGCTGTCTGAAGCCCAGCGTGTCTCGCGCCAGCGGTCGCTGGTCGACCAGGACCGTGACTTCCAGCGCAAGCGCCGCGAATTCCAGGAAGACCTGAATGCGCGCAAGAACGAAGAGCTCCAGCAGGTCTACGAGCGTGCCAACCGTGTCGTGAAGCAGGTGGCCGAGGCCGAGAAGTATGACGCCATCCTGCAGGAAGCGATCTACATCAACCCGAAGCACGACATCACCGACAAGGTGATCAAGGCGCTGAACGCGTCGGTCGGCTCTCCTGCGCCCGCGGCCGGCAAGTAACGCCGCGAACCGGCGTGTCACTGCAGCTCGGAGCCATCGTTGACGCCCTCGGGGGCGAGCTTCATGGCGATGCGGCGCTGTCCATCGAGCGGCTGGCGCCGCTGCAGAATGCACAGCCCGATGCGCTCAGCTTCCTGAGCCATCCCAAATACCAGCAGGAACTGGCGGCCTCGAAGGCCGCCTGCGTGATCGTTTCGCCCGCCATGCGCGAGGCGGCCGGCGCGCGGGGCGCCTTCATCGTCACGCCTGATCCTTATTTCTACTTCGCGCGCCTGACGCAACTCTGGAAGGCGCACCATGCGCGTCCGGATGCCGACCGCATTCATCCCAGTGCGGTGATCCATGCCGAGGCGCATGTCGACCCCACGGCGCGCATCGGCGCGCTGTGCGTGGTGGAGCGGGGCGCACGCATCGGCGCGGGCACGGTGCTGAAGTCGCGCGTGACGGTCAGCGAAGATTGCTCGATCGGCGAGCGCTGCCTGCTGCATCCGGGCGTGGTCATCGGGGCAGACGGCTTCGGCCTGGCGCTGCACCAGGGGCAGTGGGTCAAGATCGAGCAGTTGGGTGCGGTGCGCATCGGAAATGACGTCGAAATCGGCGCCAACACCTGCATCGATCGCGGCGCGCTCGACGACACGGTGATCGAGGACGGCGTCAAGCTCGACAACCTGATCCAGATCGGCCACAACGTGCGCGTCGGCAAGAACACCGCGATGGCGGGCTGCGTCGGCGTGGCCGGCAGCGCGATCATCGGCGCCAACTGCACCTTCGGCGGCGGCGCCATCGTGCTGGGTCATCTGACGGTGGCGGACGGCGTTCACGTATCCGCCGCGACCATCGTTACCCGTTCACTCCACAAGGCCGGTCAATACACCGGTATGTTTCCCATCGATGACAATGCGAGCTGGGAAAAGAATGCGGCAACGCTCAAGCAGTTGCACAGCCTGCGCGAACGACTGAAGGCGCTGGAGAAGGCTCCCTCGAAAAAATGACGACGATGCAGGAACAAAAAATCATGACGACGACGCTCGATATCCATCAAATCCTCAAGCTGCTCCCCCACCGCTACCCGTTCCTGCTGGTGGACCGCGTGCTGGACATGGAAAAGGGCAAGCGCATCACGGCGCTCAAGAACGTGACGATGAACGAGCCGTTCTTCAACGGCCACTTCCCGCACCGCCCGGTGATGCCGGGCGTGCTGATGCTCGAAGCCATGGCCCAGGCCGCGGCGCTGCTGTCGTTCCATTCGCTCGACATCGTGCCGGACGACAACACTGTCTACTACTTTGCCGCCATCGACGGCGCGCGCTTCAAGCGGCCCGTGGAACCCGGCGACCAGCTGACGCTCGAAGTCGAAATCGAGCGCATGAAGGCCGGCATCTCGAAGTTCAAGGGTCGCGCCCGGGTGGGCAGCGAACTCGCCTGCGAGGCCACGCTGATGTGCGCCATGCGCCAGATCAGCTGATCCGGCCACAGCCAGTCGTTTTCACAAGGCATGACCCAGGTTCATTCGACAGCAATCGTCGACCCCCAGGCAGAACTCGACGCCTCGGTGTCGGTCGGGCCCTATACCGTGATCGGCCCGCACGTGCGGATCGCCGCGGGCACCACCGTCGGCGCGCATTGCGTGATCGAAGGGCGCACCACCATCGGGCGCGACAACAGGATCTTCCAGTTCTCGTCCCTCGGCGCCGTGCCGCAGGACAAGAAGTACGCCGGGGAGCCGACCGAACTCGTCATCGGCGACCGCAACGTCATTCGCGAGTTCTGCACCTTCAACCTCGGCGTGCCGGGGGCGGGCGGCGTGACGCGCGTGGGCAGCGACAACTGGATCATGGCGTACACGCACATCGCGCACGACTGTCGTGTCGACAACCACACCACGCTGTCCAACAACACCACGCTGGCCGGCCACGTGCATCTGGCCGACTGGGTGACGATCGGTGGGCTCACGGGCATTCACCAGTTCGTCTCGGTCGGCGCCCATGCCATGGTCGGCTTTGCGAGCGCCATATCGCAAGACGTGCCGCCCTTCATGCTGGTCGACGGCAATCCGTTGGCGGTGCGCGGCTTCAACATCGTCGGCCTGCGTCGGCGCGACTTTTCCGCCCAGCGGCTCGCGGCGGTGAAGCAGATGCACCGGCTGCTGTACCGCCAGGGCAAGACGCTCGAGGAAGCGCGCACGGACATTGCCGCGCTTGCCACGGAAATGCCGGAAGCGGCGGGCGACGTCGCGTTGATGGAATCCTTCCTGGCCAACTCGACGCGCGGCATCGCGCGCTGACGTGACCGCGATGCAGAAGGACGGACAGCGACGCTTTGCGCTGGTCGCGGGCGAAGCCTCCGGCGACCTGCTCGCTGGACTGCTGCTCGACGGCCTGCAGGCCCGCTGGCCGGACCTGCAGACGGTCGGCATCGGCGGTCCCCGCATGCTGGCCCACGGCTTCCAGAGCTGGTGGCCGCAAGAGAAGCTCGCGGTGCGCGGTTACGTCGAGGTGCTGCGGCACTACGCTGAAATCGCCGGCATCCGCCGCCAGCTCAAGGCCCGCCTGCTGCGCGAATGGGCCGAGCTGTTCATCGGCGTCGACGCTCCCGATTTCAATCTCGATCTCGAAGCAGGCCTGCGCAGCCGCGGCATGAAGACGGTGCATTTCATCTGCCCGTCGATCTGGGCCTGGCGGCCGGAGCGCATCGAGAAGGTCCGCGCCGCTGCCGACCATGTGCTGTGCATCTTTCCCTTCGAGCCCGCGTTGCTGGCTGAGCACGGCGTTGCGGGCAGCTACGTCGGCCATCCCCTGGCCAACGTGATCCCGATGACGCCCGACCGCGCCGGCGCACGCGCTGCGATGGGTTTCGCGCCCGACGCACAGGTCGTGGCCCTGCTGCCCGGCAGCCGTCGCTCTGAAGTGCGCTACCTGGCCGCCCGGTTCTTCGCCGCTGCGGCGCTGATGCAGAA
Source organism: Variovorax paradoxus (assembly GCF_022009635.1). Classification (NCBI taxonomy): domain Bacteria; kingdom Pseudomonadati; phylum Pseudomonadota; class Betaproteobacteria; order Burkholderiales; family Comamonadaceae; genus Variovorax; species Variovorax paradoxus. The sequence goes on from NZ_CP091716.1 coordinate 3,674,937, forward strand.
GGAGCGACCGGGCGTCCAGTTCGTGGCGCCCATCATTCCGAGCTTGCGCGCGGAAGTCGAGGGGCTGCTGCATGCCAGCGGCATGACCGGCCGCGTGAAGCTGCTCGACGGCCAGTCGCATGCCGCGCTGGCCGCCTGCGACGCCACGCTGATCGCCAGCGGCACCGCCACGCTCGAAGCCGCGCTGTTCAAGCGGCCGATGGTCATCGCGTACAACATGAACGCGCTCTCGTGGCGTCTCATGCAGCGCAAGCAGCTGCAGCCCTGGGTCGGCCTGCCCAACATCCTGTGCCGCGATTTCGTGGTGCCCGAGCTGCTGCAGGAAGCCGCCACCCCGGAAGCGCTCGCCAAGGCCACGTTGGCCTGGCTCGACGCACCCGAGAAGACGCAAGCGCTGCAACAAAAATTTTCAGAGCTGCATGTGCAATTGCAGCGCGATACGCCGACACTTTGCGCCGATGCGATCCAGAAAGTTCTTGAAGGCTGAGCAGGCCCCGCTGGTGTGGGATGCACCGGGGCTGCTTGCGGGCGTCGACGAGGCGGGGCGCGGCCCCCTGGCCGGCCCCGTGGTGGCTGCTGCCGTGATCCTCGACGACCTGCGGCCGATCCGCGGGCTGGCCGATTCCAAGACCCTCACGGCCCTGCAGCGCGAACGCCTGCACGACCAGATCCTGGCCAAGGCGCTGTGCTGCTCGATCGCTCAGGCCACCGTCGACGAAATCGACACCCACAACATCCTGCAGGCGACCATGCTTGCGATGCGTCGCGCCGTCGAGGGCCTGCGGCTGAAGCCGGCGAAGGTGCTGGTCGACGGCAACCGCTTGCCGACGCTCGACGTGCTGGCCGAGGCCATCGTCAAGGGCGACGCCCGGGTCAAGGCGATCTCCGCTGCGTCGATCCTGGCGAAGGTGCACCGCGACCGCCTGTGCGAGCAACTCCATGCCGAGTTTCCCGATTACGGCTTTGCCGGCCACAAGGGCTACGGCACGCCCGAGCACCTGGAGGCGCTGAAGCGCCACGGCGCCTGCGTGCACCACCGGAAGTCTTTCAGTCCGGTGGCGGCTGCGCTGGCTCGCACGGCAGCGGCGGCGGGTGCCGGTGTGCCGGCGGGGGCGGGATCGGTATCGCCGACGATGGTCATCAGCGTGACCGAGTCGGTGCGCCTCGATCTGCGCGCCTCGCCCTGAACCCCGAATGACCTCCGATACCGGCGCCAGCCACATCAGCTCGCGCGACAACCCGCTGCTCAAGGATCTGCGCAAGCTCGCGCAGGATCCCGGGGCGTACCGCAAGCTGGGCCGCATCTGGCTCGAAGGCGACCACCTGTGCCGGGCCGCGCTGGCACGCGGCGTCAAGCCGGCGATCGCGGTGTTTTCAGAGTCTTTCTGGCCCCAGGCGCCGGCCGAATGGGCCCGCGATGCGGCCAAGACGGTCGTCGTCAGCGACGACCTTCTGCGCGGCGTCAGCGGACTGGAGTCGCCGGCGCCCATGGGTTTCGTGCTCGACCTGCCGGTGCGGCCCGAACTGCTGCCCGACGCGCCCAGCGTGGTGCTCGATCGCCTGCAGGACGCCGGCAATGCCGGCTCCATCCTGCGCAGTGCGGCGGCATTCGGGTTTACCCAGGTGATCGCGCTCAAGGGCACTGCGGCGCTGTGGGCGCCGAAGGTGCTGCGCGCCGGCATGGGCGCCCATTTCGGCCTGCGGCTGATAGAGGGCGTGGAGGCCGAGGCACTGGATGCATTGACAGTGCCTCTCCTGGCCACCAGCTCGCACCGCGGCGAGTGGCTGCACAAGGCTGACCTGCCGCACCCCTGCGCCTGGCTCATGGGGCACGAAGGGCAGGGCGTGTCGGCCGCGCTCGAGGCCCGGGCCACGCACCACATCCGCATCGCCCAGCCCGGCGGCGAGGAGTCGCTGAACGTGGCTGCAGCAGCCGCAATTTGTCTTCATGCCAGCGGTGCGACCCTGCAGGGCAAATAGCACATCCAGTCCGAGCTACAATCGGGGGCTTACTCGCAATAGCGTCGCCCGGCCGCCTTTAACGCCAAAATCCCCTTAAGCAGCAGTCCGCAGGCAACGCGCCTGGGGCTCCGGGCGACCGTAACCATCCGGAGAACCCAGTGCTTTTGTCTCTCAAGGGAAGTTTCCCGCCCGCCATCCTGGCGCTCGCAGACGGCACGGTCTTTCAAGGCAATTCGATCGGAGCCGCCGGCTCCACGACCGGTGAGGTGGTGTTCAACACCGCCATGACCGGTTACCAGGAAATCCTCACCGACCCGAGCTACTGCCAGCAGATCGTGACCCTCACGTATCCGCACATCGGCAACTACGGCGTCAACGGCGAGGACATCGAAGCCGACAAGATCCATGCCGCGGGCCTGATCATCAAGGACCTGCCCCTCGTCGCCTCCAACTTCCGCAAGACCGCCACGCTGACCGAGTACCTCGTGTCCGGCAACACGGTGGCCATCGCGAACATCGACACCCGCAAGCTCACGCGTCACCTGCGCACCCACGGCGCGCAGAACGGCTGCATCCTGGGCCTCGCGGAAGGCGAGACCGTGACGCAGGCGTTGATCGACAAGGCCATCGCCGCCGCCAAGGCCGCGCCGAGCATGGCAGGGCTCGACCTGGCCAAGGTGGTGTCGGTCACGCAGACCTACGAGTGGACCGAGACCGAGTGGAAGCTCGTCAATCTGAACGGTAAGCCGGGCTACGGCGTGCAGATCACGCCGAAGTTCCACGTCGTTGCCTTCGACTACGGCGTCAAGAAGAACATCCTGCGCATGATCGCCCAGCGCGGCGCGCGCATCACCGTGGTGCCGGCGCAGACGCCCGCGGCCGACGTGCTCAAGCTGAAACCCGATGGCATCTTCCTGGCCAACGGCCCCGGTGACCCGGAGCCCTGCGACTACGCCATCAGCGCGGTCAAGGAACTCATCGAGACCGGCATTCCCACCTTCGGCATCTGCCTGGGCCACCAGATCATGGCGCTGGCTTCCGGCGCCAAGACCTTCAAGATGAAGTTCGGCCACCACGGCGCGAACCATCCGGTGAAGGACCTCGACAACGGCCGCGTGAGCATCACCAGCCAGAACCACGGCTTCGCGGTCGACGAGAAGTCGCTGCCGGCCAACCTGCGTCCCACCCACGTCAGCCTGTTCGACAACACGCTGCAGGGGCTGGCGCGCACCGACAAGCCCGCGTTCTGCTTCCAGGGCCACCCTGAAGCCTCGCCGGGCCCGCACGACATCGGCTATCTGTTCGATCGCTTCACGGCACTCATGGAAAAGCACAAGACGGAGAACAAGAATGCCTAAGCGCACAGACCTCAAATCGATCCTCATCATCGGCGCCGGCCCGATCATCATCGGCCAGGCGTGCGAGTTCGACTATTCCGGCGTGCAAGCCTGCAAGGCGCTGCGCGAGGAGGGCTACAAGGTCATCCTGATCAACAGCAACCCCGCGACGATCATGACCGACCCGGCCACGGCCGATGTCACCTACATCGAGCCCATCACTTGGCAGACGGTTGAAAAAATCATCGCCAAGGAACGCCCTGACGCGATCCTGCCGACGATGGGCGGCCAGACCGCGCTGAACTGCGCGCTCGACCTCTGGCGCAACGGCGTGCTCGACAAGTACACGGGCGCTGCCACCAACAAGCCGGTCGAGCTGATCGGCGCCACGCCCGAGGCCATCGACAAGGCCGAAGACCGCCTGAAGTTCAAGGACGCGATGACCAAGATCGGACTGGGCTCGGCCCGCTCCGGCATCGCGCACTCGATGGACGAAGCCTGGGCGGTTCAGAAGAGTGTCGGCTTCCCGACGGTCATCCGCCCCAGCTTCACGCTCGGCGGCACGGGCGGCGGCATTGCCTACAACCCGGAAGAGTTCGAGACCATCTGCAAGCGCGGCATCGAAGCCTCGCCCACCAACGAGCTGCTGATCGAAGAATCGCTGCTCGGCTGGAAAGAGTACGAGATGGAAGTCGTGCGCGACAAGGCCGACAACTGCATCATCGTCTGCTCGATCGAAAACCTCGACCCGATGGGCGTGCACACCGGCGACTCGATCACCGTGGCCCCCGCGCAGACGCTGTCCGACAAGGAATACCAGATCCTGCGCAACGCCTCGCTGGCCGTGCTGCGCGAGATCGGCGTCGACACCGGCGGCTCGAACGTACAGTTCTCCATCAACCCGAAGGACGGCCGCATGGTCGTCATCGAGATGAACCCGCGCGTGTCGCGTTCGTCGGCGCTGGCCTCCAAGGCCACGGGCTTCCCGATCGCCAAGGTCGCGGCCAAGCTGGCCGTGGGCTACACGCTCGACGAACTGCGCAATGAAATCACCGGCGGCGCCACCCCCGCGTCGTTCGAGCCCTCGATCGACTACGTGGTCACCAAAATCCCGCGTTTCGCCTTCGAGAAATTCCCGCAGGCCGATTCGCGCCTCACCACGCAGATGAAGTCGGTGGGCGAGGTGATGGCCATGGGGCGCACCTTCCAGGAGTCGTTCCAGAAGGCCCTGCGCGGCCTCGAAGTGGGCGTGGACGGTCTGAACGAGAAGACGCAGGACCGCGAAGTGCTCGAAAAGGAACTGGGCGAGCCTGGTCCCGAGCGCATCTGGTACGTGGGCGATGCCTTCGCCATGGGCCTGAGCGTGGACGAGGTGTTCGCGCTGACCAAGATCGACCCGTGGTTCCTGGTGCAGATCGAAGAGATCGTGAAGATCGAGCTCGAACTGGAAACCAAGTCGCTCGACGACATCGACCGCGACACGCTGCTCGCGCTGAAGAAGAAGGGCTTCTCCGACCGCCGCCTGGCGCGCCAGCTGAAGACCACCGACACGGCCATCCGCGAGAAGCGTCGCGCCCTGGGCGTGCGCCCGGTCTACAAGCGCGTCGACACCTGCGCGGCCGAGTTCGCGACCAACACGGCCTACATGTACTCGACCTATGAGGACGAGTGCGAAGCCGATCCGACCGACAAGAAGAAGATCATGGTGCTCGGCGGCGGTCCCAACCGCATCGGCCAGGGCATCGAGTTCGACTACTGCTGCGTGCACGCCGCGCTCGCCATGCGCGAGGACGGCTACGAGACCATCATGGTCAACTGCAACCCCGAGACCGTGTCGACCGACTACGACACCTCGGACCGTCTGTACTTCGAGCCGCTGACGCTCGAAGACGTGCTCGAGATCGTCGATAAGGAAAAGCCGCTCGGCGTGATCGTGCAGTACGGCGGCCAGACGCCGCTGAAGCTCGCGCTCGACCTCGAGGCCAATGGCGTGCCGATCATCGGCACCTCGCCCGACATGATCGACGCGGCCGAAGACCGCGAGCGCTTCCAGAAGCTGCTGCATGAGCTCAAGCTGCTGCAACCGCCGAACGCGACCGCGCGCACCGAAGCCGAAGCCCTCGAAAAGGCCGCGGCACTGGGCTATCCGCTGGTGGTGCGCCCGAGCTACGTGCTGGGCGGCCGCGCGATGGAAATCGTGCACGAGCAGCGCGACCTCGAGCGCTACATGCGCGAAGCGGTCAAGGTCAGCAACGACTCGCCGGTGCTGCTCGACCGCTTCCTGAACGACGCTGTCGAATGCGACGTCGACTGCCTGCGCGACGCCGAGGGCCAGACCCTGATCGGCGGCGTGATGGAGCACATCGAACAGGCCGGCGTGCACTCGGGCGACTCCGCCTGCTCGCTGCCGCCCTACAGCCTGAGCGCCGACACGGTGGCCGAGCTGAAGCGCCAGAGCGCCGCGATGGCGGCCGCGCTGAACGTGGTTGGCCTGATGAACGTGCAGTTCGCCATCCAGCAGAAGGACGGCAAGGACGTCATCTACGTGCTCGAAGTGAACCCGCGCGCCTCGCGCACCGTGCCTTACGTGAGCAAGGCCACTGGCATCCAGCTCGCCAAGGTGGCGGCACGCTGCATGGCCGGCCAGTCGCTGAAGTCGCAGGGCGTGACGAAGGAAGTCACGCCGCCGTATTTCAGTGTGAAGGAAGCCGTGTTCCCGTTCGTCAAGTTCCCGGGCGTGGACACCATCCTCGGCCCCGAGATGAAGTCGACCGGCGAAGTGATGGGCGTGGGCAAGACCTTCGGCGAAGCCTTCGTGAAGTCGCAACTGGGCGCCGGCACGCACCTGCCGAAGTCGGGCAAGGTCTTCATCTCGGTGAAGAACAACGACAAGGCGCGTGCCGTGGAAGTGGCGCGAGGCCTGGTCAAGCTCGGCTTCGTGCTGACGGCCACCAAGGGCACGGCAGCCGCCATCAACGCCGCGGGCATCGAGTGCGCGACGGTGAACAAGGTGACCGAAGGCCGCCCGCACATCGTGGACATGATCAAGAACAACGAGATTGCCCTGGTCATCAACACGGTGGAAGAGCGCCGCAATGCCATCACCGATTCGCGGCAGATCCGCACGTCGGCACTGCTGGCGCGCGTGACCACGTTCACCACGATCTTCGGCGCCGAAGCCGCGGTGGAAGGCATGGGCTTCATGGACGAACTCGGCGTGATCTCGGTGCAGGAGATGCACGCGCAACTGGCCTCGGCCTGAGCGTCATCATGGAAACGCAGCTCGTCGAACTGGACCTGACGGACTGGAACGCGGCCACGCCCAACGAGGCGTGGATCGCGGAACTGGAAGCAGGCAAGGTGCTGTACTTTCCGCGCCTGGGCTTCGAGCTGCTGCCCGAAGAGCGCAGCCTGCTCACGCCCAGCCTGCTGTCGCCCGACGTGCGCAACATCAGCCTCGATGCCAACGGCAAGCTCAAGGGCGCCGTGGGCGACGAGGCGGTGCAGCGCACGGCGGCCGCGATGGTGGGGCGTTTTCGGGCGCAGGCCACGCAACTCATTCATGGGTTGCTGCCGCATTACACGTCGGCGCTGCGTCTTGCCCCCACCAGCTACCGGCCGGCGCAGGTCGAGACGCGCGTGCAGTCGTGGCGCGCGGACGACCGGCGTTTGCATGTCGACGCATTTCCGTCGCGGCCCAACTATGGCGAACGCATCCTGCGTGTGTTCACCAACGTCAATCCTGAAGGCGCACCGCGCGTGTGGCGCGTGGGCGAGCCTTTCGAGGATATCGCCCGGCGCTTCCTGCCGCGCGCCAAGCCCTATGCGCGCTGGCAGGCCAAGCTGCTGCAGGCACTGCATGTGACCAAGTCGTTCCGCAGCGAGTACGACCACCTGATGCTGCAGCTGCACGACGGCATGAAGTCGGACATGGCGTACCAGGAAAGTTCGCCGCAGGAGACCGCCAAGTTCCCGCCGGGTTCCGTGTGGGTGTGCTTCTCCGACCAGACCTCGCACGCGGTGATGGCAGGGCAATACATGCTCGAACAGACCCTTCATCTGGCTGCTTCGAAGCAATACAATCCCGACTCGAGCCCGCTCGCCATCCTGAGCCGGCTGACCGGACGCACACTCGTCTGATCAATTCCCTCAATCGACCGCCGAACGGCAGCGTTCGGCGGTTTCGCTTTATGGAGAAACAACAACATGGCAACCATTCCGATCACCAAGCGCGGCGCTGAAAAACTGCGTGCCGAATTGCATCAGCTCAAGACGGTGGACCGTCCCTGGGTCATCAACGCCATTTCCGAAGCACGTGCCCAGGGCGACCTGAGCGAGAACGCCGAATACGAAGTCGCCAAGGACCGCCAGGGCTTCATCGAAGGCCGCATCCAGGAAGTCGAGGGCAAGCTGTCCGCCGCGCAGGTCATCGACCCGAGCGAGCTCGATGCAGGCGGCAAGGTGGTGTTCGGCTCTACCGTCGAACTCGAGGAAGAAGAGTCCGGCGAAGCCGTGAAGTACCAGATCGTAGGCGAGGACGAAGCCGACCTGAAGCTCGGCCTCATCAACATCTCCAGCCCGATCGCGCGCGCGCTCATCGGCAAGGAAGAGGGCGACACCGCCGAAGTGCAGGCGCCCGGCGGCCTGAAGCGCTACGAGATCGTGGCCGTTCGCTACCTCTGATTTTCAATTCATGAAAGACCGCGTTGCGCTGATGCTGGCCGCCTTCTGGTGGGGCAGCCTCACCACGATCGGCTTTCTGGTGGTGCCGATGCTGTTCGCCAGGCTCGGCAATCCATCGGTGGCGGGCAATTTCGCGGCGCAGCTGTTCGAGGCACAAAGCTGGATCGCCGTCGCCTGTGGGCTGATCCTGCTGATCCACTTTCGCGCCAAGGCCGACGACCGCATGGACGGTCCCGCGATGACGGCGATTTTCCTGATCCTCGGGGCTCTGCTGCTGGCGCTGCTTCAGCAGTACGCCGTGGCGCCGCGCATCGTGGCGCGCGACAACCTCAAGCTGTGGCACGCCGTGGGCAGCGGCATGTACCTCGTGCAGTGGGTGTGTGCCGGCGTGCTGCTGTGGCGCATGGGCGCCCGCAAGCCGGGCTGATCTACGGCGCGGCGGAGGCGGCAGCAGGTGCTGCCCCACCGTCACTCACTCTTTCCAGTATTGCGCAACCCAGCTCGCCGGCCGGATGAACCGGAAGGCGCGGTTGCGGCGTCCCGCCAGTGCGTCCGGCGGGTTGCATTCGCCATGGAACACCATGACGCGCGCACCTTCGGGCACGAAAGGCTCTTCCCAGTAGTTGGTCGGCCAGGTCGGGATGCCGTGATACTTGAAGCTCGGGCACCAGGCCGCGGGCCAGTAGGCCAGCTTGCCCTGCTTGTGGAGCATGTCCGACAGGTAGGCCTGCTCGTTGCGATATTCCGCCTGCACCTTGTCCATGTTGGCGCGCAGGTAGGCCAGGATGTCGGCGTGGGCGCCGATCTCGAAGCGGTAGACCGAAGAGTTGCCGGTGATGCGTTCGCGCCGCCAGGGGCGGGGGTAGTCGTGAATGATCAGGAACTCGCCGGGCTGCTCGAAGAAGGCGTCGAGGCTGCCCACGACCACCACGTCCAGGTCGAGGAAAAGGGCGGTACCGCGCAGGCCGTACAGGTCTTTTTCGAAGGTCGTGAGCTTCTTCCAGCCGCCGTCGCGCTGGCCGGGGGCCAGGTTCAGGTTGAGCTGCGGAATCGGCAGGCACGTCACTTCGGGGTGGATGCCGTTGCCGTCGTCGGTCAGGCACACGAACTTGAAGTCGCCGCTGAGGTTGCGGCGCACCATGCCGTAGAGCCGGTTGACGTATTCGGGGCCGTATTTCGTGCCCCACTTCATGCAGAGAATATGGCGCTGGGCGCCTTGCGCTGCCACCGGCCTCAGTCCGCCTGGTTGCGCTTCTTGGCCGACAGCGGCCGCTTGGCCTTGGCGCGCTTGATGGTGCCGCCGGGGGTGAGGCGCTGGTTGCCGAGCACGCGCAGCGTCTTGATTTCAGGGCGCTGGCCGCCGCGCTTGCTGTACTTGACGATCTTCACGTCGCGCGGGCCGGGCATGCGGTCTTCGTCGATCACGCGCTCTTTTTCGGGCTTCGGACGCCACAGCACCAGCAGCTTGCCGATGTGTTGAATGGGGGCGGCGTCGAGCTCGTCGGCCAGTTCGCGCAGCATGGCGTCGCGGGCGAGGCGGTCGTCGGAGAAGACGCGGATCTTGATCAGGCCATGGGCCTTGAGCGCCGCGTCGGCTTCTTTCTTTACGGCAGGGGTAAGCCCGTCTCCACCGACCATGACGATCGGATCCAGGTGGTGAGCTTCGGCGCGGTGCACCTTGCGCTCGGCAGGGGTAAGTTGAATGGCGGGCATCCCCGTATTATCGACGCGTACACGAAGACCCCCATGAGCACCAAAGCCAAAAGCAAAAAAGTCAACAAAGCGTGGCTTCACGACCATATCAACGACCCCTATGTGAAGCTCGCCACCAAGGAGGGTTATCGCGCGCGCGCCGCCTACAAGCTCAAGGAAATCGATGAGTCGCTCGGGCTCGTCAAGCCGGGCCAGCTGGTGGTCGACCTCGGCTCCACACCCGGAGCCTGGAGCCAGTACCTGCGCCGGCGCATGTCGCCCGACGGCGCCGCGGCCGGCGAACTGAACGGCACCATCATTGCCCTGGACATCCTGCCGATGGAGCCCATCGAGGGCGTGACCTTCCTGCAGGGCGACTTCCGCGAAGATGCGCTGCTGCAGCAGCTGCTTGGCGTGCTGGCTGGACGCAAGGCCGACCTGGTGGTGTCCGACATGGCGCCCAACCTGTCGGGCATCCATTCGGCCGATGCCGCCCGGGTGGCGCACCTGATCGAGCTTGCAATCGACTTCGCCCAGCATCACCTGAAGCCCGAGGGCGCGCTGGTGGCCAAGCTCTTCCACGGCAGCGGCTACGACGACCTGGTGAAGCTGTTCAAGGCCAATTTCCGTATCGTGAAGCCCTTCAAGCCCAAGGCCTCGCGGGACAAATCGTCCGAGACCTTCCTCGTCGGAGTGGGTCTAAAGGCCTCAGATACGCATTGATACCTTGCCGCCGGGCGTCGGTACAGGGCGCAAACCCCTGTCAGGCTATGGCTGCTTTAGGGAAATGCCCGCTTTTCGCAGCTTGAAAAGCCTAAAATGGGGCGCAATTGCGTACCCACAGCGCGTATTTTCATTTTGCCGTCACGCGCTTTCGACTGGAGCTTCGTTTGAACAATCAGTGGTTTTCCAAAGTTGCCGTATGGCTCGTCATTGCCATGGTGTTGTTCACTGTGTTCAAGCAGTTCGACACCCGCGGTGGGGTCGGCTCGGGAGCAGTCAGCTACTCCGAGTTTCTGGACCAGGTCCGGAATAACCAAATCAAGAGCGCCGTCATTCCCGAAGGCGCGGCCGGCGGCGAGATCGTCGCCGTCACCAACGACGATCGCAAGATCCGCACGACCGCCACGGTGCTCGACCGCGGCCTCGTGGGCGACCTGATCGACCACAACGTCAAGTTCGACGTCAAGCCGCGTGAAGAGGGCTCGCTCCTCATGACGCTGCTGGTCAGCTGGGGCCCGATGCTGCTGCTGATCGGCGTGTGGATCTACTTCATGCGCCAGATGCAGGGCGGCGGCAAGGGCGGGGCGTTCAGCTTCGGCAAGAGCAAGGCCCGCATGATGGACGAGAACAACAACACGGTGACCTTCGCCGACGTCGCGGGCTGCGACGAGGCCAAGGAAGAAGTCCGTGAAGTGGTCGACTTCCTGAAGGACCCGCAGCGCTTCCAGAAGCTTGGCGGCCGCATTCCGCGCGGCCTGCTGCTGGTCGGCCCTCCGGGTACCGGCAAGACCCTGCTGGCCAAGTCGATCGCCGGCGAAGCCAAGGTGCCTTTCTTCTCGATCTCGGGCTCCGACTTCGTTGAAATGTTCGTCGGCGTGGGCGCTGCCCGTGTCCGCGACATGTTCGAGAACGCCAAGAAGAACGCACCCTGCATCATCTTCATCGACGAAATCGATGCTGTGGGTCGTCAGCGCGGTGCCGGTCTCGGCGGTGGCAACGACGAACGCGAGCAAACCCTCAACCAGATGCTGGTCGAGATGGACGGTTTCGAAACCAACCTCGGCGTGATCGTGGTGGCTGCCACCAACCGCCCGGACATCCTGGACGCCGCGCTGCTGCGCCCGGGCCGCTTCGACCGTCAGGTGTACGTCACGCTGCCGGACATCCGCGGCCGCGAACAGATCCTCGGCGTGCACATGCGCAAGGTCCCGCTGGGCCAGGACGTGAACCCGAGCGTCATCGCCCGTGGCACCCCCGGCATGTCGGGCGCCGACCTGGCCAACCTCTGCAACGAAGCAGCCCTCATGGCCGCCCGCCGCAATGCGCGCGTGGTCGAGATGCAGGACTTCGAGAAGGCCAAGGACAAGATCTTCATGGGCCCCGAGCGCAAGAGCATGGTCATGCCCGAGGAAGAGCGCCGCAACACGGCCTACCACGAGTCCGGCCACGCCCTCATCGGCAAGCTGCTGCCCAAGTGCGACCCGGTCCACAAGGTCACGATCATCCCGCGCGGCCGCGCCCTCGGCGTGACCATGAGCCTGCCGTCGCAGGACCGCTACAGCTACGACCGCGAATACATGCTGAACCAGATCAGCATGCTGTTCGGTGGCCGCATCGCCGAAGAAGTGTTCATGCACCAAATGACCACCGGCGCCAGCAACGACTTCGAGCGCGCGACCTCCATCGCCCGCGACATGGTCACGCGCTACGGCATGACCGACGCGCTGGGCCCGATGGTCTACGCCGAGAACGAAGGCGAAGTGTTCCTGGGCCGCTCGGTCACCAAGACCACGAACATGAGCGAGCAGACCATGGAAAAGGTCGACTCCGAAGTGCGCCGCATCATCGACGAGCAGTACGCCCTGGCGCGCAGCCTGATCGAAGAGAACAGCGACAAGATGCACGCGATGGCCAAGGCGCTGCTCGAGTGGGAAACCATCGACAGCGAACAGCTCGACGACATCATGGCCGGCCGCGCACCGCGTCCGCCCAAGGACTGGACGCCGCGCATCCCGCCTTCGGGCAGCGGTGGCAGTGGTGGCACGCCGGCCGTCAATCCCGACCCGGCGCCCACAGCGGCCTGAGGTGGGCTTGATCTCAAGCGATAACGGGGCCTCTGGCCCCGTTTTTCATGGTGGCGCTGCCGTCTGGCAGACCTCGCGTTTTCGCATCGACCTTGCGCAACCGCGCGTGATGGGCATCGTCAACGTCACGCCCGACTCGTTTTCCGATGGCGGCGCGCATGCGTCCACCAGCACCGCGCTCAAGCATTGCGAGCAGTTGCTGAAAGAGGGCGCCGACATCCTCGACATCGGCGGCGAATCGACCCGCCCCGGCAGTCCCGCCGTACCGCTCGACGCGGAACTGGCGCGCGTGCTGCCGGTGGTGCGCGAAGCGGTGAAGCTCAACGTGCCGCTGTCGATCGACACCTACAAGCCCGAAGTCATGCGCGCAGTGCTCGACCTGGGCGCGGACATCGTCAACGACATCTGGGCACTGCGCCAACCCGGCGCGCGCGAAGCCGTGGCGGCGCATCCGTCCTGCGGCATCTGCCTGATGCACATGCACCGCGACCCGCAGACGATGCAGGCCGTGCCGATGAGCGGCGACGTGATTCCCCAGGTGCTGTCGTTCCTGCAGGCGCAGGTACAACTGCTGCGCGCGCTGAAGGTCGACGCCTCGCGCATCACGCTCGATCCGGGCGTGGGCTTCGGCAAGACCGTGGCGCAGAATTTCGCGCTGCTGGCGCGACAACGCGAACTGCTCGATGGCGGCGGCCTGCCGCTGCTTCTGGGCTGGTCGCGCAAATCGTCGATCGGTGCCGTCACGGGCATCGAGGCGGCGGGAGAGCGCATCGTGCCCAGCGTTGCCGCGGCGGTGCTGGCGGTGGACCGCGGCGCGGCCGTGGTGCGCGTTCACGATGTGCGCGACACGGTGGCAGCCATCGCCGTATGGCGCGCCATGAGGGCGGAAGAACCAAGACAAACACAACAAGACAGAGAGCAACCATGACCCGTAGATATTTCGGCACCGACGGCATTCGCGGCACCGTCGGCCAGGCGCCCATCACCCCCGACTTCGTGCTGCGCCTGGCGCATGCCGTGGGCCGCGTGCTCAAGAAGAGCCAGGCCCGCCCGACGGTGCTGATCGGCAAGGACACCCGCATCTCGGGCTACATGCTCGAGTCGGCGCTCGAATCGGGCTTCAATTCGGCGGGCGTCGACGTGGTGCTGCTCGGCCCGCTGCCTACGCCCGGCGTGGCGTACCTCACGCGCGCCCAGCGCGCGAGCCTCGGCGTGGTGATCAGCGCCAGCCACAACGCCTACCCCGACAACGGCATCAAGTTCTTCAGCGCGCAGGGCACCAAGCTCGACGACGCCTGGGAGCTGGCCGTGGAAGCCGCGCTGGAAGAAGATCCGGTGTGGGTCGACTCCGCGAACTTGGGCAAGGCCCGCCGGCTGAACGACGCGCCCGGCCGCTACATCGAGTTCTGCAAGAGCACCTTCGCCAACGACCTCACGCTGCGCGACATGAAGCTGGTGGTCGATGCGGCGCACGGCGCGGCCTACCAGGTGGCGCCCAACGTGTTCCACGAACTGGGCGCGGAGGTGAGCAGCATCGGTGTCTCGCCCGACGGGCTGAACATCAACAAGGGCTTCGGCGCCACCCATCCCGAGGCGCTCGTGGCCGCGGTGACGGCGCAGGGGGCTGACTACGGCATCGCGCTCGACGGCGACGCCGACCGCCTGCAGCTGGTCGACGCCAGCGGGCGCCTGTTCAACGGCGACGAACTGCTCTACCTGATGGTGGCCGAGCGTATTGCGCGCGGCGAGAAGCCCGTGGGCGTGGTCGGCACGCTCATGACCAACAAGGCCGTCGAAGTCGCGCTGCGCGGTCTCGGCATCGAATTCGTGCGCGCCAAGGTGGGCGACCGCTACGTGCTCGAGGAGCTCGACAAGCGCGGCTGGCTGCTGGGCGGCGAAGGTTCCGGCCATCTGCTGGCGCTCGACCGTCACACCACCGGCGACGGCATCGTCAGCGCACTCCAGGTGCTGCAGGCCTGCGTGCGCAGCGGCAAGACCGTGGCGCAGTTGCTCGACGGCGTCACGCTGTTCCCGCAGACGTTGATCAACGTGCGCATCGCGCCCGACCAGAACTGGAAGGACAACAAGGCGCTGGCCGCCGAAACCGGGCGCATCGAGGCCGAACTCGGCGACGCCGGCCGCGTGCTGATCCGCGCCAGCGGCACCGAGCCGCTGGTGCGTGTGATGGTCGAGGCTCGCGATGCGAAGCTGGCCGAATCCTGCGCAAGACGCCTGGCGGCCACGCTGGAGCCCGCGCAATGAGCGCGGGCACGCAGATCGAGGTCTTCCTGGCCGACTACCGCGACGCGGCCCAGGCAGCCGCCGTGGTGGCGCTTCTCGACGCCTATGCGAGAGACCCGGCCGGCGGTGGAGAGTCGCTCGGCCCCGCGGTGCTCCAGGGCCTTCCGGCCGCCTTGGCGGCGCGGCCGCAGGCCTTCAGCGTGCTCGCGTTCGAGGGCGGGCAGCCCGTGGGGCTGATCAACTGCCTGGAGGGCTTCTCGACCTTCGCCTGCAAGCCGCTGGTCAACGTGCACGACGTGGTCGTGCTGGCCAGCCATCGCGGCCGGGGCGTGGCGCGGAAGATGTTCGCGCTGGTCGAGCAGGAGGCCCGCAGGCGCGGTGCCTGCAAGCTCACGCTCGAAGTGTTGTCCGGCAACAAGCCCGCGCTGCGTACCTACGAGCGCGAAGGCTTCTCGAACTACCAGCTCGACCCGGAATTCGGGCACGCGGTGTTCCTGCAGAAGAAGCTCTGACAAGAAAAAGGGCCGGGGCGAGTTGATCGCCGTCGGCCCTCACCCCAGCCCCCTCCCCGCGGGGAGAGGGAGCAAGTCCATCAGAAGCGCGTCACCGGCATGTCGGCGTCGGCCTTGTTCGGCGCGTACTTGCCCAGTTCCCACTTGGCGATCGCGTTGCGGTGCACTTCGTCCGGGCCGTCCGCGAAGCGCAGCGTGCGAGCGCCGGCGTAGGCGTAAGCGAGCGGGAAGTCGTCGCACATGCCGCCGCCGCCATGGACCTGCATGGCCCAGTCGATCACCTGGCAGGCCATGCTCGGCGCCACCACCTTGATCATCGCGATTTCGTTCTTGGCGACCTTGTTGCCGGCCACGTCCATCAGCCATGCAGCCTTGAGCGTGAGCAGGCGGGCCATGTCGATCTTGCAGCGGGCTTCGGCGATGCGCTCCTGCGTCACCGTCTGCGAGGCGACGGTCTTGCCGAAGGCCACGCGCGAGGAGGCGCGCTTGCACATCAGCTCGAGCGCGCGTTCGGCCAGGCCGATCAGGCGCATGCAGTGGTGGATGCGTCCTGGGCCGAGGCGGCCCTGGGCGATTTCGAAGCCGCGGCCCTCGCCCAGCAGGATGTTGCCGACGGGCACGCGCACGTTCTCGAAGTACATCTCGACGTGGCCGTGCGGCGCGTCGTCGTAGCCCATCACGTTGAGCGGGCGCACGATGCGGATGCCCTTGGCGTCGGCGGGCACCACGACCATGCTCTGCTGCGAGTGGCGGGGCGCCTCGGGGTCGCTCTTGCCCATGGTGATGAACACGGCGCAGCGCGGGTCGGCGGCGCCGGAGATCCACCACTTGTGGCCGTTGATGACGTATTCGTCGCCCTGGCGCTCGATGCGCGTGGAGATGTTGGTGGCATCGCTCGATGCCACGTCGGGTTCGGTCATGGCGAAAGCGGAGCGAATCTGGCCTTCGAGCAGCGGCTTGAGCCAGCGTGCCTTGATTTCTTCCGAGCCGTAGCGCGCGATGGTTTCCATGTTGCCGGTGTCGGGCGCCGAGCAATTGAATGCTTCGCTGGCCCATGGCACCGCACCCATGATCTCGGCCAGCGGCGCGTATTCCTGGTTGGTGAGGCCCGCGCCGGAGTAGCCCGAAGCCGAAGCGCTGTCGACCGGCAGGAACAGGTTCCACAGACCCTGGGCCTTGGCCTTTTCCTTGACCTTCTCGACCGTCTTCAGCGCCGTCCAGCGCTTGCCTGCTGCCGTGTTGGCGGCGAGTTCGGCGCTGTACTCGGCTTCGGCCGGGTAGATGTTTTCGTCCATGAACGCCTTGACGCGTTTCTGAAGGTCTTTGGTCTTGGCCGAGTATTCGAAATCCATCTTCGTCTCCTGGTGGGTGTGGGGTCGGCGGTCAGGCCTTCTGGGCGAACTGCCAGGCCATTTCGGCCATGGGGCGCGCGCCGCGGGCCGAAGCCACGGCTTGCTCGCTCGATGCGGTGCCGGCCTCGACCCGCTTGGCAATGCCTTGCAGGATCGCGGCCATGCGGAACAGGTTGTAGGCCTGGTAGAAGTTCCAGTCGGGCGCCAGCGCCTCGGGTGTGCTGATGCGGGTGCGTTCGCAATAGCGGCGGATGTATTCGCTCTCGGTGGGAATGCCCAGCGAGGCGACATCCACGCCGCCGATGCCGCGCCCGGTGCTGGGCGGCATGTGCCACGACATGCAGTGGTAGCTGAAGTCGGCCAGCGGATGGCCCAGCGTGGAAAGCTCCCAGTCGAGCACCGCGATGATGCGCGGCTCGGTGGCGTGGAACATCACGTTGTCCAGGCGGTAGTCGCCGTGGACGATCGACACCTTGCTTTCGTCGCGCGCGCTCGCCGGCATGTGGGCCGGCAGCCAGTCGATCAGCCGCTCCATGGCCTCGATGGGCTGCGAGAGCTCGCCGGCACCGTCGGCCGAAGCCTTGTACTGCTTGCTCCAGCGGCCGATCTGGCGCTCGAAATAATTGCCGGGCTTGCCGTAGTCGGCCAGGCCGCGTTCGGCGAACTTCACAGTGTGCAGCGCCGAGATCACGCGGTTCATCTCGTCGTAGTGGGCCGCGCGCTCGGCATTGCTCATGCCGGGCAGCGACTGGTCCCACAACACGCGGCCCTGCATGAACTCCATCACGTAGAAGGCGCGGCCGATGACGGCTTCGTCCTCGCACAGGCAGTACATGCGCGGCACCGGCACGTCGGTGCCGGCCAGGCCGCTCATGACCTTGAACTCGCGTTCCACCGCATGGGCCGAGGGCAGCAGCTTGGCGACCGGGCCCGGCTTGGCGCGCATCACGTAGCTCTGCGTGGGCGTGACCAGCTTGTAGGTCGGGTTCGACTGGCCCCCCTTGAACATCTCGACCGTCAGCGGCCCCTTGAACCCGTCGAGGTTCTTCTCGAGCCAGGCGGAGAGCGCCTCGATGTCGAAGGCGTGCTGTTGCGAGACGGCGCGGGTGCCGATGAAGTTGGAGAAGTCCTGCTGGCTCATGTCGGTTTGTCTGGTGTTCTAGTTTTCAGCTTCCGAGACGCGCATCAAGGCCGCGCGATCCAGCACGACCAGGCCGCCCGGCTCGATCCGGATGGTGCCCTCGCGCTCCATCGTCTTGAGTTCCTGGTTGACCCGCTGGCGCGACGCGCCCAGCAGCTGCGCCAGTTCTTCCTGCGCGAGCTGCAGGCCGATGCGCATCTGGCTGCCGTCTTCCAGGTTCGGCACGCCGTAGCTGCGCACCAGGTGAATGAGCTGCTTGGCCAGCCGCGCCCGCAGGGGCAGGGTATTGAGGTCTTCCACCAGCCCGAACAGCGTGCGGATGCGGCGCGCCTGCAGCCGCATCAGCGCTTCGTACAGCTCCACGTGCGAGGCCAGGATCTTCTGGAAGTCGGCGCGCGCCACGCAAAGAATGGTGCTGTCGCCGTGCGAGTAGGTGTCGTGCGTGCGCCGGTCCCCGTCGAACATCGCCACGTCGCCGAACCAGATGCCCGGTTCCACGTAGGTCAGCGTCACCTGCTTGCCGGAGACCGCTGTCGAGCTGACGCGCACCGCGCCCTTGGCGCAGGCGATCCAGTGATCGGGCGGGTCGCCGCGGGCGGCGATCAGGTCGCCGTCCTTGTAGCGTTTGACGAAAGCACATCGGAGGATGTCGTGCCGTAGCGATGGAGATAGGGAAGAAAACCAGCGACCACTGTTGATCGCTTCACGTTCTTCGATGGTAAGAATGGGGTCGTCCATTGGTCTGTCCTCTCGGCGACTGAAAAGCTGATGGGTGTCACGGGAGCGACGCGGCGCACCGTCACTCGTATTGCGGCGGCTTTTTCTCCAGGAACGCGGCGATGCCGATGCCCGCGTTCGCATGGTGCAGGTTGCGCACGAAGTGGTCGCGCTCCTGCGACAGCTGCGAAGCCAACGTGGCGCCACGCGCGTCGCTCAGCAGCTCCTTGATGCTGGCCAGCGAGTTGGGCGCGCGGGCGTTGAGCTTGGCGGCCAGGGCCAGCGCCCCCGCCAGCGCCTGGCCGTTTTCGGTCAACTCGTTCACCATGCCCAGCGCATGCAGGCGCGGCGCGCCGATGCGCTCGCCGTTCATGAGCCACTCGCTCGCCAGCTGGCGCGGCAGTTGCTGCCCCAGGTGCCAGCTCAGGCCGCCGTCGGGCGACAGCGCCACGTTGCTGTAGGAGGCCGCGAAGACGGCGTCGCGCGCTGCCACCACGAAGTCGCAGGCCAGCGCCAGCGAGAAGCCGGCGCCGGCGGCGGCGCCCTCGACCGCCGCGATGATCGGCTTGGGGAAGGTGCGGATCGAGTCGATCCAGTTGTGCAGGCCCTCGATGCTTTCGGCCTGCACCGAGCGGTCGAGCTGGCGGTTGGCCAGCAGCCGCTGCAGCGAGCCGCCGGCGCAGAACCATTCGCCTTCGCCCACGATGACGACGCTGCGGATCTCCGCGCTGCCCTCGGCGCCGTTGAGCGCCTCGATGCCGGCGGCGTAGATCTCGGGGCCCAGCGCGTTGCGCTGGGTCGGGTTGGAGATGGTCAGCACCATGGTGCTGCCTTCGCTGGTGCTCTTGAGTTCGGCGGTCATGGCTTTCTTTTTTATTCTTCTTCGTGCAGCAGGCTCAGGCCCAGCGCGCCGCGACGGCGCAGCCACGGGCTCGGGCGATAGCGCGGATCGCCATACACCGTCTGCAGGTTGAACAGCACCTCGAGCATGTTGGTGGGGCCGAAGAGGTTGCCCATGGCCAGCGGGCCGCGCGGATAGCCCAGGCCCAGTTGCACGGCGGTCTCGAGGTCGGCCGGCGAGCACACGCGCTGCTGGCACATGTCGGCCGCGATGTTGACGATGGTGCCGATCACGCGCTGCGTGACGAAGCCGCCGCTGTCGCGGATCACGCTCACGGCCTTGCCGTCGCGAGCGAACAGGGCATGCGCGGCGTCGCGGATGTCGCGGCGCGTGGCCGGGTTGGTGGCGAGCACGCGGCGCTTGGTGGCGGCGTCGTCCACGAGCATGTCGATGCCGATGGTGCGGGTGGCGTCCAGGCGCTCGACGGCGGCGACCGTGGTCACGTCGAAGCCCAGGGGCGCCACCAGGATCAGCGAATGCGGCGCCGGGGCGGCGCCGCTGTCGATCTGCGCGCCCAGCGTGTTCACCAGGCGCAGCAGCTCGGCGCGGCGCGCGGCGCGCGGCGACACCCAGACCGAAGGCGTGCCGTCGACCACGGGCGCGGGCGCCTCGGGCGTCTGCTGCATCACGCCGTCGGTGTAGCGGTAGAAGCCTTCGCCGGTCTTGCGGCCCAGCGCGCCGGCAGCCAGGCGCTGCGCGGTGATCACGCTCGGGCGGAAGCGGGGCTCCTCGAAGTACTGGTGATAGATCGACTCCATCACCGGGTGCGACACGTCGAGCGCCGTCAGGTCCAGCAGCTCGAACGGGCCGAGGCGAAAGCCGGCCTGGTCCTTGAGGATGCGGTCGACGGTGGCGAAATCGGCCACGCCTTCGCTGACGATGCGCAACGCCTCGGTGCCGTAGCCACGGCCGGCGTGGTTGACGATGAAGCCGGGGGTGTCCTGCGCCTGCACGGCGCTATGGCCCATCTGTTTGGCGTAGCCCGCCAGTTGCGTGCAGACCTCGGAGGCGGTCTTGAAGCCCGCCACCACCTCGACCACTTTCATCAGCGGCACGGGGTTGAAGAAGTGGAAACCCGCGACGCGCTCGGGGCGCTTGAGCCCGGCCGCAATGGCCGTCACCGACAGCGACGAGGTGTTGGTGACCAGCGTGGCGCTCTCGGCCACCACGCCTTCGAGCTCGCGGAAGAGCTTGCGCTTGACTTCCAGGTCTTCGATCACGGCTTCGACCACGAGGTCGCAGCCGGCGAGCTCTTGAATGGCGTCGACCGCCTTGACGCGGGCGACGTACGCGTCGCGCTCGGCGGCGTCGATCTTGCCCTTTTCATGCAGCTTGTTCCATTGGGCGGCGAGGGCTTCGAGGCCGCGCTCCGCGGCGCCCGCGAAGCTGTCGAGCAGCAGCACTTCGCTGCCTGCCTGGGCGGCGATCTGCGCGATGCCGCGACCCATGGCGCCGGCGCCTATGACGCCGATTCGGGTGTAGTTCACTGTCATTTGCTGAAGATTTTCGCTGGTTGATTGGTATCCGGCCTGCCGCGCAGGCGTCGACGCAAGCGCTGTCGTCACCTCCGATTTTGCAGTTGTGCGCGGGCGGGGCGTGACGGGTTTTACGCGGGGGCGGAATTTCAGGCCGGACGGCGGCTGCGGTCGATGGCCGTGCTGAGCGCGATGGCCACCAGCATGACGCCGAAGCCGACCCAGCTCATCCAGGCCGCCGCGTCGTGCGCCAGCAGCCAGCCGCCGAGCGCCGCGCCCACGGCCTGGCCGGTGTAGATGCCGGAACTGTTGAGCGCCACCGAGCCTGGCGCGAGGGCCGGCGCCAGCCCCACCAGGCGGGCCTGCTGGGCCGAATTGGTGGCGAAGCAGCCCAACCCCCAGGGCACCAGCACCACGGCCAGCCAGGCGAGCGTGGAGGCCGTCGGCCACAGCAGCAGGCTCAGCGCGATCAGCACGGTCGTGATCAGCACCATGCGCCCGGCGCCGACGCGGTCGATGAAGCGGCTGACCACCATGTTGCCGATGAGCCCGCAGGCGCCGAACAGGGCCCACATCACGCTCAGCGTGGTGGCGTCCGCGCCGAAGCTCTGCTTGAGGATCGGGCCGAAATAACTGAACAGCACGAACTGACCGGTGCCCTGAAGGGCCGTGACGGACACGATGCCCATCAGCACAGGGCTGCGCAGCACACGCGACCAGGCGGCGGCAGTGAGCGCCGCCGGGCGAATGCCGTTCGGCAGGGTGAACCAGATCGATGCCGCGCTCACGACACTGAGCAGGGCAATCGCCCCGAAGGCCATGCGCCAGCCTAGGTGCCCGCCGATCAGCGCGCCGATGGGCAGGCCCAGCACCGAGGCCATCGACCAGCCCAGGAACACGAAGGTGACGGCGCGCCCGCGCTGCTCGGGCGGCACCAGCATGCCGGCGCAGGCCGCGGCCTGCGGCGTGAAGATGGCGGGTGCGATCACCGTGAGCATGCGCACCGGCAGCAGCGCACCGAAGCTGGGCATCAGCGCCGCGAGAGCATGGCCGACGGCGTACCAGAGCAGGGTGAGGGCGAGCAACTGGCGGCGATCCCAGCCCGCGACGGCGGCCGCCAGCAGCGGCGCGCCGATGCACATTACCGCCGCCGCGGCCGTGATCAACTGGCCCGCGGTGGCGACCGAGACGGCCAGCGAGGCGCTGATTTCATTGAGGGTGCCGGGCACGACCATCACGCCCGTGCCGATTACGAAATTGCCGGCCAACAGCGCCCAGAGCGCACCCTTGGGCGCGGGCCGGCTCACCGGCGAACCTGCAGCGCGCCGGGATTCACGATGTTCGTGGGATTGCCGTTGATGTAGCTCACGACGTTGTCGAAGGCCTGGCCGAAGTAGCTCTCGTAGCTTTCCTGCTCGACGTAGCCGATGTGCGGGGTGCAGATGCAGTTTTCGAGCCGCAGCAAGGCGTGGCCCTGCAGTGGCGGTTCGCTCTCGAACACGTCGATGGCGGCCAGCCCGGGGCGGCCCCGGTTGAGTGCCGCGAGCAGGGCATCCGCCTCGACCAGCTCGGCACGCGAGGTGTTGACGAACAGCGCCGTCGGCTTCATGCGGGAGAGATCCTCGAGCGTGATGAGGCCGTTGGTCTCATCGTTGAGCCGCAGATGGACCGACAGCACGTCGGCCGCGGCAAAGAACTCGTGGCGGTTCTGCGCCACCTGGAAGCCGTCGGAACGGGCCTTGGCGCAGCTGGCTTCACGCCCCCAGATCACGACCTGCATGCCGAAGGCCTGCCCGTAGCGCGCGACCAACTGGCCGATGCGGCCGTAGCCCCAGATGCAGAGCGTCTTGCCCTTGAGCACCGAGCCGAGCCCGAAGTTGGGCGGCATCGAGGCCGACTTGAGGCCCGACTGCTGCCAGGCCCCGTGCTTGAGGTTGCTGATGTACTGCGGCAGCCGGCGCATGGCGGCCATGATGAGCGCCCATGTGAGCTCGGCCGGTGCCTGGGGAGAGCCGGAGCCTTCCGCCACGGCGATGCCGCGCTCGGTGCAGGCCGCCACGTCGATGTGGCCGGCAACGCGCCCGGTCTGCGAGATGAGCTTGAGCTTGGGCAGCTTCTCGATGAGCTGCCGGGAGATCTGCGTGCGCTCGCGAATCAGCACGATCACGTCGGCGTCTTTAAGGCGAACCGAGAGTTGCCCGATGCCTTTGACCGTGTTGGTATAGACCTTGGCGGCGTACGCGTCCAGCTTGGCGGCGCAGCGCAATTTGCGCACGGCGTCCTGGTAGTCGTCGAGGATCACAATATTCATGGCGTGCCATTGTGCCTCGCAGCATTGGGATGTCGCACCCCCGAACGTTTGGATACCCACCGCCGACGGGCTCTCCCAGGGGTACCGGGCCTCAGTGCAGGCGCGTGGAGCGGGGTGCGGCGACCATGGATTCGGCCGCTTCGATAGCCGCCAGCCGGTCGAGCTCCGCGCACACGTCGTCCATTCGGCCGGAGATCAAGACACGGTTGCTGCTGCGCTGCTGGCCCTTTCCGTCAACCACGCGCACCACGCGCAGGGGACGCACGGGCGTGGCGGCTTGCGCTGCCGGGGGCGTTGCGCCGCAAGACGGACGCACAGCGACATAGCGCAGTCCGGCGGAGCTCTCGCTGTGGTCGAGGGGGGCGTGGCGATGCGGGCGGCGTGCCGGGATCAAACGGCTGGCGAGTGACTGCAGCGGCATCCAGAAATCAGCGATGGCGAGGAGGGCGATTCCCATGTGAACTCCAAAAAAGTATGAGGTTGAACACAGGCAGGATTTCTTGAATCGGTCGCGACAGGGTGATGGCGACTTCGCGCCATACGCCCGCCACCTGTAGCGGCCGGATGAGTGCTGCTGCCAGCAGGCCGCGAGGCCTACATCAGCATGGTGTTGCGGATGAGGCCCACCGCGAGGCCTTCGATCTCGAAGGGCTCGCCGGGCTGGACAATGATGGTCGGGTAGTCGGGGTTCTCGGCGTGCAGCTCGATGACCTGCTTGTTGCGCTTCAGGCGCTTGACGGTGACCTCGTCGCCCAGGCGCGCGACCACGATCTGGCCGTTGCGCGCTTCCTTGGTGGCTTGCACGGCGAGCAGGTCGCCGTCCATGATGCCGGCGTCTCGCATCGACATGCCGCGCACCTTGAGCAGGTAGTCGGGCTGGCGCTGGAACAGCGTGTTCTCGACGTAATAGGTCTGGTCGACATGCTCTTGCGCGAGGATCGGCGAGCCGGCCGCGACACGGCCGATGAGCGGCAGCGCCAGTTGCGCCATGCCCGGCAGCGAGAGCGAGAACTGGCCGCCTTCGCGGTGGCGCGTTTCGTTCAGCGAGCGCAGGGCGTCGCCCTTGAGGCGGATACCGCGCGAGGTGCCGCTGACGAGTTCGATGACGCCCTTGCGGGCCAATGCCTGTAGATGCTCTTCGGCGGCGTTGGCCGACTTGAAGCCCAGTTCATTGGCGATTTCGGCGCGCGTGGGTGGCGCGCCGGTGCGGGCGATGGCGCTCTGGATCAAGTCCAGGATCTGCTGCTGGCGGGCTGTAAGCTTCACGGCGAACTGCATATGTGGTTCCTTGCGGCACTGGCTAGATATCCAGTACCTGTATTTTTAACCAGTTTTAAAAAGTTGACAAGTCATGGCCGATTTCCCTTCGCCTGAACTGCGCCGCGTGGTCGTGCTTGGCACCGGCGGCACCATCGCCGGCAAGGCCGCCAGCAGCGGCGACAACATCGGCTACACGGCCGGGCAGGTGGACGTGGCCGACCTCCTGGGCGGCATCGAAGCGCCGCGGGGCGTGACGCTGGTGGCGGAGCAGGTCGCGCAACTCGACAGCAAGGACATGTCGTTCGAGACCTGGCAGAAGCTCGCGCAACGCTGCGCGCACTGGTTGGCCGAGCCCGATGTGGCGGGCGTGGTGATCACCCACGGCACCGACACTCTGGAGGAGACGGCTTTCTTCCTGCACTCGGTGCTCGCACCCTCGAAACCGGTGGTGCTGACCTGCGCCATGCGACCGGCAACCGCACTGTCACCCGACGGGCCGCAGAACGTGCGCGATGCCATCGGCGTGGCTCTGGCAGCCGGTGCGAAGGGCGTGACGGTGGTGTGTGCCGGGGCGATCCACAGTGGTGCGGACGTCCAGAAAGTGCACACCTACAGGCTCGATGCCTTTGCGTCGGGCGATGCGGGTCCAGTGGGCTATGTGGAAGAGGGCGAAGTCCGCCGCGTGAGGGCGTGGCCCGAAGGCAAGGCGCTGCCGGCTTCGAAGATCTTGCAAGCGGCCGCTGTCCAGTGGCCTCGCGTGGAGGTCGTCATGAGCCATGCCGGTGCGAGCGGCGCGGTCATCGAGGCCCTGCTGCAGCCCGGCGGCTTTGAGCCGGTGCGTGGACTGGTGCTGGCCGCCACGGGCAACGGCACGCTGCATCACGCGCTCGAAGCAGCCGCACTGAAGGCGCAGGAGACAGGCGTGGCGGTGGTCCGCGCGACGCGCTGCATGAACGGCCGCATCCTGCCGAAAGCCGACGACAAGCTGCGAGACGCGGGCGTGCTCACGCCCGTGAAGGCGCGCATCGCGCTGATGCTCGAATTGCTGGGGTGAGGTGTTGGCCGCCCTGTCGAAGGGCGGCCGGCAATCAGCTGCTCAGCGCGGCGAGTGCGCGCTGCGTGATTTCATCGACCGTGCCCACGCCCTTGATGGCGCGGTACTTGGGCGCTGCGGCCGGGTCGGTCTTGGCCCAGGCCGAGTAGTAGTCGACCAGCGGACGCGTCTGCTGGCTGTACACGTCGAGCCGTTTGCGCACGGTTTCTTCCTTGTCGTCCTCGCGCTGGATCAGGTCTTCACCGGTGACGTCGTCCTTGCCTTCCACCTTGGGCGGGTTGAATTTGACGTGGTAGGTGCGGCCCGAAGCCGGGTGCGAGCGGCGGCCGCTCATGCGCTCGATGATGTCGCCGAAGGGCACGTCGATCTCGAGCACGTAGTCGAGCTTGACGCCCGCTGCCTTCATGGCGTCCGCTTGCGGAATGGTGCGGGGGAAGCCGTCGAACAGGAAGCCGCTGGCGCAGTCGGCCTGGGCGATGCGTTCCTTCACGAGATTGATGATCAGGTCGTCGCTGACCAGTGCGCCCGCATCCATGACGGCCTTGGCTTGCAGCCCGAGCGGCGTGCCGGCCTTGACGGCGGCGCGCAGCATGTCGCCGGTCGAGATTTGGGGGATGCTGTACTTCTGGCAAATGAAGGCCGCTTGCGTGCCTTTGCCCGCCCCGGGCGCGCCCAGCAAAATTAGTCTCATGGTGTCCTCGGACGGTTCTTAGATTTTGTGTCGCGCCAGGCGTCGGCTTGGGGGCTGGGCAGGGCGGAGTTGCTTCGAGGATAGCACGCGTGCTTCCTGCGATTTGTCGCTCCCCCGACAAGCACGGCGGGCCCCCTTCAGGCCGTCAGGCCGGCGGCGAAGACCGCGCGCACGCGCGCCAGGTCTTCGGGCGTGTCGATGCCCGGTCCGGGCGCGACGTGGCTCACATGCACGGCAATGCGGTGCCCGTGCCACAGCGCCCGCAACTGCTCGAGTGCCTCGGTCGCCTCGACTGGCGACGGCGGCAGCGACGGAAACTTGCGCACGAAGCCCGCGCGATAGCCGTAGATGCCGATGTGGCGCAGCGGGGCAGGCGTGGGCAGTACTGCCGGCGCGGCGCCGTTGGCGGAGCCGTCACGCCACCACGGGATGGGTGCACGGCTGAAGTACATGGCATTGCCCTGTGCGTCGAGCACGGCCTTTACCACGTTCGGATTCATGAAGTCGGCCAGCGAATCGATCTCATGGGCCGCGGTGCTCATCGCGGCTTCCGCGTGTGCTGCCAGCGTGGAGGCCACGGCATCGATCAGCGCCGGGGCGATCAGCGGTTCGTCGCCCTGCACGTTGACGACGATATCGTCGCCGTCGAGGCCCAGTTGCTCGCAGGCCTCGGCCAGCCGGTCGGTGCCGCTGGGGTGGTCCTGGCGGGTCAGGATCGCCTCGACGCCGTGCGCCTTGCAGGCGTCGATGATCGAGGCGTCGTCACCGGCCACCACCACGCGCGCCGCGCCGGATTCGCCGGCACGCCGGGCCACGCGCACCACCATCGGCACGCCGGCGATATCGGCCAGGGGTTTGTTGGGAAGCCTTGTCGACGCCAGACGCGCCGGCACCAGAACCGTGAAGCTCACAGCCCGAGCTCTTCGTCGGAAAGCGTGCGTGCTTCGTTTTCCAGCAGCACGGGGATGCCGTCGCGCACGGGATAGGCCAGGCGCGCGCTGCGCGAGCAGAGCTCCTGCTTCTCGGGGTTCCAGGTCAACGGACCCTTGGTGACGGGGCAGACGAGCAGTTCAAGCAGCTTGGTATCCATCGAGCGATGATAGCTTTGCGTCGAGCGCGTTGAAGAATTCCGGAACGGGTGCGAAGAGCAGGGGTACGGCCAGTGCGTCGGGTGCCTTGCGCCACAGCTTGACCGCGTCTTTCTCGGTGCAGACAAGAGGGCCGCCGGCATCGGCCGGGCGTTGCCAGGCGCCGAAATCATGGTGATCGGGCAGCGCAATGGTCTCGGCCAGCGTGAGGCCGCGGCCCCGGAGCATGTCGAAGAAGGCCTTGGGTCGCGCGATGGCTGCGAGCGCGATCACTGGCTTGCCCGCCAGGGTGCTCAGCGGCACGCGCTGTCCGTCGCTGGTCAGGGCGTAGTCCGCGAGGCGGCGCGAAGCGGTGTAGCCGCCGTCGAAGGCAGGGCGTTCGCCGCTGTGCAGCACCAGGTCGCAGCGGCGCGGCCACGCTTCGCGCAAGGGGCCTGCGGGCAGTCGCCAGCCGTTGCCGATGCCGCGGTCGTCGAACACGCAGATCTCGATGTCGCGGCCCAGCGCCAGGTGCTGCAATCCGTCGTCGCTGACGATGACCTGCGTGCCGGGATGCTGCTTGAGCAAGGCCCGCGCGGCCTCGATGCGCTTGCGCGCGACGAACACCGGGGCCTTCGTGGCGTGGTGAATCAGGGCGGGCTCGTCGCCAACATCGAGGGGATTGCTATCGCCCATCACTTCGCGGCAGTCGTCGGTGCGCCGGCCGTAGCCGCGCGAAACCACGCCCACCTGGATGCCCCGCGCGCGCAGATGCCGCACCACCGCCATCACAACCGGCGTCTTGCCCGCGCCGCCCGCGATCACGTTGCCGACGACGATCACGGGCACAGGCACGCGTTCGGACCGAAGCCAGCCGAGGCGATAGAGCCAGCCCCGCACGGCGAAGAGGCCGGCGTAGAGCAGCGACAGCGGCCACAGCAGGCAGGCCAACGGGCCGCGGTGCAGCCACGCTTCCTGCAGCCGCGAAGCTGCCGGCGTACCCGTTGTGCTGCCGCGGCCTTCGGAAGGCACTCAGCGACCGGCTTGCGCCGTCGACTGGGCTGCGAAGGTGATCTGCATCAGGCCGGCGCGGCGCGCGGCCTCCATCACCGTGACGACGGCTTGGTGCGGGCTGGTCGCGTCGGCGCTGATGATCACCACGCTGTCCTTGCCGCCGGTGGCAGCGGCGGCGAGCGCGGCTGCCACGGCCTCGACGTTGCGGTCGGCCACGGGCGTCTTGTTGATCGAATAGCGACCGTCGGCCGACACCGCCACGATCACTTCCTTGGGATAGTCGCGCTGCGCGTCGACGTCCGCGGTCGGCAGCCGCAGCTGCATTTCGGTGAACTTGCTGTACGTGGTCGACAGCATCAGGAAGATCAGGATCACCAGCAGCACGTCGATGAACGGGATCAGGTTGATCTCCGGCTCGTCGCGCGCACCGTGGCGGAACTGCATGCGGCCTCGGGTCATGGCGTCACTTGCGCAGAGCGTTCAGATGGCGGGCGAAGCGCTCGCCGGACAGCTCGAGATTCAGCAGGTATTCGTCGACCCGGCTGCGGAAGTAGCGCCAGAAAATGAGCGTCGGAATCGCCACGATCAGGCCGAATGCCGTGTTGTACAGCGCGATCGAGATGCCGTGCGCCAGTTGCGCCGGGTTGCCCGAGCCCACCGCGCCACTGCCGGGCGACTGCGAGCCGAAGATCTCGATCATGCCGATCACCGTGCCCAGAAGGCCCAGCAACGGGGCTGCGGAGGCGATGGTGGCCAGGGCAGGCAGGTAACGCTCCAGCTTGTGCGCCACAGTGCGGCCCGAGGCCTCCATGGCGGCGCGCAGGTCGTCTTCGGTGCAGCGTGGGTTGGCGTTCAGTGCGCGCAGGCCGGCGGCCAGCACCTGGCCGAGCATCGAGTTGCGTTCGAGCTTGGTCACAACGTCAGGACCAGGAATGGCTCCCTGCGACACCGTGATGGTCTCGTCGAGCAGCTTCGGCGGCAGTACCCTCACGGTCTTCAGACTCGTGAAACGTTCTATAACCAGCGCGAGCGCAATGACCGAACAAGCGAGCAAGGGCCAGATCGGCCAACCCGCGGCAACTATGATGGAAAACAAGAAAATCCTCCGGCCCGTAGACTGCAAATGCGCGGCGATTATCCACTGAGCCCACCATCGGCACGCGCCTTGTTTTGGTGTCGGCAAGGACGCACAGATTCTGTGGATAACTTTGTGACTAACCTGCTGCGCTACGTGTCCGAACCCGCATGGGATGGGCTTTTCGTTAGAACGACTGAATTTTGAGCAGCACTTTTTTCAATGAAATCAATGGCTTGCACGGAGAACCGTGCACCCGTCCCGCTTCAGGGGCGGGCGACAGGGGGCGGGCCGCCCGTTGTGGAAGAGTGGCATCTGGCCGAGCGTGCTCTTCGTGAGCGTGCGTGACATGAATTCCGCGCCGGGCCCGCGCGTCTGGGCCGTCGGAGCCTTGTGCCATGCGGTTGCCGACGCGCTCGACGCGCGTTTCAACCCGGTCACGGTGCGCGGCGAAATCTCCGGTTTTTCTCGCGCCTCTAGTGGACATTGTTACTTCGCCCTGAAGGACGAGTCGGGTCAACTGCGCTGCGCGATGTTCCGCCGCGCCGCGGGGCTGCTCGATTTTTCGCCGCGCGACGGCGACCAGGTCGAGGTGCGCGGCCGACTCGCGGTGTACGAACCGCGCGGCGATCTTCAACTTGTTGTCGAGAGCTTGCGGCGCGCGGGGCAGGGCGCCCTGTTCGAGCAGTTCATGCAGCGCAAGGCGCGGCTCGAAGCCGAAGGGCTGTTCGATCCGGCGCGCAAGCGTGCCTTGCCTACCATGCCGCGCGCGGTGGGCGTCGTCACGTCGCTCGGAGCGGCTGCATTGCATGACGTCGTGACGGCACTGCGACGCCGCGTACCGCACATTCCCGTGGTGCTGGCGCCTGCCGCCGTGCAGGGGGCGAATGCGCCGGGCGAACTCGTTCGCGCGCTGCATTCGCTTTATGCGCTCGAGCCGGCGGTCGACGTGATCTTGCTGGTGCGCGGCGGTGGCTCGATCGAAGACCTGTGGGCGTTCAACGACGAGGCCCTGGCACGCACGATCGTGCAGAGCCCGGTCCCGGTGATCAGCGGCGTGGGGCATGAGACAGACTTCACCATCGCCGATTTCTGCGCCGACCTGCGCGCGCCCACGCCGACCGCGGCGGCGGAACTCGTCAGCGCGCCGCGCGACCTGTGGCTCGGCGCGCTCGACCTGCTCGACGAACGGCTCAGCGACTCGCTGGGTGGTCGGCTCGATGTACTTGGGCAGCGGCTCGACCAGGCGGCGGGGCGGCTCGGCCGTCCTTCGAACCTCGTGACGCGCCAGCAACTTCGCCTGGCGCACCATGCGCAGCGCCTTCAGTACGCGATGCGGTCGAAGCGCGAACGCCTGGCTCAGGCGCCGCGTGCAATGGCTGCCGACTTTCCGTCGAAGCTAGAGCGTGCAGTGACGCAACGCCACGATCGGCTGGAGCGCGTGGCCCTGCGCTGGCGGCTGCTCGATCCGGCATTGGTCTTGCAACGCGGCTACGCCTGGCTCACGGATGCGGATGGCCGCGCGGTCGTCAGCGCGAAGCAATTGGCACCGGGAGATGCGGTCGTGGCGCGGCTTGCCGACGGCGAAGTCGACATGACCGTCTCGCCGGGCGGCGTGACGGGAACACGTCCGACGCGACCTCAATAATTAATTCCTAGAATCCACGATTCCCACAACCAACCCACGAGAAAAAACCATGGAACATGTGCTCCCACCCCTGCCGTACGCACTCGACGCACTGGCACCCGAGTATTCGAAGGAAACCCTCGAGTACCACTACGGCAAGCACCACAACGCCTACGTGGTGAACCTCAACAACCTGCAAAAGGGCACCGAATTCGAAGCGATGACGCTCGAAGAGATCGTCAAGAAGTCCAGCGGCGGCATCTACAACAACGCCGCCCAGATCTGGAACCACACCTTCTTCTGGAACTGCATGAAGCCGCAAGGCGGCGGTGCTCCCAGCGGCGCGCTGGCCAAGGCCATCGAAGCCAAGTGGGGCAGCTACGACGCTTTCAAGGAAGCTTTCGTGAAGTCGGCCGTGGGTAACTTCGGCTCGGGCTGGACCTGGCTGGTGAAGAAGGCCGACGGCTCTGTGGACATCGTGAACACCGGCGCCGCCGGCACGCCGCTGACCACTGCCGACACCGCGCTGCTGACCGTGGACGTCTGGGAACACGCCTACTACATCGACTACCGCAACCTGCGCCCGAAGTTCGTCGAGACCTTCCTGGCCAAGCTGGCCAACTGGGATTTCGCGGCCAAGAACTTCGGCTGAGCCCTGGTTTTGCAATGAAAAAAGCCGACCCTCGGGTCGGCTTTTTTGCGGGCTGGAGGCGGCAGAAACTCAGCGCTTGGTGGCTGTGAACAGCTCGCCGCCGAGCTTCGCGCCCTTCTTGATGTTCTTCTTGGCGAACCAGCCCTGATTCATCTCGAGCACGTAACGCACGGGCTCGAGCGAGCAGTGCGAGTTCTCGGTCATGGGCTGCATGTCGACCAGATTGACGATGCGGCCGTCATCGGCCACGAAGGCGGCGGTCAACGGCAGGATCGTGTTGCGCATCCAGAAGCATTGCGTGGCGGGCTGCTCGAACACGAAGATCATGCCTTCAGCCTGGGGCATTTCCTTGCGGAACATGAGACCGATCTCGCGTTGCAAAGGGGTCTGCGCGATCTGCGTATCGATCTTGTAGAGGCCGACCGACAGCTGCGTGCGCGGCAGATCGGTCTGGGGTTGCTGCTGGGCATGCGCCGACATCATGAAGGACGCGGACACGAGGAGCAGGGCGGCTAGACGCTGGAACATCGGACGACTCTTTCAGGGCGGGGACTGGGTGGGTCCGGCCTCAACCAAATATGCAAACAAAAATGCCCGCTGATGCGGGCATTGCCGGTGAGCGCGAAAGCTTACACCTTCTTGGAAGCGGCCGTGTGAGCCTTGGCGACGTGGCGAACCTTGTGCTTCTTGGCTGCTGCGTGCTTCTTGGCGGTGTGCTTGGCAACCTTGGGAGCGGCGGGAGCAGCTGCGGTGGGTTCGGCTTGTTGAGCGAAGGCACCGGCGGCGAAGAGACCGGCGATCAGGGCTGCGAGCAGCTTGTTCATTTGAAATCCTTTGAAATTCGTTGATTTGGACAGCCCTCCCTGCGGAGGTAGACATTCAACGGAGGCAGCTTCCGGCGGTTGACAGTCAATTGCAGTCCGCGGACGAAAAAAAAGCGCTCCGAAGAGCGCTCTTTTTTCGAGGGGCTGGGCCGACTTACTTGGCGCCTGCCATGTCAGGCGTGCCGCCTTGGGTCGACTTGCGCTTCACGCTGCCGTCCTTGTTGCGACGACGTTGGTCGCGGGTGCTGGCGCGCTTTTCGCCGGAAGCAGCAGCCTTGTCGGCACCGATGGCGCCGCCTTCGGGCGTCTTGACTTCGTCGCCAGCGGCAGCCTTCACTTGGCCAGCGGGCTTGGCAGCCTTCTTGGCTTCGGCACGTTGCTGCGACTTGCTGTTCGTGGCGTTCCCTTGTTCGGGCGTGGTGCCAGCCGGGTTTTGGGCGTAGGCGCCAGCGGCAAACAGGCCAGCGATCATGACTGCGAGAATTTTGCTCATTGAGATTCCTCTATTCGAGAATTGATTGGAAACGCCTCCCGGCGAGCAGAAGGTCAGCCACTAACGAGGCCATTGGCCTGATGGTTGACAAACCCTCGCTGATGGGTTGCGTCTAAAATGTACAGCGATTTGTTCGCGTCCTGTACAGCGATTCCTCGCGGCTGTCTGAATTCGCTGACACTCGTCAAAATTACGCCACTCCCCCGGAGCCCAACCCCCTCATGTCCAGCTATCAGCACATCAACGTCCCGACCGAAGGTCAGAAGATCACGGTCAACGCTGACAACACCCTCAATGTGCCTGACCAACCGATCATTCCTTTCATCGAAGGCGACGGGACCGGACTGGACATCACGCCGGTGATGCTGAAAGTGGTGGACGCCGCAGTGGCCAAGGCCTACGGCGGCAAGAAGAAGATTCACTGGATGGAGGTCTATGCAGGGGAGAAGTCGACCAAGGTCTACGGCCCCGACGTCTGGCTTCCCGAAGAAACGCTGCAGGCCGTGCGCGACTACGTGATCTCCATCAAAGGCCCGCTCACCACGCCCGTCGGCGGTGGCATCCGCTCGCTGAACGTCGCGCTGCGCCAGGAACTGGACCTCTACGTTTGCCTGCGTCCCATCCGGTACTTCGATGGCGTGCCCAGCCCGGTGCGCGAGCCGCACAAGACCAACATGGTGATCTTCCGCGAGAACTCGGAAGACATCTATGCAGGCATCGAGTTCGAAGCCGAAAGCGACAAGGCCAAGAAGCTCATCAAGTTCCTGCAGGACGAAATGGGCGTCAAGAAGATCCGTTTTCCGGACACCTCGGGCATCGGCGTCAAGCCCGTGTCGATCGAAGGCACCGAGCGCCTCGTGCGCAAGGCGCTGCAATACGCCATCGACAACGACAAGTCCAGCGTGACCATCGTCCACAAGGGCAACATCATGAAGTTCACCGAAGGTGGCTTCCGTGACTGGGCCTACAACCTGGCAGCCAAGGAGTTCGGCGCAGAGCTGGTCGACGGCGGGCCATGGATGAAGTTCAAGAACCCGAGGACGGGCAAGGACATCACCGTCAAGGACAGCATCGCCGACGCGTTCCTGCAGCAGATCCTTTTGCGCCCCGCGGAGTACAGCGTGATTGCCACGCTCAACCTCAACGGCGACTACGTGTCCGACGCATTGGCCGCGCAGGTCGGCGGCATCGGCATTGCGCCGGGCGCGAACCTGAGCGACACGGTCGCGATGTTCGAAGCCACCCACGGCACGGCGCCCAAGTACGCAGGCAAGGACTACGTGAACCCGGGCTCGGAGATCCTCTCGGCTGAAATGATGTTGCGCCACATGGGCTGGACCGAAGCCGCCGACCTGATCATCAGCTCGATGGAGAAGTCGATTGCCAGCAAGAAGGTCACCTATGACTTCGCGCGCCTCATGGATGGCGCCACTCAAGTGAGCTGCTCCGGTTTCGGCCAGGTGATGATCGACAACATGTAATTGCGCAAGTGCGCTGTTCGGTGCTTCGCAGGCATCGAGTGATCGAACCCTTGGATTTCGAAAGAAATTCGAGGGTTTTTTTCTTTGCGACAGCGTTCTTATGCGATTTTTGTACTGTCGCGCACGGCACAACCCCCTTGATTTGTCGAATACGCGCCACCAAGTCTTCATGCGCCGGCACGGCGCTTGCACGCTCTATAGAATCTTTTTCATGGCAACGAGAATTCCCAAGACTCCCACCACCCCGCCGGCCCAGAAACCGGCCGGGGATGACGGAGATTCGGTCGTCCTGGAGCGCCGGCCGCAGAAAACTGCGCCGCCCCAGATGTACCAGGTAGTGATGCTGAACGACGACTACACCCCCATGGAGTTCGTGATCGTCGTGCTGCAGGAGTACTTCAGCAAGGATCGCGAAACCGCGACCCAGATCATGCTCAAGATCCACCTCGATGGCCGCGGCGTCTGTGGGGTCTATTCCCGCGACATGGCGGCCACCAAGGTCAACCAGGTGATGGAAGCAGCCCAGCAGGCAGGGCATCCGCTGCAATGCGTCAGCGAACCTGTTGCGTGAACCTGTTGAATTGCGCAAGCTCCAACCCATCTGAGAACTTATTTACAGCAAGGCAAAAGGAAATCACATGATTGCCCAGGAACTGGAAGTCAGCTTGCACATGGCCTTCGTCGAGGCCCGGCAGCAGCGCCACGAGTTCATCACCGTGGAGCATCTGTTGCTCGCTTTGCTGGACAACCCGAGCGCCGCGGAAGTTCTGCGCGCCTGCTCGGCCAACGTCGACGACCTGCGGGCGTCGCTCACCAACTTCATCAAGGACAACACGCCCCAGGTGGCGGGTACCGACGATGTCGACACCCAGCCGACCCTGGGTTTCCAGCGCGTGATCCAGCGCGCCATCATGCATGTGCAGTCCACCGGCAACGGCAAGAAGGAAGTCACCGGCGCCAACGTGCTGGTCGCGATCTTCGGTGAGAAGGACTCGCACGCCGTCTACTACCTCCACCAGCAGGGCGTGACCCGCCTCGACGTGGTGAACTTCATTGCCCACGGCATCAAGAAGAGCGATCCGCCGGAAGCCGTCAAGGGCGCGGGCGAAGCACCGTCGAACGAAGGCGAAGAGGGCGGCGGCGAACGCAACGAGAAGGCATCGCCGCTCGAGCAGTTCACCCAGAACCTCAACCAGCTCGCCAAGGACGGCAAGATCGATCCGCTGATCGGCCGCGAATACGAGGTCGAGCGCGTCATCCAGATCCTGTGCCGCCGGCGCAAGAACAACCCGCTGTTGGTCGGCGAGGCCGGCGTGGGCAAGACCGCCATCGCCGAAGGCCTCGCATGGCGCATCACGCAGGGCGACGTGCCGGAGATCCTGGCCGAGTCGAACGTGTTCTCGCTCGACATGGGCGCGCTGCTGGCCGGCACCAAGTACCGCGGCGACTTCGAACAGCGCCTGAAGGGCGTGCTCAAGTCGCTCAAGGACAAGCCGAACGCCATCCTGTTCATCGACGAGATCCACACGCTGATCGGTGCGGGCGCTGCCTCGGGCGGCACGCTCGATGCGTCGAACCTGCTCAAGCCGGCGCTCTCGAGCGGCCAGCTCAAGTGCATCGGCGCGACCACCTTCACCGAATACCGCGGCATCTTCGAAAAAGACGCGGCCCTCTCGCGTCGCTTCCAGAAGGTCGACGTGGTCGAGCCGTCGGTGCAGGAAACCGTCGACATCCTGAAGGGCCTGAAGTCGCGCTTCGAGGAACACCACGGCGTGAAGTACGCGGTGGCGGCCCTGCAAGCCGCGGCCGAGCTCAGCGCCAAGTACATCAATGACCGTCACCTGCCCGACAAGGCGATCGACGTCATCGACGAAGCCGGCGCCGCCCAGCGCATCCTGCCGCCGAGCAAGCGCAAGAAGACCATCAGCAAGACCGAAGTCGAGGAAATCGTGGCGAAGATCGCGCGCATTCCCCCGGCCAACGTCAGCAACGACGACCGCAGCAAGCTGCAGACCATCGAGCGCGACCTCAAGAGCGTGGTGTTCGGCCAGGACAAGGCGCTCGAAGTGCTCGCCTCGGCGGTCAAGATGGCGCGTTCGGGTCTTGGCAAGGGCGACAAGCCGATCGGTTCGTTCCTGTTCTCCGGCCCCACGGGCGTCGGCAAGACCGAAGCCGCGAAGCAGCTCGCCTACATCATGGGCATCGAGCTGATCCGCTTCGACATGTCGGAGTACATGGAGCGTCACGCGGTGAGCCGCCTGATCGGCGCGCCTCCGGGCTATGTCGGTTTCGACCAAGGCGGCCTGCTGACCGAGGCCGTCACGAAGAAGCCGCACGCGGTGCTGCTGCTCGACGAAATCGAGAAGGCGCACCCGGACATCTTCAACGTGCTGCTGCAGGTCATGGACCACGGCACGCTGACGGACAACAACGGACGCAAGGCCGACTTCCGCAACGTCATCATCATCATGACGACGAACGCGGGTGCCGAGACCATGAACAAGGCGACCATCGGCTTCACCAACCCGCGCCAGGCGGGCGACGAAATGGGCGACATCAAGCGCCTGTTCTCGCCTGAATTCCGCAACCGGCTGGACGCCATCGTCAACTTCAAGGCGCTGGACGAGAACATCATCCTGCGCGTGGTCGACAAATTCCTGCTGCAGCTGGAGACCCAGCTCAGCGAGAAGAAGGTGGAAGTCACGTTCAGCGACAAGCTGCGCAAGCACCTGGCGAAGAAGGGCTTCGATCCGCTGATGGGCGCTCGTCCGATGCAGCGCCTGATCCAGGACACGATCCGTCGTGCACTGGCGGACGAGCTGCTGTTCGGTCGCCTGACCGACGGCGGTCGCCTCGAAGTCGACCTCGACGACAAGGACGAAGTGCTGCTCGACATCCAGCCTCTTCCGAAGAAGGAAGGCAAGTCGAAGCCCGAAGCCGAGGAAACTGCCGCAGGCTGAGAAACCAACCAGGCAATCCGTGGCCGACGAGGCCACGGAACAGCCTCCAAAGGCCGGTAGCATCGCGCTGCCGGCCTTTTTCTTTGGGTCGGCCGAACCGCACCGCCGCCTCAACCCTTTTTTCGCCTTGATCCTCCCCGAACTCAGCCACGAATGGAAAACCGGCCTCTCCCTGGCGTGGAGCGGCTACATCGCCGTGCTGTCGGTCTGGATCGTGATGCAGAAGCGCGCGCCGGTGTCCACCATGAGCTGGATCCTGTCGCTGGCGCTGCTGCCGTTCGCGGGCTTCGTCGTCTACTACTTCCTCGGGCCGCAGCGCCTGCGCAAGCAGCGGCTCAAGCGGCTGCGCAGCCGCGCCGGCGCCTCCGCCCAGGCCGACGTGGCCCGGCTGCGCGACGCGGCGCAGAACGCGCCGCCGGCCCTGCAGCAGATGGCGAGGCTGGGCATGGCCACCTGCGGCCTGCCGGTGTCGAGCGCGCTCGGCGTCGAGCTGC
The DNA here is from genome assembly GCF_022009635.1 of Variovorax paradoxus. NCBI lineage: Bacteria > Pseudomonadati > Pseudomonadota > Betaproteobacteria > Burkholderiales > Comamonadaceae > Variovorax > Variovorax paradoxus. The sequence goes on from NZ_CP091716.1 coordinate 3,712,760, forward strand.
TCTCGGGCGGGGCGCGCACCTTCGATGCGATCTTCGATGCCGTGCGCGCGGCGCGGGATCACATCCACCTCGAGTACTACATCTTCGAGCCCGACAGGATCGGCACCGCGCTTCGCGACCTGCTTGTCGAACGCGCGAAGGAGGGCGTCACGGTACGCCTGCTGATCGATGCACTCGGCTCCAAGCGTATCGGCCGCAAGTTCATGGCGCCGCTGCACGAGGCCGGCGTGCAGGTGGCGCTGTTCCACGACACCAAGATCGGCCGCCGCCTGCGCCCGGTGACCAACTACCGCACCCACCGCAAGATCGTGGTGTGCGATGGGCGCGTCGGCTTCACGGGCGGCGTGAACATCACCGACGAGGAAGACAAGCGCACCAACCCCGACGCCTACCACGACGTGCACCTGCGCATCGAAGGCAGCGCGGTGCGCTGGCTGCAGACCACCTTTCTCGAGGATTGGACCTACGCCACCGGCGAAGACCCGCGCGGCATGGACGCCGGCCTCGATGCGATGCTCCCGCTGCTCGAGGCGGGCAGCATCCCGGTGCAGATCGTCACCAGCGGCCCCGACAACGCGCTCGAAGCCATCCACCGCATGCACGTGGAAGCCATCCATTCGGCCACGCACCGGGCCTGGCTGACCACGCCGTACTTCGTGCCCGGCGAGCCCGCGCTCATGGCGCTCACCAGCGCCGCACTGCGCGGCGTCGATGTGCGCCTGCTGGTGCCGCGCCGCAGCGACTCGGCCATCGTGAGCGCCGCCGCGCGCTCGTATTTCGACGAGCTGATCGCCGCCGGCGTGAAGGTGTGGGAATACAGGGCCCGCATGCTGCACTCCAAGACCTTGGTGGTCGACGACCATTGCGCGATGATCGGCACCGCGAATTTCGACAACCGCAGCTTCCGGCTCAACTTCGAGGTCTGCGCCGTGGTCTATGGTCCGGCGCTGGCCGGCCCGCTGGCGGCGCAGTTCGAGACGGACCTGCACAGTTCCGGCGCGGTGCGCGCCAATCGGCGCCAGAGTTTCTGGCGCCGTCTCGGCGATGCGATCGCGCGCCTGTTTTCACCCTTGCTCTGAATGAACCACACCTTTCTCTGGCACGACTACGAAACCTTCGGCGCGGTGCCGCGCCGCGACCGCCCCTCGCAGTTCGCGGCCATCCGCACCGATGCCGAGCTCAACGAAGTCGGCGAGCCGCTGATGATCTATTGCAAGCCCGCGCCGGACTACCTGCCCAGCCCCGAGGCCTGCCTGATCACCGGCATCACGCCGCAGGTGTGCCTGGAGCGCGGCATTCCCGAGCATGAATTCGCCGCGCACATCGAGCAGGCGTTCTCGCAGCCCGGCACCATCGGCGTCGGCTACAACACCATCCGCTTCGACGACGAAGTCACGCGCTTCCTGTTCTGGCGCAACCTGATCGACCCCTACGCGCGCGAATGGCAGAACGACTGCGGGCGCTGGGACCTGCTCGACGTGGTGCGCCTGACCTACGCCCTGCGCCCCGACGGCATCCAGTGGCCGAAGAAGGAGGACGGCAAGCCCAGCTTCAAGCTCGAAGACCTGGCCCGCGCCAACGGCCTGCTGCACGAGTCGGCGCACGACGCGCTCTCCGACGTGCGCGCCACCATCGCGCTGGCCCGCCTGATCCGCGACAAGCAGCCCAAGCTGTTCGACTTCGCCTTCGGCCTGCACAAGAAAGATCGCGTGGCCGTCGAACTGGGCCTGCCCGCCATGCGCGAGACCGCCAAGCCCTTCCTGCACGTCTCTGGCATGTTCCCGGTCGAGCGCGGCTGCCTGGCCGTGATGTGGCCGCTGGCCAGCCATCCCACCAACAAGAACGAGCTGCTGGCCTGGGACCTGGCCCATGACCCGAGCGAGCTGCGCGACATCGACGCCGACACGCTGCGCCTGCGCCTCTTTACCCGCACGGCCGACCTGCCCGAGGGCGTGACGCGCATTCCCGTCAAGGGCATCCATCTGAACAAGTCGCCGATGGTGGTTGGCAACCTGCGCACGCTGGCGCCTGCCATGGCCGAGCGCTGGGGCGTCGACCTCGACACCGCCATGCGCCACGCCGCCATTGCGCGCGACCTGCCCGACATGAGCGCGATCTGGTCGAAGGTCTACGCTCGCCCGAAGGAAGAAACGCCCGACGTCGACGAAGACCTCTACGGCGGCTTCGTCGGCAATGCCGACCGCCGCCGCCTCAACCAGCTGCGCGGCCTGTCGCCCGAGGAGTTGGCCAAGGACCGCACCGGTTTCGATGACGGTCGGCTCGACGAGATCCTGTTCCGCTACCGCGCGCGCAACTGGCCCGAGCTGCTGAGCGAGGAAGAGAACGAACGCTGGGAAGCGCTGCGCGTGGCCCGGCTGTTCAAGGGCGAGGGCGGCGCACGCACCATCGAGGCCCTCTTCAGCGAGGTCGACGCGCTGTCCGAGAACGCGGACGAGCGCGGCGAAGAGATCCTCGGCGCCCTCTACGAGTACGCCGAGGCCATCGCGCCGGAAGCCTGAAACCCAACGGGCCGGCCATGTCCATGATCCTGACCGTCACCCCCGAACTTTCCCCGGCGCTCGAATCGCACGGCCTGTTCATCGCGCCCGGCGTGGTGCTGTCACTGCCTTTCCGGCACGAGACACCGGTGCGTCTCTGGCCGGCGGTCGGCCTGTATGGGGTGTCGGTGGGCGCCTATTCCTATGTCTCGCCCCAGGTCCAGCTGCATCAGCTGCGGATAGGGCGCTACTGCTCGATAGGCGACAACCTGAACCTGCTGAGCCAGCATCCGACGGCGTGGCTCACGGCGCATCCGTTCTCGCATCAGCACATCTTTCCGGAGCCGTACCGCAACGAGGCCATCGACCCGTTTCCGCAGCTGGAGCCCACGGTGATCGGCAACGACGTATGGATCGGCTCCAAGGTGAGCCTCAAGAGCGGCGTGACCATCGGCGACGGCGCGCTCATCGGCGCGGGTGCGGTGGTCACGAAAGACGTGCCGCCGTTCGCCATCGTGGGCGGCGTACCTGCGCGAGTGATCCGGCGGCGATTTCCCGATGCGCTCATCGAACGCATCCAGGCCTGCCCCTGGTGGGATTGGGACCTGCGCAAGCTGCCGCTCGACTGGCGGCATCCGGAGGCCGCCCAGGCAACGCTGGAGGCAGCGGTGGCCGAAGGTCGCGTCTCGAAGTGGGAGCCCGGCTGGCGCCAGCTCGAATTCGGCACGCCTGTCGAAGAAGGGCAGAGCGCGCCGCTGGTCTTCCGGCACCTGCCTGCGACGCCTGGCTGAACAGGAGGCTGCATGACGACAAGCAACAACGCCGGGGCGCACGGCGGCATCGTCCGGCGCCTGGACGCGTCCGATGCGGCTGCCTACCGCGCGGTGATGCTCGAGGCCTACGCCATGCATTCCAGCGCATTCACTTCCACGGTTCAGGAGCGTGAGGGCCTGCCGCTGCGCTGGTGGGAAGAGCGCCTCGGCGTCACCGCTGATGCAGCGGAGGCCAGCGTGGTCTACGGTGCGTTCGACGACACCGGCGTGTTGGTCGGTGCGGCGGGGCTGTCCTTCGGCGCGCGCCAACGGGAGCGGCACAAGGCCACGCTGTTCGGCATGACGGTGGCCGCGTCGGCACGCCGCTCGGGCTTCGGCCGCCGGCTGGTGCTGGCATTGCTCGACCACGCGCGGGCGCGCGGCGGCCTGCGGCTGGTGCAGCTCACCGTCACCGAAGGCAACGCCTCGGCGCAAAAGCTTTATGAAGACTGCGGCTTTCGCAGCTTCGGCCTGGAGCCGTTGGCCATCGACGTCGATGGCGAATTGCTGGGCAAGGTCCACATGTGGTGCGACCTCGAGTCGCCCGATTCAGCGCGTCCGCCGGTCGACCGAGGCGATGAAGGCGTCCACCGCTGAGGTGTAGGCGCCGGGCAGGCCGAGTTCGGCGTTGATCTGCGCATGCGACAGGTCTTCGGGCACCACCTGTGCCCGCCCGCCCGTTCCGGTGACGCGGGCTGCGAATTGATCGGCCTGCGCGCACGAACCGTCGCGACGCTGCGTCGAGCACACCAGCAGCATCGGCGGCGCGCCGGGTGCCAGCGCATCGGTCGGCGACACGCTGCGCCAGAACGCCGGGTCGCTGCCGAACACGCGGTCGTAGAAGGGCAGGTGGCGCCGCTGCATCAGCGCCGCGGTATCGAGCGCGGCGCTGTCGAGCGCGATCGCACCCAGCCATGGCCGGGCGCCTTGCTGCCGTGCGATGTCGGGCGAGGCGCTCAGCAGCGCGACCAGGTGCGCGCCCGCCGAATGCCCCATGAGCACGATCCGGCCCGCGTCCGCGCCCCATGACGCCGCGCCGGCCTGGACCGCGGCCAGCGCACGCGCCACGTCCTGCGCCTGCTGCATCACATCGACTTGAGGCACGAAACGGTAGCCCACCGACACCAGGATGAAGCCCTGTGCACGCACCCAGTGATCGACCTTGAGGTCGATCACCGAGGCGGCGTCCTTCTTGCCGAACATCCAGGCGCCGCCGTGGACCATCACCAGCACCGGCGCGCCGTGAGCATCGGGCGGCAGGTAGACGTCCATGCGCTGCGCCGCATCGGGGCCGTAGGGCAGGTCGGCAAGCCGGCGCACGTCCGGCTGCGCCATCGCGGGAAAAAGCACCAACGCCAGCAGGCACGCGAGGCCGAATTGCAGAAGGCGCTTCATGGCAAGGCTCCTGTTCAGGCCTTGGGGATCATCCAGCCTGTCTCGCCCGCGCGGCCGGGCAGGTGCAGCGTGGCGGTGGCGGCTGGCGTCTGCGCCAGCAGCCGTCCCTTGCGGAAGACCTTGAGCCGCGTCGCGCGCAGGCGGATCGCCTCGACCGGGTCACGAGCCTGCAGCAGCACGAAGCTCGCGTCGCAGCCGGCCTCGATGCCGTAGCCCTGCAGGTGCATCACGCGCGCGGCATTCGTCGTCACGGCCTCGAAGCACTGGCGGATGCCCGCCTGGCTGGTCATCTGCGCCACGTGCAGGCCCATGTGCGCCACTTCGAGCATGTCGCCCGAACCCATGCCGTACCACGGGTCCATCACGCAGTCGTGCCCGAACGCGACGTTGACGCCGGCGGCCATCAGCTCCGGCACGCGCGTCATGCCCCGGCGCTTGGGATAGGTGTCGTGGCGGCCCTGCAGCGTGATGTTGATCAGCGGGTTGGAGATGACCGCCACGCCGCTCTGCGCGATCAGCGGCAGCAGCTTGCTCACGTAGTAGTTGTCCATGGAATGCATCGAGGTGCAATGCGAGCCCGTCACGCGGCCATGCATGCCCAGCCGCTGCGCCTCGAAGGCCAGCGTCTCGATGTGGCGCGACAGCGGGTCGTCCGATTCGTCGCAATGCATGTCGACCAGCTTGCCGCGCTCGGCCGCCATTTCGCACAGCAGCTTCACGCTGGCGGCGCCGTCGGCCATGGTGCGCTCGAAGTGCGGAATGCCGCCGACCACGTCCACGCCCTTGTCGAGCGCGCGCTCCAGGTTCTCGACGCCGCCGGGCGAGCGCAGCACGCCGTCCTGCGGGAACGCGACCAGTTGCAGGTCGAGGTAGGGCGCCACCTTGCGCTTGACTTCCAGCAGCGCGTCGACCGCAAGCAGGCTCGGATCGCTGGTGTCCACGTGCGAGCGCACCGCCAGCAGCCCCTTGGCCACGGCCCAGTCGCAATAGGCCAGCGCGCGCTCGATGAGCGCCTCCGCCGTGAGCAGCGGCTTCAGCTCGCCCCACAGCGCGATGCCTTCGAGCAGCGTGCCGCTCTGGTTGACGCGCGGCAGGCCGTAGCTCAGCGTGGCGTCCATGTGGAAATGCGGATCGACGAAATGCGGCGAGAGCAGCATGCCCTGCGCGTCGAGCTTTTCGTGCGCCGGCGCGTCCAGGCCCTCGGCGACTTCGGCGATGCGGCCGTCCTGCACGGCGATCGACATGCCGGTGCGGCCGTCGGGGAGGGTGGCGTTGGTGATGAGGAGGTCGAGCATCGTTGGGGGTCTTGTGGGATCGGTTGGCCGCTATTTTCCGCCGCCACTCTCTCGAAGCACAGGCCGTGCCGTGAAAATCCCGCGATGCCCCGCAAACCCGCGCCAAAGACCGACGCCGAAGGCGCCATGCCCGACCTCAGCGAGCGCGCCGACGGCCCCGCGCTCATCGCGCTGCGCGGCGCCGATGCGCCGGAGCACGAGTTCCGCCTGGGCACCCGCGAGTACGACTGGCACCGCCATCTGCGCGGCCAGGTCTTCTGCGTGGAAAGCGGCCTCGTCCACGTGCGCACCGCGCACGGCTCCTGGCTGCTGCCGCCGCACCGCGCGGGCTGGCTGCCGCCGGGCGAGTTGCACAAGGTCGGCATCAGCGGCGCGACGAGCGGATGGACCGTGCTGATCGCGCCAGCAGCCGCGGCGCAACTGCCCGAGCGGCCTTGCGTGATCGGCATCAGCGAACTCATGCGCGCGCTGGTGCGCCGCGCCGTGACGTGGGGCGGCCACGACACGCTGGACGCCGAGCAGGAGCGCATGGCCGCCGTGCTGCTCGACGAAATGCGCCGTGCGCCGCACGAGCCGCTGCACCTGCCCATGCCGACCGATCGCCGGCTGCTGCGCATCGCGACCGCGATCTACGAGCAGCCCGAGAACAACCGCACGCTGGATGAATGGGCCCATTGGGCCGGCCTGTCGCCGCGCACGCTGAGCCGGCTGTTCCTCGCGGAGACGGCCGTGAGCTTCGCCAAGTGGCGGCAGCAGGCGCGGCTGGTGCATGCGCTGGAGCGGCTGGCGCGCGGCGAGGCTGTGGCGGACATCGCCGATGCGCTGGGCTATGCGACGCCGAGCAACTTCATCGCCATGTTCCGGCGCGCCTTCGGTGAATCGCCGGGGCGCTACTTCGCCGGACGCGGCGCGCAGTGAAGGTAGATATGGACGTTTTCGCCGCGATCGCGCGCGACGCCGATATCGCCCCATGGGAGCGCGACCGGCTGGCGCGGCACGCCGGCTGAAGCCAGCCAGCGCTCGTGGAAACGGTAGCGCTCGTCGGCGCTGGCGTAGAAGGCTTCGCTGTCCAGGTTGCGGTGGCGATGCGGCGTGAGCGTGAGGAAGATGCCGGTCAGCCGTTCATGCTCGAAGCGCAGGGTCAGCTCGACGGCATTGCGGTCGGCCGCCGTGCCGCTGGCGGTTGCGAACAGGCATTCGACTTGCCGACCCTCAACGTTCACTGACTGGTTGTTCTTCGAGAAGACGGGCGGGAGATCGTCGGCTTTGCAGCCCGCGTCGATGACGACACCGAAGGCTTCGAGCCGTCCATTCGCGGCATCGAGTGCCGGGGTGGGGGCCATGGGCTGCGTCTATCGCGTGCGCTGCGCCCGGAACAGGTACTGGCCCAGCTTCGGCCCGACCTCGATGGTCACGCGGCGCAGCTTGTCGTCATGCCCCGAGTCGGCCTTCGCCGTGACGACGATGCCGCGCGGCGTGGCGCGGCAGGTGAGTTCCGACAGGGAGATCTCCGCATGGTCGTTGTCGAGTTCGGCGATGGACACCGTGTGCGCGGCCTGCAGGTGGCCGTCGGCGTCGCGCTTCATCCACTGCACGTAGAGGAAGGACTGCGCGAACTGCTCGGCGTGGATCACGCGGTACACGCCTTGGTGGTCGCTGTCCCAGGTGCCGCACAGCTGCACCCAGTTGACTGCGTCGGGCGTCTTGAAATTTTCGTAGCTGAGGTCGTTCCCCAGCGCATGCACGCTGCTGCCGCCGCACACGGCCAGCAGGGCGGCGATCAGCCTGGCTCGAATGGTCGATAGCGCGTTCATCGTCAACGTTCCCCTTTGCGGTAGGGCTTCATCAGTGCCTGCGGGTAGCTGGCCTTTCGTGCCACAAGCACCAGCGCCAGGATCGACAGCAGGTAAGGCAACATCAGGTACAGCTGGTAGGGCAGCACGGCATCGCCCGATTGTTGCAGCCGCAACTGCAGCGCGTCGAAGAACGCGAACAGCAGCGCGCCGAGCAGGGCCTTGCCCGGCCGCCACGAGGCGAACACCACCAGCGCCACGCAGATCCAGCCGCGCCCGTTGACCATGTTGAAGAAGAAGGCGTTGAAGGCCGACAGCGTGAGGAAGGAGCCCGCCATGCCCATCAGCGCCGAGCCCGCGACGATGGCACCGGTGCGCGTGGCCGCGACCGACACGCCCTGGCTCTCGGCCGCCTGCGGGTTCTCGCCGGCCATGCGCAGCGCCAGCCCGAGCGGCGTGCGGTACAGCACCCAGCCCACCACCGGCACCAGCAGCAGTGCGAACAGGGTGAGCGCGGTCTGCGCGTTCAGGATGGGCACCGGCAGCCAGTCCATCGGCGCGAAGGGCGTGATGGTCGGCGGCGTGTTCACCTTGGGAAAGCTCACGCGGTAGCCGAAGTAGCTGAGCGCCGTGGCCAGCAGCGTGATGCCCAGCCCCGACACGTGCTGCGAGAGCGCGAGCCCCACGGTAAGAAAGGCGTGCAGCAGGCCGAACACCATGCCGGTGAGCGCGGCCACGCCGACGCCCACCCACAGCGGCGCGCCGGCATACACGGCGAGCCAGCCGGTGAAGGCGCCGGCGACCATGATTCCTTCGATGCCGAGGTTGAGCACGCCCGCGCGCTCGCACAGCAGCACGCCGAGCGTGCCGAGGATCAGCGGGGTGGCGATGCGCAGCACCGCGACCCAGAAGGCGGGGTTGGCGAGGATGTCGAGCAGGTCAGTCATTGCGTATTTCTCCCTCCCCTTCCGGGGGAGGGTCGGGGTGGGGGCAGGCGGCGCTCGCAGGGGCGGCCGATGCCCCCATCCCAGCCTTCCCCCGGGAGGGGAAGGAGCAAGAAAGAAGAAGCCACGGCCATGGTCATTTCTTCATCCTCACCCGGTACTGCGTCAGCAGCGTCGCCACCAGCACCGCGATCAGCGAGGCCGCGACGATCACGTCGGCGATGTAGGTCGGCACGCCCACGGCGCGGCTCATGGTGTCCGCGCCCACCAGCACGCCCGCCACGAACACGCCGGCCGCGATCACGCCCAGCGGGTGCAGGCCGGCCAGCATCGCGATCACGATGCCGGTGTAGCCGTAGCCCGGCGACATGTCGAGCGTGACGTAGCTGGTGCGGCCCGCCACCTCGATGGCACCCGCCAGCCCGGCCAGCGCGCCCGAGAGCAGCGCCACCATGACCACGGTGCGCGTCACCGGCACGCCCGCGAAGGCGGCCGCGCGCGCATTGGCGCCCACCGCGCGGATGTCGAAGCCCAGCACCGTGTACTTGAAGACGGCCCACACCATCACCGCGAGCGACACCGCCCACAGCAGCCCGGTGTGCACCCGCGTCTGCGCGACCAGCTTGCCCAGTTCGAGGTCGGATTGCAGCGACACGCTCTGCGGCCAGCCCATGGCGGTCGGGTCCTTCATCGGTCCGTCGAGCAATGCCGACACGCCCAGCAGCACGATGAAGTTGATCAGCAGCGTGGTCACGACCTCGTCCACGCCCAGCTTGTTCTTCATGAGCGCCGGGCCCAGCAGCATGAGCGCGCCGGCCACGGCGGCGGCCAGCATCATCAGCGGGAACAGCAGCCAGGGCGACAGCTCGAAGCCGGTGCCGCCATGCATGCCGCCCACGGCAACCGCGGCCAGTGCGCCCGCGTAGAGCTGCCCCTCGGCGCCGATGTTGAAGAGCCGCGCCTTGAAGGCGACGGTGGCCGCCAGCCCGGTGAGGATCAGCGGAATGGCGCGCGTCAGCGTTTCGCTCCAGGCGAACACCGAACCGAAGCCGCCCTGCAGCAGAAGCGCGTAGGTGCGGCCGACCGGCGCGCCCGCCCACAGCACGAGCAGGGCGCTGACGATCATGGTGAACACGACCGCGCCGATGGGCGCCAGCACCAGCGCGGCGCGCGAGGTCTGGTGGCGTTTTTCGAGCCGCATCATGTGGGCGCTCCGTTGCGTTGCGGCGCTGCGGCCGTCGCGCCGGCCATGGCCAGCCCGATGGCTTCGCGTGTCCAGGCCGTGGCGGGGCGTGCTTCGCCCAGATGGCCGCCATGCATCACGGCCACCCGGTCGCCGAGCGCCAGCACTTCGTCCAGGTCGTCGGAGATCACCAGCACGGCCGCGCCGGCGTCGCGCGCGGCGATGAGCTGCTGCTGCACATAGGCGACCGCGCCGATGTCCAGGCCCCAGGTCGGCTGGTGCGCGACGATGAGGCGGGGGGCACGGTTCGGATATTTCTTGTTGTCGTCGCCCTTGGCCGCTTCGGGCTGCTCGGGTGAGAGCAGGGCGCGGCCCAGGATCAGCTTCTGCATGTTCCCGCCCGAGAGCGAGCGGGCCGGCGCCATCAGGCCGGCGCCGCGCACGTCGAACGCCTTCTCGATGCGCCGCGCATGCAGCCGCGCGGCGGCGCGCTTCACGATGAACGACCAGCGCGAGAACACCGGGCTGCGCAGGCGCTCGGACACGGCGTTCTCCCACACCGGCAGGTCGCCGACCACGCCCACCGCGTGCCGGTCTTCGGGAATGCGCGCCACGCCGCGCTGCACCAGCCGGGCAGGAGAAGGCGGCAAGGCGCGGCCCATGAGCTGCGCGGAGCCCGAGCTGGCCCGGCGCGTGCCGCACAGCAGCTCGGCCAGCGCGACCTGCCCGTTGCCGGACACGCCCGCGATGGCGGTGATTTCGCCCGCGCGCAGCGTCAGCGAGACCTCGCGCAGCCGGTCTTGCCCGCCGTCCTTGCCGGCGGCCGTGCTCACATGGTCGAGCACGCAGACCGCGTCGCCCACCGACTTGGCGGGGCGGCGCTTCGGCGCCTCGACCGCATGGCCCACCATCCACAGCGCGAGCTGCGCCTGCGTGGTGTCGGCGGTGCGCGCCTCCGCTACCAGCTTGCCACCGCGCAGCACCGCCACGCGATGCGACACGCGCAGCACCTCGCCGAGCTTGTGGCTGATGAAAATGACAGACAGGCCCTGCGCCACCATCTGCGCCAGCGTGGCGAACAGCGCCTCGCTTTCCTGGGGCGTGAGCACGGCGGTCGGCTCGTCGAGAATCAGGATGCGCGCGCCGCGGTACAGCGCCTTGAGAATTTCCACGCGCTGGCGCTCGCCTACCGACAGGCTGCCGATCTTCGCGTCGGGCTGCACCGGCAGGCCGAAGCGCTGCGCCACGTCGAGCAGCCTGGCGCGCGCGGCTGCGCGGCGCGACACCGGGCGCCACAGGGGCTCGGTGCCCATCATCACGTTGTCGAGCACGCTGAGGTTGTCGGCCAGCGTGAAGTGCTGGTGCACCATGCCCACGCCGGCGGCCAGCGCGGCCTTGGGGTTGCCGGGCGGCAGCGGCGCGCCGAAGACTTCGATGGCGCCTTCGTCGGCGACGTAGTGGCCGAACAGGATCGACATCAGCGTCGACTTGCCCGCGCCGTTCTCGCCGAGCAGCGCGAGCACTTCGCCGGCCTGCAGGTCGAGGGAGATGGCATCGTTGGCCACCAGGCTGCCGAAGCGCTTGGTGATGCCGGCGAGCCGGAGCACAAGAGGGTTCATGGGGTGGCGGGCTCGGGGTTGACGAGCTCGCGGCAAAAGTTTTCGATAGCTTGGGCGGCGGCTGCAGGCGCTGCCTGCAACAGGCCGTGCGGACCTTCCAGCCGGACGATGCGAAGGCCCGACAGCGCGCGCTGGATGGTACGGGCTGCCTGGCCGGGAACGATGCGGTCCTCGATGGCCTGCAGATACATCACCGGCACGCGTACCAGGGGAAGCTTGTCGACCACGTTCACGCGCTGCACTTCTTTCATGCGGCGCGTCATGACGGCGGTCGACACCTGCCGCAGCGAATCCTGCAGCGAGGCGGAAAGGCCCGGCGTGGCAAAGCGGCCCAGGAGCATGCGGCGCATGGGGCCGCGCATCAGGCCGGAGTGCATGAATTTCATCGACAGCTCGAGCAGGCCGCCGCGCAGCAGCGCGAGGCCCGGCTTGGGGCTGCGGGCGAAGCTGCAGCACAGGATCAGCCCGCGCAGTCCGGGTGGCGGTGCCGCCGCGATGGAAATGGCCAGCGGGCCAGAGAAGGATTCGCCCAGCAGCACGAAAGGCTGGCCGGCGGGCAGTTGCGCGCGCACGAGCCGTTCGAGTTCGTCGTAGCCCAGCGCCTCGGTGCCGGGGTAGCGCACCACGTCGATGGCATTGCGCGGCCCCATGGCTCGGACCAGGGGCTCGAAGAGGTCGCCGGTGCCGTCCATGCCAGGGAGCAGAACTAGACGAAGCGCGCGGACAGGCGCCGCCGTCACTTCCACGCGGCGAGAAACGCCAGCATGACCTTGGCGGAGTTGTCCGCCGCGATGCTCATGAATGTGCCCATTTCGTTCTCGCCCTCGCCGCCGCCCGCGAGGTCGCTGAGCGAGCGGAAGGCGATGTAGGGCACGCCGTTGCTGTAGGCGACCATGCCCACGGCGGCGGTTTCCATGTCGAGCACGTTGGCTTGGAAGGTCTTGTAGGTGTATTCGCGGTAAGCCTTGTTGTCCATGAAGGCCTGGCCCGAGACGCCGTTGCCGCCCACCACCAGCTGCGGCTTGCGCGGCAGGCACTTGCCGGCGCCGCAGTTCGCCAGGTCGACGTTGTGGATGCTGCGCGCCACCTCGAGCATCTTCGGGTCGGCCTCGAACCAGAACTTGCGCACGATCTGCGGATTGGCCGCCGAGCGCACCTCGACCGGACGCGGGAACATCATCCCGAAGTTGGGCAGCGTGGCGTCGGTGATGAAGGGCGGCGCGCTGTACTTGCCCGGCGCGGTCTCGCGCGCCATCAGCACTTCGAGGTACTGGCCCCACTGCGCTGGAACGGTGACGTCGCCCACGTGCAGCTGCGGATTCACGCCGCCCGCGATGCCGCTGAAAACGATGTTGGTGACGCGGAAGCGGTTGAGCACCAGCTGCGTGTTCATGGTCGCGTTCGTCATGCTGATGCCCGACAGGAACAGCACCACCGGCTTGCCTTCGAGCGTGCCGGTGGTGAACTCCACTCCGTTCACCGTGTGCCTGACCGGGCCCTGCAGCCGGGTCAGCAGCAGCTTCAGCTCGGGCTCGAAGGCCGACAGCACCGCGATGCGCGGCGTGTCGTCCAGCCGCGTGCTGCTGTTGATGCTGACCGCGTCGGACTTGTAGACGCCGACGCAGCCCGCCAGCAGCACGCCGAACGCGGCAGCCAGGACCGGCGCGCGCAGGCGCCGCAGCAGGGAGGAAGTGTTCTTCGTCGTGGTGGTCATGAGTTGGTGGTCATGAGTTGGTGGGCGGAAGTTGCGGGCGGTGCGCGGCGTCGGGCGTGGCAATCCAGGCCTGCAGCGACGCGACGCGCGCGTGCTTCGGGGCCAGGCCGACGAAGGTGGTGTAGGCAGCCAGCGCCTTGGCGTCGTTGCCGGCCTGCAGATATGCATCGCCCAGGTTCAGGTAGGCGAGGGCGCGGCTGCCGTCCATGTCGATGGCCTGCTCGAACCAGCGCGCGGCTTCCACCGGCTTGCCGCGCTTGAAGTACACGAAGCCGAGGTTGTTGGCCGCCAGCGCAAAGCGCGGCTGCAGCTTCAGTGCCTCGGTGAAGGCGGCTTCGGCTTCGTCGTAGCGGCGCTCGCGGTAAAGCTGCAGGCCGCGGTCGTTGGCGCGCTGCGCCGCCACGCGCGGAGAGACGGGCGCGGCGGCCGGCATGGTCAGCTTGGCGTCCGCGCCCTCGAGGTTCTTCACCACCACCTCGATGGCGGCCGGGCCGGCCTTGGGCGCCGCTGCCGCCGTGTGCACCGCCTGCTCGTTGGCTTCGTCGATGCGCTTGTTGACCTGGCTGGCGGCGGCGTCGAGCTGCACGATGTCGCCGCTCAGGCCCTCGCGGTCGGTAGGCAGCTCGAACACGAATTCGCCGCCCTCCGAGCCAGGCAGGCTGCCGAAGGCCGGCGTCTGCCGCGCGATGGCCGAGACGGCGGGCGCCACGTAGGCTGCGAGTTCGGTGCCGGTGATGACGCCGTCGCCGTTCAGGTCGGCCTTGCCCGACAGTGCCTGCAGCATCGTCCAGGTGAAGACCGAATGGCCGCCGGGGCCGTCGTCGGCCACCTGCTGGTCGGCGCCGCCGGCGGTGAGCATCTGGCGGCCGATGCGGCGCGCGTTGTCGGTCAGGAAGTTCTTGCTGCCCTGCGGTGCGCCGCCGCGCGTGAGCCCAAGGCCCGAATAGCAGGCGTCCACCAGAAAGAGCACGTGCTTGGCTGACAGCGCCTCGGCCACCTCCTGCAGCTGCGGCATGGAGATGGCGTCGGAAGCCAGGTCGTCCAGCGCCGCATCGACCGGGATGATGTAGCCGACGTCGCGCCCGCTCGCGAGCTTGCGGGTGCTGCCGTGGCCGGCGAAGAACACCAGCACGCGGTCGTCGCGCTTCACGCGCTTGGCGTCCGCCAGCTTGTCGTTGAGCGCGCGCAGGATGTTGGCGCGCGTGGCTTCGCCGTCGTACAGCGAGGTGACGTTCTCGGGCTTGAAGCCGAAGCGGGTGACGAGCAGTTGCTCCATCGACCTGGCGTCGGGCACCGCATGGTGCAGGCCGGGCCACTTGGCGTACTTGTCGATGCCGATGATCAGCGCGTGGCTTTCGCGGTAGAGCGTGTCGCCGGCTCCGGCGGCGGCAATGCTGTCGCCCGGGGTCGCGCGCTTGGACGCGCTGACGACGAACTTGCCGTCGCGCCAGGTGGCGAAGCGGTAGCCGTCGGCCACCAGCTGGTCGAGCACCGTGGGCAGCGCCTGCACGGTGCGGCCCTGGATGTCGTGGAACAGGATCACGCCGCGCTTGGCCTTGTCGACCTCGGCCAGCACGCGGTCGGCGATCGACTTGGGCACCGGGTCGGCCCAGTCCATGGAGTCGACAGTCCAGAGCATCGAGCGCAGCTTGAGCGCCTCGACGGTGCTCAGCTTGTCTTCGTTGCGCGCGCCGTAGGGAAAGCGGAACAGGGTGGACTGCGGGCGGCCGGTGGCGTCGAGCAGGGCCTCGGTTTCGGAGGCCTCGGTGCGCACCGTGTCGTCGCTCATCTTGGCCATCATCCCGTGGCTGAAGCTGTGGTTGGCGAGCACATGGCCGGCGGCCAGCACGCGCTTGGCGACGGCGCCGTTGGCGCCCAATTGCGCCTTGCCCTGCGCGTCGAGCTTGCCGAGGTTGCGGCCCAGCTCGAAGAAGATGGCCGGCGCGTCGTAGCGCTTGAGGATCTCCAGGATCTCGTCGGTGTGCCTGGCGTGCGGGCCGTCGTCGAAGGTCAGCACCACGGTCTTGGGCGGCAGCGAGGTGCCGAAGATCTCGCGGGTGTCGGCGCCTTCCTTTTCCTTGGCGTTGGTGCCCGCGGGCTGGGTCGCCTGCGTGTAGGGCACGATGGAACCGAAGTCCTTCAGGATCTTCTCGCGCGAATACAGGCCCTGCAGCTTGGCCACGTAGTCGGACCACTTCTCGCGCTGGGGCTCGATGCCGCGCTGCGCGAAGCGGCCGAAAACGTCTTTGAGCTCGCGGTCGTAGGCCTGCTCGATCTCGGCGAGCACGGCCAGGTCTTCGCTGGCGCGGCGGCCGAGCTTGAGGCCGGGCAGCGACTGCGCCTGGGCGTAGCGCGTGCTCAGCTCGGAGAGGAATTCCTTGAAAGCGAGGCGGTCGGCGTCGAACCAGCTGGGCTCGCTCTCGATGCGGTCCAGCAGCGCGTTGAGTGCAGGCACCGTGGCCGGGTCGGTCATTTCGCCGGCTTGGGCAATGAGCGCCTGCTGGCGCTCCTGCATGTCATGGAACAGCATCTGCCCGACCGCGCCGACGGCACGCTTCTCGGCCGCGTCGAGCGTTCGCTCGCCGGTCATCAGCACGATCATCTGCCGGTGGGCGGCGAGCAGGGCGTCGGCGCGCTCCTGCAGCGCGGCTGGAATGCCTGCGGGGACGGCGGGTGCCGGCGGCGGCGCCACGGCAGCGGGGGCGGCCGCGGCAGGTGTCGCCGCCGTGCCGGCGGATTCAGGCTGGCATGCAGCCAGACCGGCGACGGCGAGCGCCGCCATCGCCATGCCGCGGACCGCGGTCCGCCATCGCGCAGGATTCATCAGCACTTGCAGGCGTTTACTTGGCGGTGGACTTGGGTTGGCCGTCGTCCACCTTCACGGTGAACTTGCCCGCGAGGATGTCGGCCTGCTTGGCCTTCACCTTGGCGATGATGTCGGCCGGCACCTTCTTCTCGAAGGTGCCCAGCGGCGCGAGCTCGGAGCCCTTGTGCTTCATCTGCGCGTACACGCCGTAGTCCTCGGCCGCGAACTTGCCTTCCTTCACCAGCTTGATCGCGTGGTCGGCCGCGGGCTCGAAGTTCCACAGCGCCGAGGCGACCACCGTGTCCGGGTACTGGCTCTGGGTGTCGATCACGTTGCCGATGGCGAGCTTGCCCTTTTCCTTGGCCGCGTCGGACACGCCGAAGCGCTCGGCGTACATCACGTCCGCGCCCTTGTCGATCATGGCGAAGGCGGCTTCCTTGGCCTTCGGTGGGTCGAACCAGCTGTTGATGAAGCTCACGCTGAATTCGACCTTCGGGTTGGTTTCCTTGGCGCCGGCCATGAAGGCGTTCATCAGGCGGTTCACTTCGGGAATCGGGAAGCCGCCGACCATGCCGATGCGGTTGGTCTTGGTCACGCCGCCGGCCACCATGCCGCTCAGGTAGGCGGGCTCCTGGATGTAGTTGTCGAACACGCTGAAGTTGGGCGCCTGCGGCTTGAGCGACGAGCCCATCAGGAAGGCGACCTTCGGAAAGTCCTTCGCGACCTTGCGCGCAGCCGCTTCCACGCCGAACACCTCGCCCAGGATCAGCTGGTTGCCGCCGGTGGCGTACTCGCGCATCACGCGCTCGTAGTCGGCGTTGCTGACGTTCTCGGTGGCCTTGTATTCGATCTCGCCGCGCGCCTCGGCCGCCTTCAGCGCCTTGTGGATGCGGCCGACCCATTGCTGCTCGAACGGCACGGTGTATACCGCGGCGACTTTCAGCTTGGCCTGTTGTGCGAGCGCAAGGCCCGGGGCGCCTGCCGCGAGCGCGGCGGCAATGGCGACGGAACGGATGATCAATTGACGGCGTGCTGCCACGATGTTTCTCCTCGAGTTATGGAAATCTTCGGCTCGCAAAAAACGCGCCTCCCCTTCCAGAACACCGCGGAACCGGCTCCGCCGGGCCGCAGGTGTTGCCCCCGGCAGGGGGAAGGCGAAGCGACACGAAGTGCGCGAAGCCTGGGGGCGAGCCTTATTTCGTGCCGAAGATGCGGTCGCCCGCGTCGCCCAGGCCCGGCAGGATGTAGCCGTGGCTGTCGAGTTCGCGGTCGATGGCGGCGGTGTAGATCGGCACGTCGGGGTGCGCGGTCTGCATCGTCTTCACGCCTTCGGGGCAGGTCAGCAGGCAGACGAACTTGATCGACTTGGGGTTCAGCTCTTTCAGGCGCTCGACCGCGGCCACGGCCGAGTTGCCGGTGGCCAGCATCGGGTCGACCACGATCACGTCGCGGCTGTCCATCTCGCCGGGCATCTTGAAGTAGTACTCGACGGCGGTCAGCGTCTTGGGGTCGCGGTACAGGCCGATGTGGCCGACGCGGGCGCCGGGCACCACCGTGAGCATGCCGTCCAGGATGCCGGTGCCGGCGCGCAGGATGGACACCAGCACCAGCTTCTTGCCGTCGATGACCTTGGCCTGCATGGTCTCCAGCGGGGTTTCGACCTCGATGTCCTGCATCGGCATGTCGCGCGTGACCTCGTAGGCCATGAGCATGCTGATTTCATTGAGGAGCCGGCGGAAGCTGTTGGTCGAGGCGTCCTTGCGGCGCATCAGCGTCAGCTTGTGCTGGACGAGGGGGTGGTTGACGAGGTGGACGTTGCTCATTTGAATTGTCTGTAGCGTTGCTGGGAGAACACGAGAGTCTAAAAGACAGTGCCGTCGCTCTCGATCAGCAGCGGTGGCGCTCCATTACGCAAGCGTTGTGCCAATGCCCGGCCTGCCGCCCATGTGCCGCCTTCGAGCACGCAGGCCAGCGGCAGTTCTTCCTCGGTGCGGTCGAGCACCTTGCGCACGCGCGGCGCCACTTCGTCGAGCAGCGCCACGGTCAACGCTCGCCACTCGACGATGAATTCGTCGGCCGCCTTCCAGCGGCGGGCGAGGAAGGTTGGATCCTTGGGCACGATCACGCCGCTGTCGATCAGCAGGCCGCCGTTGCGGTATTCGGGCAGGGCGGTGAGGGCGTCGAGGTGGCGCACCTTCACGCCGGCCCACTCGAAGGGTTCGAGCAGCGAGTAGGTGAGCCACTGCGACAGCTTGTGGAAGGGCATCCAGCCGTTGGTGAGCCCCGGGCCGCGTACCGCGCTGTGGCGCCAGCAGTCGCCCAGCGCCAGCGCCGGATCGCCCGAGCCGATGCCACCGGCGCTGTCGCTGCCGTCGGCCGCGATGCTGTCCACCGAGTTGGCCGAGGGCCAGATGCGCGACAGCGTCTCGAGCAGCAGCGACAAAATCTGGTGCGCCGTGATCTCGGCCGTGGGCGGCGCGGCCGGGCCGTAGGGGCCGACCAGCGCATCGAACAGCCGGCCCGGGCGGCCGTCGTCGCCGAAGGTCTCGGGCTGCTCGCTCATGGCTTCGCCCAGGCGGCGCAGCAGCGTGGCCCGGCCTGCCAGCCCGACCAGCGGGTTCACCTCGCTGACCTGGAAGGCGTCTCCCAGCCGGTCGGTCACCAGCCCGCGCAGGCCGGCCGCGTCGACCTGGTAGGGGTGGTCGGGGTCGGACGAGAACAGCCCCGCCATGAAGGCGTGGTAGCTGGCCACGCCCAGCCCCTCGGAGCGGGTGAAGCGCTCGCCGGTGGCGGCTTCGGTGTAGTGCCAGTCGGGGCCGGCGCCGGCGTCGAGCAGCACGCTCACCAGCACCAGGTCGATGTGGGCGCGGGCGCGCTGTCGCGCATCGGCCTCGCCCAGCAGGGTGTCGAGTTCCTCGATGCGGTTGACGCCGCCGGCCTCGAAGTGGCGCCAGCGGCTGTGGTACGGAATGGTGTCCCAGGGGTAGCGCTCGCGCGTCACCTCGGCCACGTTGCGCGCGGCGTCTTCCAGCGTGTCGTCGGCGCCGATGCTGAACCACTGCGATTCGCCGCGCCGCGCGCGCGCCAGGAGGGCGCCGGCGCGCTGGCGGATGGCCGCCGTGGTGCGCAGCAGGCTGGCCGCGCCGGCCGGATGGGCGGTGTCGGCGGTGAATTCGATCGACGGGTCGACCTTGCCCGCGCCGCCGGGCGGCAGGCTGCCGGAGCCGTCGACGGGCATGTTGGGATCGCTGTTTCGGCTTGTCGTCATTCGCTGAGTCCTCGGCCCTTGGCCTTTTTCAGTTCTTCGGCGTCCGGCACCGGGCCGGGAGTGAAATAGCCGGCCGCCATCTTGGCGTCCATCTCGACGCGGGCGTCGGCCGGGATCAATTCGTCGGGAATGTTGACGCGCTCGCCGATCTCGATGCCCGAGCCGGTGATCGCGTCGAACTTCATGTTGCTCATCGACACGAGCCGATGGATCTTCCTGATGCCCAGCCAGTGGAAGACGTCGGGCATCAGCTCCTGGAAGCGCATGTCCTGCACGCCGGCCACGCACTCGGTGCGGGCGAAATACTGGTCGGCCGTGTCGCCGCCCACCTGCCGCTTGCGGGCGTTGTAGACCAGGAACTTGGTCACTTCGCCCAGTGCCCGGCCTTCCTTGCGCGAGTAGGCGATGAGCCCGACGCCGCCGCGCTGCGCGCCCATGATGCATTCCTCGATGGCGTGCGTGAGGTAGGGGCGGCAGGTGCAGATGTCGGAGCCGAACACGTCGGAGCCGTTGCACTCGTCGTGGATGCGCGCGGTGAGTTCGACCGCCGGGTTGGCCAGGTCGCGCGGGTTGCCGAAGATGTAGAGCGTCTGCCCGCCGATGGGCGGCAGGAACACTTCCAGGTCGGAGCGCGTGACGAGTTCGGGGTACATGCCGCCGGTTTCCTCGAACAGGGTGCGGCGCAGGTCGGTCTCGGAGCAGCCGAAGCGCCGCGCCACCTCGGGCAGGTACCACACGGGCTCGATCGCGGCCTTGGTGACCATGGCCGCACCGCCGGTCGTGAGGAAGTGGCCGTCGGCCTTGAGCCGCCCGCTCTGCAGCGCCTCGATCACCTCGGGCAGGATCACGTGGGCCTTGGTGATCGCGATGGTCGGGCGGATGTCGTAGCCCGCGGCGAGTTCGGCCGCGAACACGTCGGCCACCTGCGCGCCCCAGGGGTCGAGCGACACGATGCGGCCCGGCTCGCTCCACTGCGGGTAGGGGCCGATCACGTCGGTGGGGGCGGTGTTGGTCAGGTCGGCCTTGTGCTCGCGCTTGAGCGCGCCCGAGGCCACGGCCAGCGCGCGGTACACGCTGTAGGAGCCGCTGTGCGTGCCTATGACGTTGCGATGCGCCCGCTTGGTGGTGGTGCCGACCACCGGCCCGCGCTCGACGGCGGTGGCCGCGCCCCAATGGATGGGCAGCGCGCCGAACCCGCCGGCATGGGAGGTCAGCCGGATGTGGCCGGTCGACGAAGAAGGGTGAAGCGGGGGGAGGGGCGTGGTGCTGCCCGGGGCGGAAGGGATCGTTGTGCTGTCTGCAGACATTGGGGACCCTCAAAAAACACAATGTACCGATGGTGTGTGGTGCTTGCAAGCAGACGGCTTCGGCACAATCGGCCGCAACCTTTTTTTGGGCAGGGCTGTAACCAGCCGACCGGATGGCACGAAACACAGTAGGCAGCAGGACGAACCCGGGCGACGCGGAAGCGGCGCTGCGCAGCCTGTTCCTTCGCGGACTGGACGGCGACGCCAGGGCCTACCGCGACTTCCTGCAGCAACTCAGCGCGCACCTGCGCGCCTTTCTGGGCAAGCGTCTTTTTGGCTGGCCCGATGAAGTGGAAGACCTCGTCCAGGAATGCCTGCTCGCCATGCACAACCAGCGTCACACCTACCAGAGCGACCAGCCCTTGACGGCCTGGGTGCATGCCATTGCCCGCTACAAGATGATCGACCTGCTGCGCGCCAAGTCGGTCCGTGAAGACCTGCACGACCCGCTGGACGACGACCTGGCCGTGTTCGCCGAATCGGCCGAGGAGGCCAGCGATGCCCGGCGCGACCTGGGCGGACTGCTCCAGACCCTGCCCGAACGGCAGCGCCTTCCTATCGTGCACGTGAAGATCGAGGGCCTTTCGGTGGCCGAGGCCGCGAGCCTTACCGGCATGTCGGAATCGGCCGTGAAGGTCGGCATCCACCGCGGCCTGAAGGCGCTGGCCGCGCGCTTCGGCAACCGCTGGGGAGGCGCCGCATGAAGACCGACGACCTCGTGGCGATGCTGTCCACCGGCAACGTGGCGGTACCGCGCCGCAGCGCGAGCGGGCGCATCGGCCTGGCGGTGCTGGCCGGGTTGCCGGTGTCGCTCTTCATCCTGTTCGCCGAATACGGCATGCGGCGCGACATCGTGCAGGCCATGTTCTGGCCGATGTTCTGGGTCAAGGTGGTGTTCCCGTTGTGCATCGCGGCGGCCGGTTTCGTGGCGGTGCAGCGGCTCGCGCGGCCGGGCGTGCCCGCGCGGCATGCGTGGACCGGTGCGGCGCTGCCGGTGATCGGCATCTGGGCGCTGGCGGTGATCGCCTGGTTCGTCGTGCCGCCCGAGGAGCGCATGCCGTCGCTCATGGGGCAGTCGTGGCGCGTCTGCGCGGTCAGCATCGGGCTGATGGCGTTGCCCGTGTTCGCGGCCACGATGGTGGCGCTCAGGGGCCTGGCGCCCACGCGGCCGGCGCTGGCCGGCGCCGCGGCCGGGGCGCTGGCCGGGGGCCTTGGTGCGGCGGTCTATGCGCTGCACTGCATGGAGCTGACTGCGCCGTTCCTTGCCGTCTGGTACGTCAGCGGGATTGCCGTGCCGGTGCTGGTGGGCGCGGTGCTCGGGCCGCGCCTGCTGCGCTGGTAGGCGCCGCCGCCCCGGGATCAGCGCTTCTTGCTGCCGAAGATCCCGCCGAGCACGCCGCGCAGGATCTCCTTGCCCACCGACGTGCCCATGGTGCGCACCGCCGACTTGGCCATGGTCTGCACCAGGCCGTCGTGCTTGGCGCCGCGCGGGCCGGTGGTACCGAAGAGCATGTCGTTGAGCATGCCGCCCATGCCCGAGCCGGAGGCTTCCGCCGCCGGCTTGCCGCCCGGCAGCGTGGCCGTCGGCGCGCCGGGTGCGCTGTCGGCGCGGCCCTTGAGCTTTTCATAGGCCGATTCGCGGTCCACCGCCTTCTCGTAGACGCCCGCCACCAGCGAATTGGCGATCAGCGCCTTGCGCTGGTCCGGCGTGATCGGGCCGAGCTGGCTGCCCGGCGGCAGCACGAACACGCGCTCGGTCACGCTGGGGCGGCCTTTTTCGTCGAGGAAGCTCACCAGCGCCTCGCCCACGGCGAGCTCGGTGATGGCGGTCTCGATGTCCAGCCCCGGCTTCTGCCGCATGGTGCTGGCGGCCGCCTTCACGGCTTTCTGGTCGCGCGGGGTGAAGGCGCGCAGCGCGTGCTGCACGCGGTTGCCGAGCTGGGCGAGCACGGTGTCGGGAATGTCCAGCGGGTTCTGGGTGACGAAATACACGCCCACGCCCTTGGAGCGAACCAGCCGCACCACCAGCTCGATGCGCTCGACCAGCGCCTTGGGCGCTTCGTTGAACAGCAGGTGGGCTTCATCGAAGAAAAAAGCCAGCTTGGGCTGCTCGGGGTCGCCGATTTCGGGCAATTGCTCGAACAGCTCCGACAGCATCCACAGCAGGAAGGTGGCGTACAGGCGCGGCGAATTCATGAGCTTGTCGGCCGCCAGGATGTTGATCACGCCCTTGCCGCCCACGGTCTGCATGAAGTCGGCGATGTTGAGCATCGGCTCGCCGAAGAACTTGTCGCCGCCCTGGGTCTCGATCTGCACCAGCCCGCGCTGGATGGCGCCCACGCTGGCGGCGCTGATGTTGCCGTACTGCGTGGTGAACTGGCTCGCGTTTTCGCCCACGTACTGCAGCATGGCGCGCAGGTCCTTCAGGTCGAGCAGTAGCAGGCCGTTGTCGTCTGCGATCTTGAACACCAGGTTCAGCACGCCGGCCTGGGTGTCGTTCAGGTCGAGCATGCGGCTCAGCAGCAGCGGGCCCATGTCGGAGATGGTGGCGCGCACCGGGTGGCCCTGGTCGCCGAACACGTCCCACAGCGTGACGGGGCAGGCGGAGGGCTCGGGCACGTCGATGCCGCGCTCCTTCAGCGTGGCCGCCAGCTTGGCGCCGATGCTGCCTTTCTGGCTGATGCCGGTCAGGTCGCCCTTCACGTCGGCCATGAACACCGGCACGCCGATGCCGGACAGCTTTTCGGCCATGGTCTGCAGCGTGACGGTCTTGCCGGTGCCGGTGGCACCGGTGATCAGGCCGTGGCGGTTGGCCAGGGCGGGCAGGAGGGCGCACTCGACAGTCTCGTGGCGTGCGATCAACAATGGCTCTGTCATAGGGTCCTCACTCAGATATTTGCGGGCAGTCTATCCAAACCCCGCCTTTACAATGGCTGCGAATTTTCGTATCAACGCAAAGTAAACCGGAGCACGTGTTGTCCTCGACCGTACAAACCAATTCTTCCGCCGTAGGCGATTCGCCTGAACAGTCGCCCACCGAAAAAGAGCTGGCCGTGTTGCTGGTGAATGCGTTGAACCTCGAGATCGCCCCCGAGGACATCGTGCCCACCGACCCCCTGTACGGCGAAGGCCTGGGGCTCGATTCGATCGACATCCTCGAAGTCGCGCTCGAAGTCTCGCGCCGCTACGGGTTCCAGCTGCGCTCGGACGACGAGCGCAACCAGCAGATCTTCCAGTCGCTGCGCACGCTCGCGACCCACGTCGCCCAGCACCGCGTCGCTACCTGATTCCCATGTCTCGATGGCGATTGGCGCTCCTGCTGCTGCTGGGAGTCGCTTATGCCGGCCTCTCGCACTGGATGACGCTGTTCCACGCCACCGAGCCGTGGGCGGTGGTCGTGTTGCTGGGGCCGCTGTGGCTGGCCGCCGTGGGCTTTGCCGCCAGCCGCTTCGGCCGCTGGGGCTGCGCCGGCGCCGTGCTGCTGGGCATTGCCGGCTTCGTGCTCGTCTTCCTCGGTGAGGCGGGCGACCCTAACCGTCTCTACGTGTTCCAGCACGTGGCCATCAATGCGTTGCTGTGCGGCTGGTTCGGCTCCACGCTGCGCGGGCAAGGCCTGCCGCTGATCACCCAGTTCGCGCAGCGCGTGCACCCGCTCAAGGGGCACATGCTGGCCTACACCACGCAGCTCACGCGCATCTGGACGGCGTATTTCGCGGTCGTGGTGCTGGCGTCCATCGCCATCTACCTGACGCGGCCGTTTTCCGACTGGTCGCTGTTCGCCAACGTGCTGTCGCCCGTGATGGTGGGCGTGCTGTTCGTCGGCGAACACCTGGTGCGCTACCGGCTGCATCCCGAATTCGAACGTACGCGCCTGGTCGATGCGGTGCGCGCGTTCTATGGCACGTCGTCGGTGGATTCCAGCGCCGGCGGCCAATGACACAGGCGCTGCCCGCGTGACGACGACAGACAACTTCCTCCTGCCGCTGCTCGCGGACCGCGACCCCGATGCCCCCCTGGCCTGGCGCGCCGGCGTGCCGGTGAGCACACGGCAGTTCCTGGCCGACGTGGCCCGCTTCGCCCCCGAACTGCCGGAAGACGGCCCCGCGGTCAACCTGTGCGTCGATCGCTACGCCTTTGCCGTGAGCCTGGGCGCGGCGCTGGTGCGCGGCCACGCGAGCCTGCTGCCGCCCGATGCCCGGCCCGACACGCTCGCGCGCCTGGTCGAGTCCGGCGGCCCCCGCCTGTTCGCGCTCACCGACGACCCGAAGCTCCAGACCCCCGGCATGCGCCGCGTGCTGATCGAAGACCGCTCCAGCCTCGAAGGCGACGCAAGCGGTGCGGTGCCGCAAATCAATGCCGGCATGCACGCGGTCAGCCTGCTGACCTCGGGCTCGACCGGTGTGCCCCAGCCCCATGCCAAGACCTGGGGCACGCTGGTGGGCGACGTGGCCGTGGCGGTCAAGCGCCTGTGCCGCGTGCTCGGCCGTTCGTCGCTCGAAGGCCTGACGCTGGTCGCGACCGTGCCGGTGCAGCACAGCTACGGCATCGAATCGTCGGCGCTGCTGGCCATGCTGGGCGGCGCGGCCTTCGAAAGCGGGCGGCCCTTCTTCCCGGCCGACGTGGCGCAGACGCTGGCCTCGGTGCCGCGCCCCCGCGCGCTGGTGACCACGCCTTTCCACCTGAAGACGCTGCTGCTTTCGGGCATCGCGCTGCCGCCGGTGGACCTGATTCTCTCGGCCACCGCGCCGCTGTCGCCCCAGCTCGCGCTGCAGGCCGAGCAGGCCATGGGCGCCGTGCTGCTCGAGATCTACGGCAGCACCGAGTCGGGCCAGGTCGCCACGCGCCGCACGACCGAAAGCGAAGTCTGGGAAACCTTCGGCGACATCCGCGTGCACGCCGAGCCGGGCGAGGGCGGCGGGCCGGAGCGCTTCATCTTCAGCGGCGACTTCATACCCGAGCCCACGCCCATGGCCGACGTGCTCGAGCTGCTCGACGAGCGGCGCTTTCGCCTGTTCGGGCGCGCCAACGACCTGATCCACGTGGCGGGGCGGCGCAGTTCGCTGGCCCACCTCAATTACCACCTCAACAGCATTCCCGGCGTGGAAGACGGCGCTTTCTGGCTGCCCGACGAGGTGGCCGACGGGGTGGTGCGGCCCGTGGCCTTCGTGGTGGCGCCCACGCTTTCGGCGGGGGAGATCATCGCCGCGCTGCGGCAGCGGCTCGAAGCGGTGTTCGTGCCGCGCCGCGTGGTGCAGGTCAAGGCCTTCCCGCGCGAAGGCACCGGCAAGCTCACGGTGCGCGCGCTGCGCGAGTTCGCGCTGGCCCAGCTCGCCGAAGACGACACGCCGGTGCAACTGGCCCACACCGTGCCGGTCGACCACCCGGTCTTCGCCGGCCACTTCCCCGGCCAGCCGCTGGTGCCGGGCGCCTTGCTGCTCGCCGAAGTCATGGAAGCCGTGCAGCGCGTGCCGGCGCTGGCCAACCGGCTGGGCGCCAACCCGACGCTGGCGGCCGCCAAGTTCCTGGCGCCCGTGCGGCCCGGCAGCACGCTGTCGATCGAACTGCATCCGGAGGCCGGCGCGGGCCGCGGCGTACGTTTCGACGTGCGTTGCGACGGCGTGGTGGCTGTCAGCGGACGATGGACGGCCGTGCAAGAGTCGGCCTGATGAAGCACACCGATGTCGAAGCGCGCGCCGTGAACGAGGCGGCCCAGGCGCCCCGGTCCGCGCCGAAGGGAGAAAAAAGCGAAAAGGGCGATTGGGCCCACACGCCCGAGCGCAGCAACATGCTCGCGCTGCGCTTCATCTGCTTCATGGCGGTGGTGTTCGGGCGGCATGTCACGCGGCTGCTGCTGCCGCCCATCAGCCTTTACTTCCTGCTGTTCCTGCCCGCGCAGCGGCGGCACATCAAGCGCTATCTTTTCAGGGCCATCGGCCCGCATGCGGGCTGGATCGACGGCTATCGCCTGCTGCACGCCTTTGCATCGACGGTGCTCGACCGGGTGTACTTCCTGCGCGGCCGCATGGACCTGTTCAAGGTCAGCATCGACGGCAACCTGCCGATCGACAAAGAGCTTTCGCAGGGGCGCGGCGCCTTCCTGCTCGGCGCCCACGTCGGCAGCTTCGAGGCGCTGGGCGCCTGCCGCCAGCAGACGCACCAGCACAACCTGCGCATCGCGATGCTCATGTACCCGGACAACGCACGGCGCATCACCGCCACGCTCGACGCCATCGCGGTGCCCGAGCTGCGGCCGCATGTCATCGCGCTGGGCCGGCCGCATTCGATGCTCGCACTGCGCGACTGGCTCGACGGCGGCGGCTTGGCCGGCATGCTGGCCGACCGCACGCTGCCGGGCGGCGAAGACCAGCCGGCGCACCAGCGCGGCAACAACATCGTGCTGCCGTTCCTGGGGCAGCCGGCGTGCTTCAACGACGGTCCCTTCCGGCTTGCCGCGCTGCTGCGTCGCAAGGTGTTCTTCATGGCGGGCCTCTACGGCGGCGGCGCGCGCTACGACGTGCAGTTCGATGCGCTGGCCGACTTCGGCGAGCCGGTGTCGGGCCTGGCGCAGCGCGAGGAGCGCATCCGCGCCGCGCTCGAGGCCTATGTCGCGCGGCTCGAGGCGCTGTGCCGCGCACACCCCTACAACTGGTTCAACTTTCATGATTTCTGGCTCGAAGATGCGGCTTGACCGGCTCTGCAAGGCATTCGTGCTGGCACTGGCTTTTTGCGCCGTGCCGGCCTGGGCGGCGTTCGACCTGCCCGAGCTGATGACCCTGCTGGCCAAGCAGAAGAGCGGCGAGGCCCGCTTCACCGAACAACGCTTCGTGCACGGCCTGGAAGGCCCGCTCGACGCCAGCGGCACCCTGAACTTCGACGCGCCCGACAAGCTGGTGCGCCGCACCCTGTCGCCGCGCATCGAGACCATGGCGGTCGAGGGCAACACGCTGACTCTGTCGCGCGGCGGGCGCACCCGCACGCTGGCACTGGACAGCATGCCCGAGCTGCAAGGCCTGGTCGAAGCCATGCGCGGCACGCTGACCGGCGACGGCGCCACGCTGCAGCGCTACTTCCGCAGCACCGTCACGGGCTCCGCAGCCAAGTGGACGCTCGATCTGGTGCCGCTCGACAGCCGGCTGGCCGCCCAGGTGCGCAGCATGCGCATCAGCGGCCGCGCAAGCGACGTGCTGGGCCTCGAAATGGAGTTCATCGGCGGCGACCGCTCGGTCATGAACATTTCGCCGAACGCGCCCGGCACGGCGCCCGCGGGCGCGGCACCTTCCGGCGCGGCCGGCCGCGGCACGCCGTGACCGTGGGGCAGGCTGGCGGGCCGCCAAGCTGGCGGCGCAGGGCAGTCGTGCTGCTGGCATGGCTGCTTGTGCTGGTTTGCGGCGCGGTCGTCATCGCGCGCACGCAGATCGGCGCCGACCTCTCGGCCTTCCTGCCCAAGAGTCCCGACGTGCGCCAGCGGGTGCTGATCGAGCAGCTGCAAAGCGGCGTGGCTTCGCGCACGTTGATGCTGGGCATCGAGGGCGGCAGCGTCGAGCAGCGCGCCACGGTGTCGCGCGCGGTGGCCAAGAGCATGCGCGAGAGCCAGCTGTTCGACCTGGTGCAGAACGGCGACGTCAGCGACTGGAGCGACGCCGGCACCTGGGTCTTCGAGCATCGCTACCAGCTGTCGCCGGGCGTCACGCCGGGGCAGTTCACCGTCGCCGGCCTGCGCGACGCGATCAACGAGACGTTGTCGATGCTCGGCACGCCGGCCGGCAACGTCATCAAGCCGCTGCTCGACCGCGACCCCACCGGCGAAACCCAGCGCATCGCGATGGAGCTGGTGCCCGCGAGCGCACCGCGCAGCGAAGACGGCGTGTGGATGTCGCGCAGCGCGCCGCGCGCGCTGATGATCGCGACCACCCGTGCCGCCGGCAGCGACCTCGACGCGCAGGCCGTGGCCATCGCGCGGGTGAATGCGGCCTACGAAGCGGTCGCTCGCGGCATGGGGGCCGACGCGCCCAAGCTGCTGCTGAGCGGCCCGCCGGTTTTCTCGGTGATGAGCCGAGACAAGATCAAGACCGAAGCCATTCACCTCGCGGTGGTGGGCGGCATCGTGATGGGCGGGCTGCTGCTGCTGGCCTTTGCCTCGCCGCGCGCGCTGGTCATTGCCTTCCTGCCAGTGGCCACGGGCGTGGTGGTCGGCACCGCGAGCGTGAGCCTGGTGTTCGGCTCCGTGCACGGGCTGACGCTGGGCTTCGGCAGCACGCTGATCGGCGAGACGGTCGACTACGCCATCTACTACCTCATCCAGGCGCGCGGCGCGGCCGTGGCTGGCACCGGCTGGCAACGCTGGCGCGACCTGAATTGGCCGACCGTGCGGCTGGGCTTGCTCACTTCGGTGTGCGGTTTTGCCGCGCTGGTGTTCTCGGGCTTTCCGGGGCTGGCGCAGCTGGGCGTGTTTTCGATCGCCGGGCTGGTGTCTGCCGCGCTGGCCACGCGCTATGTGCTGCCGATGCTCGCGCCCGACGGCGCCACCGGCATGGGCATGCGCCGCTACATGGCGCAGCTCGCGGGTGCGCTGGTGCGCGGCCTGCCGCGCCTGCGCTGGCCGCTGGCCGCGCTCGGCGTGGCGGCGCTGGGGCTGGTGCTGTGGCAGGGCGGCCATCTGTGGCGCGGCGACCTGGGCGCGATGAGCCCGGTGCCCAAGGCCGCCCAGCAGATGGACGAGATGCTGCGCAACGACATCGGCGCCAGCGATGGCGGCGTGCTGGTGGTGGCCTACGGCGACGACGAGCAGGCCGCGCTGCGCAACACCGAGGCCGCGGCGGCGCGGCTCGATGCGCTCGTGGACAGCGGCGAACTCATGGGCTACGAGACCGTCACGCGCGTGCTGCCCAGCCTGCAGACCCAGGCGGCGCGCATCGGCGGCCTGCCGTCCGGCGATACCCTCCGCGCCAATCTTGCCGAGGCGACGCAGGGCATGCCGCTGCCGGCGGCACGCCTCGAACCTTTCGTAAAGGACGTGGAGGCCGCGCGCAAGCTGCAGCCGGTGCAGCGCGCCGACCTGGCCGGCGGCCCGCTGGGCTCGGTGCTCAATACGCTGATGTACCAGCGCCCGGGCGGCGGCTGGGGCACGCTGGTGGTGCTGCACCCCGGCGCCAAGTTCGACCAGAAGCGGCTCGAGACCGCGCTGGCCGGACTGCCCGAAGTGCAGGTGGTCGATGTCGGCCGCGAGCTGGCCGGCCTCTATCAACGCTACCTGCACGAAGCCTTCGTGCAGGTGCTGCTGGGCGCGCTGGCGGTGGTGGTGTTGCTGGGCATCTACCTGCGCTCGTGGCGCCGGCTTCTGGCCGTGTGCCAGCCGCTGCTGTTCGCGGTGGTGCTCACGCTGGGCGGCATGGCAGTGCTGCAGGCGGCGTTGGGCATCCTGCACCTGGTGGGGCTGCTGCTGATCGTGGCGGTGGGCTCCAACTACGCGCTGTTCTTCGACCAGCTGCGCACCACCGGCCGGGCCGACGAGGACACGCTGGCCTCGCTGATGCTGGCCAACCTGACGACGGTGGTGTCCTTCGGGCTGATCGCGATCTCCGACATTCCCGCGCTTTCGTCGATCGGCCGCGTGGTCGCACCGGGGGCGCTGCTGGCGCTGCTGCTGTCGGCGGCGTTCGCACGCAGCGTGGGGCCTTCGAAGGCTTCGCGCGGTTGATGAGGGGAAAATCCGGTCTCATGTCTTCCGCCTCCGCTCCTCGTGAATCCTGGCCCTGGCCGCCGGCCATCCGGGCCAGCGCTGCTTGGCACGTTGCCGCCATCGGCGCGGGTGTGCTGGTGCCGGGCGCACTGCCGTGGGCCGTGGGCGCCATCGTGCTGAACCATGCACTGATCACAGGCGCCGGCCTCACGCCGCGCAGCAGCCTGCTGGGCCCCAATGTCACGCGCTTGCCTGAAGCGGCCGGCGCGCGCCGCGAGGTGGCGATCACCATCGACGACGGACCGGAGCCCGAGGTCACGCCGCGCGTGCTCGACCTGCTCGACGCGCACGGCCAGCGCGCCACCTTCTTCTGCATTGCCGAGCGCGTGCTGGCGCAGCCCGCGCTGGCGCGCGAGATCGTGGCGCGCGGCCACAGCATCCAGAACCACACGGCGCGGCATCGTCACAATTTTTCCTTTCTCGGACCGAGCGGTTTCGCCGCCGAGATCGCGCGCGCGCAGGACATCTTGAGCGACGTCACCGGCCAGCGCCCGACCTGTTTCCGCGCGCCGGCCGGCCTGCGCAACCCTTTCCTGGAACCCGTGCTGCACAGCCTCGGCCTTTCGCTGGTGAGCTGGACGCGGCGCGGTTTCGACACGCGCGAAGGCGACGCCGCCAAGGTGATGGCGCGCCTGAGCCGCAACCTGCAGGCGCGCGACATCCTGTTGCTGCACGACGGCAATGCCGCGCGCACCGCCGAAGGACAACCCGTTTTGCTGGAGGTATTGCCCTTGTTGCTCGAACGTCTGCGCGCCGATGGACTGCGCGCTGTCACCTTGCCCGAGGGCATGAAGTCATGAGCGCGGTGTTGCCCTCGCGGGGCGCAACCGACAACGCATGGCGCGAGCTGCATGAAGCCGCGACCATTCCCTACAAGAAGGGCGGCAGCTTCGCCTGGCACTTCGCGCGCGGCAAGCTCGGGCGCGACCCGGTGTTCCGCGGCCTGCTCGAGCGCGGCCTGATCGGTGCGCAGCACCGTCGCGTGGTCGACATCGGCTGCGGGCAGGGCCTGTTCGCCAGCCTGCTCGCGTCGATGAGCGCGATGCAGAAAAAAGGCCGCTGGCCCGCGTCGTGGTCCGCCACGCCGGACAGCGCCGACTACACCGGCATCGAGCTGATGCCCAAGGACGTGGCGCGCGCCGAAGCCTCCATCGGCCATCTGCAGCCCACGCCCAAGCTGGTCTGCGCCGACATGTGCTCGGCCGAGCTGCCCGACTGCGACCTCGTCGTGATCCTGGACGTGCTGCACTACGTGAACCTGGAGGCGCAGCAGGGCGTTCTGCTGCGCGTGCGCGACGCGCTGCGGCGCGGCGGCAACCCGCAGGCGCGGCTGCTGCTGCGCGTGGGCGATGCGTCGAGCCGCCGCGGCTTCGCGATCAGCCAGTGGGTCGACCGCACGGTGACGCGCGTTCGCGGCCACAAGGTCTCGCCGACCTGGGGGCGCCCGCTGGCCGAGTGGACCGCCTTGCTCGACCATCTGGGCTTTCGCGTGCACAGCATCCCGATGAGCGAGGGCACCCCCTTTGCCAACGTGCTTCTGGTGGCCGACCTGGAAGTGGACCGCGCCGCATGACCGCGCCGCAGACGCTCGACCGCGCCGGCATCGCGCAGCGCATTCCGCACAGCGGCAGCATGTGCCTGCTGGAGCGGCTCGAAAGCTGGGACGCCGACGCGATCCATTGCAGCACCACCACGCATGCCCAGGACGACAACCCGCTGCGCACCGAGAGTGGCTTGCTCGCGCCGAACGCCATCGAATACGCCGCGCAGGCGATGGCGCTGCACGGCGGCCTGCTGGCGGCCGAAGGCAGCACGCCGTCGGCCGGTTTTCTGGCGAGCGCGCGCAACGTCAAGCTGGCGGTGGCGCGACTCGACGATATCGACGGTGCCTTGCAGGTGCGCGCGAAGCGCCTGTCTGGCGACGACCGCCAGATCCTCTATGAATTCACGGTGAAGGCCGAAGACGGCCGCTCGCTGGCCGAGGGCCGTGCCGTGGTGGTCCTGAACACGCCGCTGGCCGCGGAAGAAAGCACATCGTCATGAGTCTCGAAGGAAAACGCGCCCTGATCACCGGCGCCAGCGGCGCGCTCGGCGCGGCCATGGCCCGCCGCTTCGCGCGCGAGGGCGCGACGGTGCTGCTGCACGCCAACTCGCGGCCGGAAGCGGTCGAGCAACTGGCCGAGGCCATTTCGGCCGACGGCGGCAAGGCGGAATGCCATGTGTTCGACCTGCGCAGCGACGAGGCTTGCGCGGCGGCTTGCGCGCGCATCCTCGAGGGCGGCTCGGTCCAGATCCTCGTCAACAACGCGGGCGTGCACGACGACGCAGTGCTGCCGGGCATGCGTGCCGAGCAGTGGCACAAGGTGATCGACGTTTCGCTCAACGGCTTCTTCCGCGTCACGCAGCCCTTGCTGCTTCCGATGATGCGCACACGCTGGGGACGCATCCTGAACATCTCGTCGGTGGCCGCCATCGCCGGCAATCGCGGGCAGGTCAACTACGCTGCGGCCAAAGGCGCGCTCAACAGCGCAACCAAGGCGCTGTCGCTCGAAGTGGCGTCGCGCGGCGTGACGGTGAACGCCATCGCGCCGGGGATCATTGCGTCGCCCATGGCGGATGCGGTGTTCGATCCGGCGGTCATCAACCAGATGGTGCCTGTGAAGCGGGCCGGGACACCGGAAGAGGTGGCTGCCTTGGCCGCGTTCCTTGCTGGCAACGAGGCCGGGTACATCACTGGGCAAGTGATTTCGGTCAATGGCGGGATGATCTGACGCTTTGACTTTTGGGGTGCGGCGGTGGGCGCTGTTCCCTTGGGCGGCCAACGTCACCGGCCCTTCGGGCTTCCCTGCGCTGCTCGCGACGGGCGGGGTCTCGCAGAACTCGCTGCGCTCAAACAGCTGCGAGCCCTGATCCGCCCGCCACTGCGCTGCTCGGCGGTGCCTCAACGGCCACCCAAGGGCACAGCACCCACCGCCGTGGACAAAGCCGTGGCACGTCCTCCCTATTCGAGATCAGCCTTTTGTCTTGCTCCCCCTCCCTCCGGGAGAGGGCTGGGGTGAGGGCATCGGCCTCAACCACCCGACAAGCCCGGTGCGTGGTGCGGTGTGGTCGGCCCCTCTGTGCCGCCGAGGAGCGCAGCGTTTCGCGGATCAGGGCTCGCAGCTGTTTGAGCGAAGCGAGTTCTGCGAGACCCCGCGAAATGCGAGCACCGCAGGGAAGCCCGAAGGGCCGGCGCAGTGGGGCTGACCGCGCCGTACCGCGTACCGGGCGCTATCCGGCAAGAACAAAGATTCAGTCCTGAAACGGCGGCTTCCCAGCCAGCTTCCGAAACACCAACCCCGGCAGCCGCAGCACGAACTCCACCATCAGCCGCGTGTGCATCCACGTCAGCAGCACGTTGTCCCGCCCATAGCGGAAGTGCGAAACCCCGCCTTCCTCGGCGCTCAGGTATTTCACCGGCGCATCGATGTTCACCGGCTTGACCCCGCGCCAGGCCAGCCGGACAACCGCTTCGGTGTCGAAGTCGAAGCGCCGCATCCACGGCTGCTTGGCCATCACCGCGATCAGGTCGCCCACCGGATACACCCGAAAGCCGTAGAGCGAATCGCCCACCCCGGCAAACAAGGTTTCTAGCTGCGTCCACCCATTCGATACGCGCCGCCCGCGCACGCGCAGCAGCGGCGCACTCGCGTCGAACACCGGGCGCCCCAGCACCATCGTCTCGGGCCGGTCCAGCGAGGCTTTCATGAATTCGGGAATCAGGTCCGCCGGATGCTGCCCGTCGGAGTCCATCGTCAGCGCATGCGTGAAGCCGGCGTCCTGCGCGGCGCGCAGTCCGTGCAGCACCGCCGAGCCCTTGCCCTGGTTCTGCGGCAGCACCCACACCCGCAGGCCGGGATCGCTGGCGGCCATCTGCTGCAGCCGCTCGCCCGTGCCGTCGTCGCTGCCGTCCACCACCACCCATACCGGGTTCCATTGAGCGCGCGCGGCCTCGACCGTGGAGAACACGCGTTCTCCCGTGTTGTAGCTCGGGATCAGGACAAGGTGGGTGCGCGAGGCGTCTGGCATTCGGGGGACGCGTCGGTGGCGCGCTGTTCCATGTTTTGGCGAAAGTAGTGTTCCAGGTCGGCCTGCAGCACATCGCTGTCCTGCGTGGCCGCGAAGCGCTTGCCCAGCCGCAGCGTGAAGACGATCGGCAGCGGCGGCACCCGCCACAGCGGCCAGCCCTTGCTGAGATAGGGCGAGTCGGTGTCGATGAACACGGTCTGGATCGGCGCCTGCGCCAGCTTGGCGATCAGCGTCACGCCGGGCCGAAAGGGGTTGAGCGGCGGCGTCACCGTGCGCGTTCCTTCGGGAAAGATCACCAGCTGCCCGCCGTTGCGCAGGTCGTTCACCGCCAGCCGCACCATCATGCGGGCCGACTTGTTGCTGATGTAGCGCGCCAGCCGCGCACCCGCGCCGAGGAAGATGTTGCCCATCAGGTCGGCCTTCATGATGCAGGCGCTGCGCGGCAGACGCGCCACCAGCAGCAGGGCGTCGAGCATGGTCGGGTGGTTGGCCACGAAGATCACGCCGGGCTCCTTGCGCATCGGGTCGAGGCAGGTGGCGTCGATGCGCATCATGCCCGTCACCGACGCCAGCCACCAGAACATGCGGTAGGCGAACG
This sequence comes from Variovorax paradoxus, assembly GCF_022009635.1. Classification (NCBI taxonomy): domain Bacteria; kingdom Pseudomonadati; phylum Pseudomonadota; class Betaproteobacteria; order Burkholderiales; family Comamonadaceae; genus Variovorax; species Variovorax paradoxus. The sequence continues at coordinate 3,747,799 of NZ_CP091716.1, forward strand.
CGATGGTCATGCGGCCCAGCGCGCGGGCAGGGCGCATGGGCATCAGCGGGTAGATCAGCATGGCCACGAAGTTCCAGACCAGAGAGATCAGGCCCAGGAAAAGCAGCAGCGCGTAAAGCATCAACGCAAGCGGGATCGACGTGAGAATGCGCAGCACTCGGGTCATTGAGTCAGTCGTCGGGCGATCGGGGCCGTCGGCCGGTCGGTCGGGCGCCGGCAAGTCAGGCCCGCAATCGGCCGGCTGCAACCGTGTGCGCCTCGATCTCGACCAGCAGGTCGCTGCGGCAGATGTCGGCTTCCAGGTACACCGCATGGCGCGCCATCGGCGCATCGGCGCCTAGCGTGCTCTCGATGATGCCGCGCACCGCCTCGGTGTCGGATGGATGCCGTACGTACACCACGCAGTCGAGCTCGGCCAGCGAGAACTGTGCGGTGCCGCGCTCGTTGGCGGCGGTGATCACGGCCTGCAGGTTGCGCAGCGTCTCGCGGGTCTGCTCGAGCACGTCGCCGTGGTGAATGGTTTCATGCCCCACGATGCTCGCGGTGCCGGAGATGAAGAGCGCGATGTTGCCGTCGCCGATGTCCGACAGCGCCGCGCGCGAAAAGGTGGGCGAGCGCGGGCCGTAGGTCTCGGGGTAGCGATAGGCAGACACCTGGCGTGGGTTTTCTACCGGCAGCGGCGCCTGCTGGCCGGCCAGGAAGCGGATCGACAGCGCACCCTGGTGGATGCCCAGCGCGCAGGCGGCCGGCGCGCCCTCGAAGGCGGCGCGGCCGGCTTCGAGGAAGGCTTCCTGACGGCCTGCATTGAACTGGCGGTAGCGCTCCAGCCCGCCGCCGTCGGCGTTGATCTGCGGCAGGTAGTTCCAGATGCGCTGCAGGTGCGGAATGCCGGCCTGGTCGAGCGTCTTGAACAGGTCGCTGTAGGCGCGGCGCGCGAGTTCGGTCAAGCCTTGCTTCTCGGTCGCCTCGTCGAGGTCGATGGCGCCCAGCAGCCATTGGCCGTCGGTGCGCCAGCGCGCGATGCCGGTGGTGCCCGACTCGATATGCGGCGCCGTCAGGTGCCACACATCGGCCATCGCGCCGTTGGACGAGAGCACGCGCGCATTGACTGTCGGCATCCACGCCACGCCGTGCGGCGTGCCGTAGCCCAGCGCCGCGAACGGCGCCTTGCCGCCGGCGGCCAGCGCGAGGCTGTCGGGCAACGAAAGGCGCTCCACGCGCAGATGGGAAGAAGAAGAGGTTTCGTCCTGAACTTGCACTGTCACCTTGCCTCGACGATATGGTCTGGTTTGATGGCGGTATAGGCAGAGAACACGCCGAGGCTGGCATGCCGGCGCACGTCGCGGAAACCCGCCGCGGCCAGCGCCTGCACCACCTGTTCAGGGGGAATGCAGGCCTCGATCGTGTCCCAGTAATAGCGCCACAGTTCCGAGGTGTCACGCCGACGACCGACCACGCGGGCGATCAGCGGCACCACGGCGCGCATGTAGCCCTTGAGCAGCGCCGTCGCGACGCGGCCCTCGGGCTTGGTAATTTCGAGCACCACCACGCGCCCGCCGGGGCGCAGCACGCGGTGGAATTCGCCGAAGGCGGCGGCCACGTCGCTGATGTGGCGCATGGCGTAGCCCATGCTCACGAAATCGCAACTGGCGTCGGGGCGGGGAAGGGCCTCCGCCACGCCCTGCACCAGCTCGACGCCGGGCAGCTTCACCTGGTCCATCATGCCGGCGCTGGGGTCCACGCCCACGAGCTTGCCGGTCGGGCCGATGAGCTTCAGCGCCTCGCGCGCCACCAGCCCGGTGCCGATGCCCACGTCGAGCACCTCGGCGCCCGGCGCCAGACCCGCCTGCTGCAGCGCCGCGCGGCGGTAGGAGGGGCCGGTGCCGAAGGCGAGCACGCTTTCGATGCGGTCGTAGTCGGCAGCCGTGTTGTCGAAGATGCGACGCAGGAACGCCTGGTGCTCTGCCTCGTTGCTGTAGTACAGCGGCAGGGGAGCGTGTGGCGGCAGGACGACGGGCGTCACGGGGCCGCCGGTAGGCGATGGCGTCATCGAACGATTATCACCAAAAGCCCGGGCCCGAAATCCGGGGCCCCTCCGGGCGTTGTGTGCGCCGGACAGTAAACTCGGAGCTTGCTTTGAAAACACAAGACAGCGAGATAGAAAGCCATGGCCGGACATAGCAAATGGGCAAATATTCAGCACCGCAAGGGCCGTCAGGACGAGAAACGCGGCAAGCTCTGGACCCGTGCCATTCGCGAAATCACGGTGGCGGCGCGCGCCGGCGGCGCTGACCTGGGCTCCAACCCCCGGCTGCGGCTGGCGGTTGAAAAGGCCAAGGCCGTGAACCTGCCCATCGACACCATCAAGCGCAACATCGACAAGGCCACCGGCAACCTCGAAGGCGTCAATTACGAAGAAATTCGTTACGAAGGGTACGGCATCGGCGGCGCGGCGATCATCGTCGACACCATGACCGACAACCGCGTGCGCACCGTGGCCGAAGTGCGCCACGCCTTCTCCAAGTACGGCGGCAACATGGGCACCGAAGGCTCGGTGGCCTTCCAGTTCAAGCATTGCGGCCAGATCGTCTTCGCGCCCGGCACCGATGAAGACAAGGTGATGGAAGTGGCGCTCGAAGCGGGCGCCGAAGACGTCGTCACCGACGACGACGGCGCCATCGAAGTGCTCACTCCCGTTGCCGACTTCGAAGCCGTCAAGAACGCGCTCGAGGCCGCGGGCCTGAAGCCCGAGGTGGCCGAAGTCACCATGCGCGCCGAGAACCCCATCGAAGTCGCCGGCGAGGACGCCGCGAAAATGCAGAAGTTGCTCGACGTGCTCGAGGACCTGGACGACGTGCAGGACGTTTATCACAACGCCTCGTTGTCCGAGTAAGCACGAATGAATGTTTGTTGAATCACAGCGAGAAATGAAGGCCCGCGAATGAAGGTACTGGTAATTGGGGGAGGGGGCCGTGAACACGCTCTGGCGTGGCGTCTGGCGCAGGCCACCCGGGTGAGCCGCGTGTACGTGGCCCCCGGCAACGGCGGCACCGCGAGCGACGAACGCTACGACTGCATCGACATCACCGAGCCCGCCGCGCTGCGCGAGTGGGCCATCAAGGAAAAGATCGCGCTGACCGTGGTCGGCCCCGAGGCGCCGCTGGCGGCCGGCGTGGTCGACGAGTTCCGCGAGCACGGCCTGCGCATCTTCGGGCCCACGCAGGCCGCCGCGCAGCTCGAAAGCTCCAAGGCGTTTTCCAAGGCGTTCATGAAGCGCCACAAGATTCCCACGGCCGAATACGAAGCCTTCACCGACGCCGCGCTCGCGCATGCCTACATCGACGCCAAGGGCGCGCCGATCGTCGTCAAGGCCGACGGCCTGGCAGCCGGCAAGGGCGTGGTGGTGGCCATGACCGCGCAGGAAGCGCACGAGGCGGTCGACTTCATGCTGGTCGACAACAAGTTCGGCGTGTCGCACAACGAAGGCGGCGCGCGTGTCGTCATCGAAGAATTCCTGCAGGGTGAGGAAGCCAGCTTCATCGTGCTGTGCGACGGCAAGAACGTCACCGCGCTGGCCACCAGCCAGGACCACAAGCGCCTGCTCGACAACGACGAAGGCCCCAACACCGGCGGCATGGGCGCGTATTCGCCCGCGCCGGTGGTCACGGCAGAGGTGCATGCGCGCGCCATGCGCGAGATCATCCTGCCGACCATCCGCGGCATGGAAAAGGACGGCATTCCTTACACCGGCTTCCTGTATGCCGGCCTGATGATCGACGCGGCCGGCCATCCGAAGACGCTCGAGTTCAACTGCCGCATGGGCGACCCCGAGACGCAGCCGATCATGATGCGCCTGAAGTCCGACCTGTTCGAGGTGTTCTGGCACGCCACCGACGGCACGCTCGACCAGGTCGAGCTGCAATGGGACCGTCGCGTGGCGCTGGGCGTGGTGATGGCCGCGCACGGCTATCCGCTGTCGCCGCGCAAGGGCGACCGCATCACCGGCATTCCGGCCGAGGCGCCCGACGCGGTGGTGTTCCACGCCGGCACCACGCTGGACAACGGCGAGCTCAAGACCAGCGGCGGCCGCGTGCTTTGCGTGACCGTGCTGGCCGACAGCGTGAAGCTCGCGCAACAGCGGGTCTACGAGGTGGCGGCGCGCGTCAAGTTCGACGGCGCGCAGTACCGCAAGGACATCGGATTCCGCGCGCTTCATGCGCGCAACACTCCTCCCAACGCTTGATGCAGCAAACCAACCCGGCGGCGGTCGGCGACTATCTGCGCGGACTGCAGCAATCGATCATTTCAACGGTGGAAAAGGCTGACGGTGGCGCTTGCGTGCGCGACGCCTGGCAAAAAGAGCCCGGCGAACCGCTGCAGGGCCAGGGCCTGACCTGCATCCTCGAAGGCGGCGAGCTGTTCGAGCGCGCCGGCTGCGGCTTCTCGCAGGTGCGCGGGCCGAAGCTGCCGCCATCGGCCACGCAGAACCGGCCCGAGTTGGCTGGCGCGCCTTTCGAGGCGATGGGCGTGTCGCTGGTGTTCCATCCGCGCAACCCGTACGTGCCGATCGTCCACATGAACGTGCGCATGCTGGCGGCACTGCCCGAAGGCGGCGAGCCGGTCTGCTGGTTCGGCGGCGGCATGGACCTCACGCCGTGCTACGGCTTCGAGGAAGACGCGGTGCACTTCCACACCGTGTGCCGCGATGCGCTCGCGCCCTTCGGCGACGACAAGTACCCGCGCTTCAAGACCTGGTGCGACGAGTATTTCTTCCTCAAGCACCGAGGCGAGCAGCGCGGCGTCGGCGGCATCTTCTTCGACGACTTTTCCGAGGGCGGCTTCGAGAACGGCTTTGCCATGATCCGTTCGGTGGGCGACGGCTTCCTGCCGGCCTACCTGCCCGTGGTCGAGCGCCGCCGCGCCATGCCGTACACCGAGCGCGAACGCAACTTCCAGCTCTACCGGCGCGGCCGGTACGTGGAGTTCAACCTCGTATGGGACCGCGGCACGCACTTCGGCCTGCAATCGGGCGGGCGCACCGAATCGATCCTGTTGTCGATGCCGCCACTGGCGAGCTGGGCCTACCAGCAGCAGCCCGAGCCGGGGAGCCCCGAAGCCGCGCTGTACAGCGACTTCATCGTGCGGCGCGACTGGCTGTGAATTCTTCTTCCGGCAAGGCTCCGCGCATCGGCGTTTTCGGTGGCGCGTTCGACCCGCCGCACAACGCCCACGTGGCGCTTGCCGAAGCCGCGCTTGCGCAGCTCGATCTGGCCGAGCTGCACGTCATTCCCACCGGGCAGGCATGGCACAAGAGCAGGGCGCTCACGCCCAAGGAAGATCGCCTCGCGATGACGCGGCTGGCTTTCACGGGACTGAAAGGCACGGTCGTCATCGACAGCCGCGAAGTGCTGCGCGACGGCCCGACCTACACGCTCGACACCCTGCACGAACTGCAGCAAGAGCAGCCTGGCGCACAGCTCGTGCTGATCATGGGCGCCGACCAGGCAAGCGCGCTGCCGACCTGGCACGGCTGGCAGGATATACTCGGCATTGCTATCGTTTCTGTAGCGTATCGCGCATTATCGACGGGCGACACTGCTCGTTTTGATCCGAAAATGCTGCCCGGCCTCCCGGCCGGTGCGCGTTTCGAGGCGCTCGAATTGCCACCTATGGACATCAGCGCCACCGAAATTCGGCGGCGCGCGGCGCTTGGCGTGGACATTTCCTCGCTGGTTCCGGCCACGGTTGCACGCTATATTGACCAACACCACCTCTACCGCTCTGCCTGATGACCACTGAAGCCGCCGCCAAAAAAGACACCCAGAAACTCCAGCGAGCCATCATCGATGGTCTCGAAGACGTCAAGGCGCAGGACATCCAGGTATTCGACACAGAGCATCTGTCACCGCTGTTCGAGCGCGTGATCGTCGCGTCGGGCACCTCGAACCGCCAGACCAAGGCGCTTGCCGCCAGCGTGCGCGACGCTGTGCGCGAGGCCGGTTTCGGCAAGCCGCGCATCGAGGGCGAGGAAAACGGCGAGTGGATCATCGTGGACTGCGGCGCCGCGGTCGCGCACATCATGCAGCCGGCCATCCGCCAGTACTACCACCTCGAAGAGATCTGGGGCGACAAGCCGGTGCGCGCCAAGCTCGGCGGTGCCAAGCCTGCCGCTTCCACGAGTTCGTCGGTCAAGGACGAGCCCGAGACCAAGAAGAAGGGCACCGCCAAGGAACCGACGCTGCGCCGCTCGAGCGCCGCCAAGACCGCGATCCGCGCGGCCGAGCAGGAAGCCAAGGCCGCGAAGGCGCCGGCCAAGAGGGCCACCGCCAAGACCGCGGCCAAGAAGGCGCCCGCCAAGAAGACCGGCACCACCACCGCGCGCGTGCCGGTCAAGGTCGTCGGCAAGCCGGCGGCCAAGAAGCCCGCCGCGAAGAAGACGGCGGCAGCCAAGAAGGCGCCAGCCCGCCGCGCATGAAGCTCCTGGTGGTCGCCGTCGGGCAGCGCATGCCCGATTGGGCACAGACTGCCTGGGACGACTACGCCAAGCGCTTCCCGCCCGAACTCAAGCTCGAGCTGCGCGCGGTCAAGACCGAGCCGCGCGGCTCCAAGTCGCTTGAAACGCTGTATGCCGCCGAGCGCGAGCGCATCGAAGGCGCCATTGCGCGCGGCATGCGCATCGTCGTGCTCGACGAGCGCGGCACGGCGCTGACCACCAAGGCGCTGGCGGCGCGGCTGCAATCCTGGCAAGGCGAGGGCGACGACGTCGCGCTGGTCATCGGCGGGCCCGACGGGCTCGACCCGGCCTTCAAGGCCGCGGCCCATGAGCGCATCCGCCTGTCCGACCTGACGCTGCCGCATGCGATGGCGCGGGTGCTGCTGGTCGAGCAGCTGTACCGGGCGTGGTCGGTGAACGCAGGTCATCCCTACCACCGCGAATGACCAGCGCCGACGGGCAGGCCGCGTTGCTCGACGAGAAGGGCTATGCGCTTCTGCCGGCGCTGCTGCCGCCCGATCTTCTGGACGAAGCCGCGCAGTCGCTCGGGCGTTGGCTCGGGCAGGCGGCGGGCAGCCGCAATCTGCTGAGCAGCCCGGCATGCCGCCAGATCGCCGTCGAGCTGAAAGCGCGACTGCTTGAAGCCGGCTTGCTCGACAGCGCCTCGGTGGCCGTGCAATGCACCCTGTTCGACAAGACGGCCGAGCGCAACTGGCTGGTCGCGCTGCATCAAGACACCTCGATTCCCGCCTCCAGCGACAGCCTGCCGACGGTCGTGAAGGAAGGCGAGCCGTATGTGCAGCCTTCGGCCGAGCTGCTGCAGTCGCTGCTCGCCGTACGCGTGCATATGGACGATTGCGGCCCCGACGCCGGCCCCCTGCGCGTCGTGCCGGGCAGCCATCGCAACGGCCGGCTGAGCGACGTCGAGTCGCAGGCCGTGCGCGCGGCCCACGGCGAGACGACCTGCACGGCAGCGCGAGGCGACGCACTGCTGATGCGGCCCCTGCTGCTGCATGCATCGTCCCGCGCCCAGTTGCCGGTGCGCCGGCGCGTCCTTCATTTCCTCTTCGGACCCGCGCACCTGCCGCCCGGGCTGGCATGGAACCGCACAGTGGCCGGCGCGCAATCCGCGGCGCAGGCTTCACAGGAGAACTGAACCTTGTCCGACTTCATCTACCTCGCCTCGCAAAGCCCGCGCCGTGCCCAACTGCTGGGCCAGCTCGGCATTCGCCATGCGCTACTGCTTGCGGACGCCAGCGAGGACGCCGAATCGCTCGAAGCGGTGCTGCCGAACGAGGCGCCGGCCTCCTACGTGCAGCGCGTGACCGCGCTCAAGCTCGATGCCGCTGTTGCGAGGCTGCAGCGGCGCGGGCTGGCCAGCGCGCCGGTGCTCTGCGCCGACACCACGGTCGCGCTCGGCCGCACCATCCTCGGCAAGCCCGAGGACGCCGCCGATGCCGCCCGCATGCTCGCGATGCTCTCCGGCGCGATGCACCGCGTGCTGACGGCCGTGGCCCTGCAGGACGGCGACCGGCGCCTTGCCGCGCTCAGCGTCTCGCGCGTGCGCTTCGCGAAAGTCACCGAAGCACAGATTGCCCGCTACGCCGAAAGCGGCGAGCCGCTCGGCAAGGCCGGGGCCTATGCCATCCAGGGCGCGGCGGCCGCGTTCATCGAGCACATCAGCGGGTCCTATTCGGGCATCATGGGACTTCCCATGTTCGAGACCGCCGAACTGCTGCGCGGCGCCGGTTTCAATACCTGACAAGAATTCCATGCAAGACATCCTGATCAACTGGTCCCCGCAAGAGACCCGTGTGGCGCTGGTCGAGCACGGCGCGGTGCAAGAGCTGCACGTCGAGCGCACGCTGGAGCGCGGACTGGTCGGCAACATCTACCTCGGCAAGGTGTCGCGCGTGCTGCCGGGCATGCAGTCGGCCTTCATCGACATCGGCCTGGAGCGCACCGCCTTCCTGCACGTGGCCGACATCGTGGCGCCGTTCACGCCGGGTTCGCGGCCCAGCGCGCCGGCACCCGAGCGCGATCACCGCAACGGCGGGCCGATGGTGCCCATCGAGAAGCAGGTGTTCGAGGGGCAGTCGTTGCTGGTGCAGGTCATCAAGGACCCGATCGGCACCAAGGGCGCGCGGCTTTCCACGCAGATCAGCATTGCCGGGCGGCTGCTGGTGTTCTTGCCGCAGGACAACCACATCGGCGTGTCGCAGAAGATTCCGTCGGACCAGCGCGAGTCGCTGCGCAACCGCATGCTGGCGCTGATCGAGGCGGCTGCGGCGGCCGACAGCGGCGGCGTGGTGCCGGCCAACACCGGCGGCTTCATCCTGCGCACCAACGGCGAGGATTCGTCCGACCCCGAGCTGGCCGAAGACATCGCCTACCTGCGCAAGACCTGGTCGCGCATTCGCGAGGCCTCGATGCGCATGCCGCCGATGTCGCTGCTGCATCAGGACCTCAGCCTGCTGCAGCGCGTGCTGCGCGACATGACCAGCGAAGACACGCAGACCATCCGCATCGACTCGCGCGAGCAGTTCGAGGTGCTGCTGAAGTTCGGCCTCGAATTCATGCCCAAGGCCGCCGGCAAGCTGCAGCACTACAAGGGCGAACGGCCGATCTTCGATCTGTATTCGGTCGACGAGGAAATCGCGAAGGCGCTGGGGCGTCGCGTCGAGCTCAAGTCGGGCGGCTACCTCGTGGTCGACCAGACCGAGGCGCTCACCACGGTGGACGTGAACACCGGCGGCTTCGTCGGCGCGCGCAACTTCGACGACACCATCTTCAAGACCAACCTGGAGGCGGCGCAGGCCATTGCGCGGCAGCTGCGGCTGCGCAACCTGGGCGGGATCATCATCGTCGACTTCATCGACATGGGCCGGGACGACCATCGCGAGCAGGTGCTGGGGGAGTTTCGCAAGCAGCTGGCGCGCGACCGCGTGAAAACCACTGCCGGCGGCTTCTCGCAGCTCGGTCTGGTCGAGATGACGCGCAAGCGCACGCGCGAATCGCTCGCGCACATGCTGTGCGAGCCTTGCGCGGCCTGTGGCGGGCAAGGCATCGTGAAGACCGCGCGCAGCGTGGCCTACGACGTGATGCGCGAAATCTTGCGCGAGGCGCGTCAGTTCACGCCGCGCGAGTTCCGCATCGTGTCGTCGCCGCAGGTGATCGAGCTGTTCCTCGACGAGGAAAGCCAGCATCTGGCGGGCCTGAGCGACTTCATCGGCAAGCCGATTTCGCTGCAGTCGGAGCCGGCGATCGGGCAGGGGCAGTACGACATCGTGCTGCTCTGACCCGGACGCCCCGGCGGCCCGGTCAGAGCGTCGGGTCTTGCCCCGGCGGCGCGCTGCGCACGGCGAGCGTCTGCAGCCGCGCATAGAGGCCGTCGAGCTGCATCAGCTGCTCGTGGCTGCCTTGCTCGGCGATGCGGCCTTGCTCCATCACGATGATCCGGTCCGCGTGCTGGATGGTCGACAGGCGGTGGGCCACGATCAACGTGGTGCGGTTCTGCATCAGGCGCTGCAGGGCGTCCTGCACCAGCCGTTCCGATTCGGTGTCCAGCGCCGACGTGGCTTCGTCGAGCAACAGCACCGGCGCGTTCTTGTAGAGCGCGCGGGCAATCGCCAGGCGCTGACGCTGACCGCCTGAAAGCTGCGTGGCGTTGTGGCCCAGCACCGTGTCGATGCCCTGCGGCAGGTTCTCGACGTGCGAGCTCAGGTTGGCGGCATCGATGCATTGCAGCACGCGTTCGCGATCGATCTCCGAACCCAGCGCCACGTTGGCGGCGAGGGTCTCGTTGAGCATCACCACGTCCTGGCTCACCATCGCGAATTGCGCGCGCAGGCTCTTGAGCTCCCATTCGCTGGTGTCGTGTCCGTCGAGCAGCACCTGGCCGCTGCTGGGCTGCACGAAGCGCGGCAGCAGGTTGACCAGCGTGGTCTTGCCCGAACCCGAGGGGCCGACGAATGCGACCACCTGGCCGGGCTCGATGGTGAGGTTCACGCCGTCGAGGGCGCGCTGCTCGTCGTCGCCACGGTAGCTGACCTGCACGTTGCGCAGCTCGATGCGGCCTTCGGCATGCTCGATGCGGAACGTGCCCTGCGATTCCGGCGCGACCTCGTCGATCAGCACCAGCCCGCGTTCCAGCGCGGCCAGGCCGCGCGTGATCGGCCCTGCCACTTCGGCCAGCCGGCGGATCGGTGCGATGAGCATCAGCATGGCCGTGATGTAGGCGACGAAGCCGCCGACGGTGAAGCCCTGCTTGCCGCTTTGCCAGAGCGCGATCATCACCACTACCGACAGCGCGAGCGAGGCCATCATCTGCGTGAGCGGCGTGGTCGCGGCCTGCGCAATGGTCGACTTCACGGCCAGGCGGTTCAGGCGCTGGCTCAGCTGCTCGAAGCGGCGGCCCTGCGCGCCTTCGGCGCCGTGCAGGCGCACCACGCGGTGGGCGAGCACGTTTTCCTCGACCACGTAGGCCAGCTCGTCGGTGGCCTGCTGGCCCTGCTGCGTGAGCCGGTAGAGCCGCTTGGAGAACACCTTCATGATCCACGAGATGCTGGGCACCAGGAAGGCGACGATGAGCGTAAGCTTCCAGTTCAGGTAGACCAGGTAGCCCAGCAGCGCGATCAGCGTGAAGCCGTCGCGCGAAAGGCCGAGCAGGGCCTGTACCAGCAGCATCGCGCCGGTCTGCACTTCGTAGACCACCGTATTCGAAAGCGCACTGGCCGACTGCCGCGTGAACAGCGCGAGCTCGGCGCCGAGCAGGCGCTCGAACATCACCCGCCGCAGTTTCTGCATGCCTTCATTGGCGATGCGCGACAGGGCGTACTGGGAAATGAACTGGGCAATACCGCGCACCGCGAACAGCAGCAGCACGGCGGCGGGCACGAACCACAGCGGCATTTCGCCGCGGGTGAAGCCGCGGTCGAGCAGTGGTTTGAGCAGGGCGGCCATGAGCGGCTCGGTGATTGCCGCCAGCATCGCCCCGCTCAATCCAAGGGCCCACCATTGGCGCGAGCCGCCGAACCAGGTCATGAGTCGCGCCAGACGGCGCATCAGGGGAGGGCGAGGAGTCTCGCCGCCGGGGGAAGCTTGCATGGCGGCGGATTCTACGGGTGGGCCCGTTCCGGGCTTCCTGAAGTGATTCTGTAGGACCGTACCGCTGGATAAACGTTTTGTGACGGCGTCTCCAAACCAGTGTGTAACATGTGCACCGTCAAGCCGGGGAGAACTTTTTACCCGGAAACCTCTCCGAACCGCATGAACAAGCCGTTGCCAACTCCAATTCCAACTCCTTCTTCATCGCTATTTGCACGCCGCACCGTCATCGCGGCTCTTGCCGCCACTCCCATGCTTCCTGCACTCGCCCAGTTCCGGGTCGAAGTGTCGGGCGTCGGGCTGACGCAGCTGCCAATCGCGCTCGTCCCCTTCAAGGGACAGGAATCCTCCCCGCAGAAGATCTCCGACATCGTCCAGGCCGACCTGGAACGAAGCGGCCAGTTCCGTGGCGTAGACGCCTCGGGCCAGGCGCTGGACGAGGCCTCGCGCCCCGACCTGTCGCTGTGGCGCCAGCGCACCGCCGATTCGCTCGTGGTGGGTAGCGTCAGCCGCCTGGCCGACGGCCGCTTCGACGTGCGTTTCCGCCTGTGGGACGTGGTCAAGGGGCAGGATCTCGGGGGGCAGAGCTACACGGTGCCGCAAGGCGACCTGCGCCTGGCCTCGCACCGCATTGCCGACTACGTGTACGAGAAGCTGACCGGCGAAAAAGGCATCTTCTCGACCCGCATCGCCTACGTCACCAAGGCCGGCAGCCGCTATTCGCTGTGGGTGGCCGACGCCGACGGCGAGAACGCGCAGGCCGCTCTGGCCAGCCCCGAGCCCATCATCTCGCCGTGCTGGTCGTCCAACGGTCAGCAATTGGCGTATGTGTCCTTCGAGTCGCGCAAGCCGGTCGTCTACGTGCACAACGTGGCCAGCGGCCAGCGCCGGCTGCTCGCGAACTTCAAGGGTTCCAACAGCGCGCCGGCCTGGGCACCCGACGGCAACTCCCTTGCGGTCACCCTCAGCCGCGACGGCGGTTCGCAGCTCTTCACCATTCCGGCCAGCGGCGGCGAACCGCGCCGCCTGACGCAAAGCTCGAGCATCGACACCGAGCCGGCGTTCTCGGCCGACGGCAGCACCATCTACTTCGTCAGCGACCGTGGCGGCGCCCCGCAGATCTACAAGATGAGCGCCAGCGGCGGCAACCCGACACGGGTCACCTTCAGCGGCACCTACAACATTTCTCCCGCTGTCAGCGGCGATGGCCGGTGGTTGGCCTACATCTCCCGGGTGGGCGGAGCCTTCAAACTCCACGTGATGGAGTTGGCCTCCGGAAATGTCAGCGCTATCACGGACACCTCCGCCGACGAGAGCCCGAGTTTTGCCCCGAACAGCAAATTGATCGTCTACGCCACGCAGCTGCAAGGCCGCGAAGCCCTCATGACGACCACTTTGGATGGAAAAATAAAGGCACGACTGGCTGGGCAGGCTGGAGACATAAGAGAACCGGACTGGGGTCCGTTTCAAAAGCAATGATTAGGTTTACTTGAGGAGTTCGAAAATGTTGAAACGTACGATTTATTCGCTGGCCATCGTGGCTCTCATCGCCGGTTGTTCGTCGGGCACCAAGCTCAACGAGACGCCGGTGACCGATCGCACCGGCACCGCCGGCGGCCAGCAAGGTGGCGCTAGCGCCGTGGCTCCCGTGACCATCGATCCGAACGCGGGCACCGCGCAAGGTCCGGTGGGCGTGGCGCGCATCATCTACTTCGACTACGACAGCTACACGGTCAAGCCCGAGTTCCAGTCGGCCATCGATGGTCATGCACGTTTCCTCAAGGCCAACCCGCAGCGCCGTGTCTCGATCGAAGGTCACACCGACGAGCGCGGCGGCCGCGAATACAACCTGGCACTGGGCCAGAAGCGCTCCGAAGCCGTGCGTCGTGCACTGACCCTGCTGGGCGTGAACGACAACCAGATCGAAGCCGTGAGCTTCGGCAAGGAAAAGCCGGCGGTCCAGGGCTCGGGTGAAGAAGTGTGGGCGCAGAACCGTCGCGCCGAAATCACGTACCGCCAGTGATGCAACGCGCTGTGTTGCGGGGCGCGGCGCTGGCTGCCGCCCTGCTTTGCGTCTCGGTGGGGTCGCAGGCCGCATTGTTCGAGGATGACGAGGCCCGCCGCGCCATCCTTGATCTGCGCCAGCGCGTCGAGGCCATGCGCCAGCAAACCGACCAGCGACTGACCGACGAAAACGGCCAATTGCGTCGCAGCCTGCTCGACCTGCAGAACCAGATCGAGCAGATGCGTGGCGACCTTGCGCGCATGACTGGCCAGAACGAGCAGCTCACGCGCACCGTGAGCGAAATGCAGTCGCGCCAGACCACTCTCGACGACAAGCTCAAGCAGAGCGAGCCCTCGAAGGTGTCGGTGGACGGCCGCGAGTTCAACGCCGACCCGAAGGAAAAAGCCGATTTCGACGCCGCCCTCGGAGTGTTCCGCTCGGGCCAGTTCGCGCAGGCGCAGACCGCGTTCGCCGAATTCGTCAAGCGCTATCCGCAGAGCGGCTACAACGCGTCGGCCCTGTTCTGGCTCGGCAATGCCCAGTACGCCACGCGCAACTACAACGAGGCGATCGCGAATTTCCGCTCGATGCTGTCGCTCGCGCCCGACCATGCCAAGGCCCCCGAGGCCGTGCTGTCGATCGCGAACTGCCAGATCGAACTGAAGGACACGCGCGCCGCGCGCCGCACGCTGGAAGACCTGACCAAGGCCTACCCGCAGTCCGAAGCCGCGCAGGCCGGCCGCGAACGCCTTTCGCGTTTGCGCTGATGCAGGCGGAGCTTTCCGCTTGAGCGCGATCATCACTGCCGGAATCACCACGCCTCTCGCCGCCGCGGACGTCGCCATCGACACCGCGGCGCCTGACTATGCGCGTCGCTTCGGCGGCTTGGAGCGCCTGTACGGCGTGGCGGGTGCCGCGCGCATCCGCAATGCGCACGTGCTGGTCGTCGGCATTGGCGGCGTGGGCTCGTGGGCGGTCGAGGCATTGGCGCGCAGCGGGGTGGGGCGGCTGACGCTGGTCGACCTCGACCACGTGTCCGAGTCGAACATCAACCGGCAGATCCACGCCCTCGATGCCACCGTGGGCCAGGCGAAGGTCGAGGCCATGCGCGACCGCATCGCCCAGATCAACCCCGAGTGCAAGGTGCTCGCGGTAGACGAGTTCGTCGAGCCTGGCAACTGGACGACGGTGCTCGAAACCGCTCAGACTGCGAACGGACCGGTGACCGCCGTCGTCGATGCCTGCGACCAGGTAAAGGCCAAGCTGACGATGGCCGCGTGGGCGCGTGCCTCGCGCGCCGCCTTCGTCACCGTCGGCGCGGCGGGCGGCAAGCGGCAGGCACACAAGGTCGACATCGACGACCTCTCGCTCGTCACGCACGACCCGCTGCTGGCCCAGTTGCGCCAGCGCCTGCGCAAGGAGCATGGCGCCCCGCGCGAGGGCCGCAAGATCGGCGTGACCTGCGTCTTCAGCCGCGAAAGCGTGGCGCCGCCCGATGCTTCGTGCGCGATCGAAGGCGACGGTTCGCTCAACTGCCACGGCTACGGATCGGTCGTCAGCGTGACCGCGACTTTCGGTCAATGCGCGGCAGGTTGGGTTCTCGACAAAATAGCGTCAAACCTCGCGCTATAATCTTAGGCTTTGCTGGATTCAACACCGGCAAGAAGCGAAAAATGGTTCCGGGACGTTAGCTCAGTTGGTAGAGCAGCGGACTTTTAATCCGTTGGTCACTGGTTCGAATCCAGTACGTCCTACCAAGCCCTTTCTGAAAAACCTCACCCGCCGCAAGCGAGTGAGGTTTTTTTTCGACCATTACCCTCAGCTGCTTCAAGTTCATGGCGGCTATCCGACTCAGTGCGTTCATCGCCTCGCGATCAGTGACTTCGTGATCGGGAAAAATTCGTGCCGGTCTTGGGTATCCTCAGGACCATGACAATCCTTCCCGAAGTCGCGGCTCAACGCGCTCATGCCTGCGTGCATCGGATGCCTCGAGGTCCAGTGATGCCGAGGTTCCACCGTATGTTTGGACTCCTCCTGGCACTTGCCATGGTTTCCGGGGCTGCCCAGGCCAACACCAACGGGAACGAACTGCTGGCGTGGCTCGGTGGTGCAAACCAAGAAAGGGCAGATGCGCTGCGCTATATCGACGGAGTCGTCGACGGGATCGCCGTCGGCTCGCAGACCGCTGGCAAGGAAACAGTCTGTCTGCCGGCAGGGGTCAACCTCGGGCAGATTGCCGATCTCGTTGCCCAAGACATTCGAAGGACTCCGGCTACCCGGCATCTTGACGCTTATGTGCTCATCTATGCCTCGCTCGTCAATACGTGGCCGTGCAAGCCATCGAACTGACATACCGCACCGCACGCTGATTTCTGGAGCAATGCCTCCAGGGCTTCAGCACCCCATCCATACGAAAAAGCTACCGCAATGCATTCCTGAAAATGTATTTGTGGATATGGATGGCGGCTCCTAGCATCGGCCGGATACCCGGCGCCTCCATGGCGCCGCATCCCCGAAGGAGACAAAAACCATGTCATCGCTCCCATTGAGCTGGGCGAGGAGCCCGTCCGGCATCTCTTCGCGCGCCAGCCGCTATTCGATCTTCGTCTGCTTTCTTGTCGCGCTGATCGACGGCTACGACACGCTGATGCTGTCCTTCGTGGCGCCGCTCATCTCGAAGGAGTGGGGCATGCCGCCTGGCGCTTTCGGCAAGGTCTTTGCCGTGAGTTTCGCGGGCGCGGTGGTCGGCGCCATCGCGGTGGGCGCGGCGGCTGATCGCTTCGGCCGCCGCAGGCTGCTGCTGGGTTCGATCCTCATGGCTGGCGGTTTCATCCTGCTGAGCGCGGGATCGAACACGCCCGAACAGCTCATGGCGTGGCGATTCCTCTCGGGCATCGGGTTGGGCGGCGCCATCCCGACCATCTCGGCGCTCGCGGCAGAGCATGCTTCACCCGACCGGCGCAGCGCCACCGTCTCGCGCATGTTCCTGGGCTTTCCCATCGGCGCGGTGGCCGGTGGGGCCATCACGGCCGCGCTGATGCAGCAGGTGGGCTGGCGCGGCATCTTCATCGGCGGCGGTGCGTTGGCGCTGGCATTGCTGCCGCTGGTCTTTTCCATGTCCGAGCCGGGCCGTGACATCGCGCATGCGACCGACGCTCAGCCAGCGCATGCCAAGCATCCGCTGGCCGAGTTGATCGCCGACGGGCGCGGCGCAGGAACCGCGCTGATCGCCATTGCCGCATTCATGATCCTGCTGGTCAGCTACTTCCTGCTGAGCTGGACCCCGAGCGTGCTTGCAATGAACGGCATGAGCCCGCAACACTCGGCGCTGGCTGGCGTGATGCTCAATGTGGGCGGCGTGGCCGGCGCTTTCGCCATGTCTTTTGTCGTAGCGCGGCGTAGTCCCTTCGGTCCGGTCTCGATCTGCCTTGCGCTCGGAGCGCTGCTGGTGCCGCTCTTCGGCTTTCATGTGGTGGGCAGCGAGATCGCGGCGTTCTGCCTCGTGTTTGCGATCGGGCTGCTGGTCATCGGCGGGCAGATGAACATCCCGGCGCTGTGCGTGGACTATTACCCGGCCAGCGTGCGCGCGACCGGCGTGGGCCTGTCGATGGCTGTCGGCCGTATCGGTTCGATCGTCGGGCCGCTGGTCGGCGGGCTGCTGGTGAGCGCGCAGTTGCCGTGGAGCCGTCTGTTCATGCTGGCCGCCGCGCCGGCCTTGCTCGCGGCGGCGGCGCTGGGCTGGATCGCGCACGGCCGCAAGCGCAACGGGCCGAACCGCCCGGCGTAGCCTCAGCGCTTGCGGCTCGCGCGCAGCAGCCGCAGCAGGCTGTCGAGGTGCGGATTCGAATCCGCATCGCGATAGCCGAGATAGAGGCTCGACACCGCATCCTTGTCGAGGATCGGGCTGTACAGCACGCCCTCGAGCTGGATGCACTGCGTGTCGTTCGGCACGATGGCCACGCCGAAGCCCGCCGCCACGAGGCCCACCATGGTCGAGGCTTCGCGCGTCTCGTGCATCACCGCGGGGCGGAAGCCGGCCTTGGCGCACAGTTCCTGCACCTTCCAGTAAAGCCCGATGCCGGCGTCGCGCGGGTAGACGATCAGCGGCACGTCCTGCAGCTCGCGAATGTGGATGCCCTTGCCGCGCGTCAGCACATGCTGCTGCGGCATGGCCGCGACCAGCGGCGCGGAGTACCACTCCTCGATGGTCACGCCCACGGGAATGCCCACGTTGGGCTTGCGCAGCACGCCCAGGTCGAGTTCGCGGGCGTTGATGGCGTCGAGCTGGTGCATCGACGCCATCTCCTGCAACCGCAGCTCCACCGCCGGAAAGCTCGCACGGTAGTTGCGGATGGCCGCCGGCAGCGCGGCCGTCAGCACCGACGACGCGGTGAACCCCACGCTGAGCTTGCCGACCTCGCCGGCGGCTGCGCTCTGCACCTCGTCTTTCGCGCTCTGCACAGAGGTCAGGATGGCGCGTGCGCGGTCCAGGAAGTGGCGGCCCGCCTGCGTCAGGTACACGCGTCGCTTGTCGCGCTCGAAGAGCTGTACGCCCAGCTCTTCCTCGAGCGTGCGGATCTGCGTGCTCAGCGGCGGTTGCGCCATGTAGAGGCGTTCTGCCGCCCGCGTGAAGTTGAGCTCTTCGGCCACGGCGACGAAATAACGGAGGTGACGAAGTTCCACGATATCTCCTGTGTATCGATTGCCATCCGAATTCGGTATTTCTCGATATGAAGCTCATTCTCTAGCATCCCTTCGCATCAGCACAACAACGCAAATACGAAGGACATCGCAATGGCGCAAGACACGGTTTCGGCTTCGGCCGATGCATCGACCAACCTCGTCATCAGCCGTCTGCGGCAGCGCCTGCCGGTCGCCGCGCTGGGCGTGCGCTGCTCGCGCACGCCGGAGGTCGCGCGCCTGGCCAAGGCCAGCGGCCACCATTCGATCTGGGTGGACCTGGAGCACAGCGCCATCGCCATCGATGCGGCCACGCAGATCTGCGCCGCCGCGCTCGACCTCGGGCTCATGCCTTTCGTGCGCGTGCCCGAGCGCGAGTACGGTGTCATCGGCCGGCTGCTCGACGGCGGCGCGGGCGGCATCATCGCGCCGCGCATCGAGACGGTGGCGCAGGCTGAAGACCTCGTGGCAGCCTGCCGCTTTCCGCCGCTGGGCCACCGCTCGGCCATCGGCACGCTGCCGCACGTGGGCTATCGCCGGATGGGGGCAGGGGACTTCAACGCGGCGATGAACCGCGCCACCGCCGTGAAGGTGCTGATCGAGAGCCCGCTCGGCATCGAGAACATCGCAGCCATCGCCGCGGTGCCGGGCATCGACATCGTGGGCATCGGCACCAACGACCTGAGCGCGGAGCTTGGCGTGGCCGGCGACTTTCGCCATCCGCGCGTGCGTGCCGCGCACGAGGCTGCGCTCGCGGCCTGCCTGCGCGTGGGCAAGCCGCTCGCCATCGGTGGCATCGCGGATGCGGCCTATTCGGCCGAGCTGGTGCATCGCGGCGCGGCGCCTTTCCTCATGACCGGCATCGACACCGACCTGCTGCTGGCCGCAATGCATGAGCGCGTCGCGAAGACGCTGAGTTCCGTCGGCATCGAGAACGGCGATACGCCCGTGCGCTGAAGCGCAACTGCCCGCAGTTTTTTCTTTCATTTTTTCTTCGACACCATGAGCTCACAGATCCTCACTTCCAAGCCCATGCGCGCAGCCGACACGCTGGCGCGTCCCACGTTCGCCGTGCCCGCGGGCGGCTGCGATGCCCATGTGCACGTTTTCGAGAGCGAAGACCGCTACCCCCATGTGGACCAGCCGCACTACACCTTGCCCGACGGCCCGCTCGTCAAGCTCGACGCCATGTGCGGCTCGCTGGGGCTGGACCGCTACGTGATCGTGCAGCCCAGCTTCTATGGCACCGACAACCGCTGCATGCTCGACGCGCTCGACCTCGCCGGTGAGCGCGCACGGGGCGTGGCCATGGTGGACGACAGCATTACCGAAGCCGCGCTGCACGACATGCACCGCCGCGGCGTGCGCGCGCTGCGGCTCGACCTGTTCCTGCGCTCGGGCCTGCCGACGGCGGAGCTGGTGCAGTACATCCAGCGCAGCGTGCGAATAACGAAGGCGCTGGGCTGGCACCTGCAGTTCTATACGCCGGGCTGGGTCGTGCGCGACCTGATTCCCTACCTGGGAGACATCGAGGCCGACTTCGTCATCGACCACATGGGCTACATGCTCGAGAGCGACGGCCTCACGCGGCAGGACTTCGACCGCCTGCTGCGGGTGCTGGCCGAGGGCAACGGCTGGATGAAGCTCTCCGGCCCCTACCGCGTGGCGAAGGACGGCAACTACGAAAAGCTGCGCCCGCTGGCGCACGCCATCGTCGAGGCGCTGCCGCGGCGCACCATCTGGGGCAGCGACTGGCCGCATATTCCCGAAGGCGGGCGAGACACCGGCGAGCTGCTGAACCTGCTCGCGCAATGGGTGCCCGATGCGCAGACGCGCCAGCGCATCCTCGTAGACAACCCGGCGCGGCTGTTCGGCTTCGCGCCGCTTTCGCAGTAAGGTGCACATGCCGAACCAAGGAGCGATCCTCATGCAGAACATCCAGGACCTCGACACCTCCGGGGCGCGCGCCGCGGAGACCTTCGTTCACGGCGGCACGCGCTACCTCGTGGTGCCGCAGCTCGCGGTCGACGTGCCCGGCCAGCCCGCGATGATCACCGTGGGCGACAGCAATGTCGACGCGCTGGTCTATCGCTGGCAGGACGAGGCCTTCGTGCCGCATGCGCGGCTGCCGGTGCCGGGAGGTGAAGACGCCGAGTTCTTCGAGATCGGTGCTCGCGCCTTCCTGGCCACCGCGAGCCTCAAGTCGGGCACGGGGCCCTATGAGCTCAACGTCGAGTCCGTCATCTTCGAACTGAAGGACGGCGTGTTCACCGAGTTCCAGCGCGTGCCCACCTTCGCGGCCAAGCAGTGGACGCACTTCGCCATCGGCGGGCGGCACTTTCTTGCGCTGGCGCAAGGCGTGGCGATGGAAGGCACTGTGCCGAGGCACCCGTCGAAGTCGGCGATCTTCGAATGGAACGGCGAGCGTTTCGCGGAGTTCCAGGTCATCGATTCCGTCTGGGGCTACAACTTCGCCTTCTTCGAGATCGGCGGGCAATCCTTCCTGGCCTATGCCGACCATGTGGCGCCGTCGCGCGTCATGCGCTGGAACGGCACGCGCTTCGAAGACTTTCAATTGCTCGAAGGCAAGACCGGCCGCGCCTTCCAGTTCTTCGAGCACGGCGCCCAGGCCTGGCTGGCCTTCGCCTGCCTGCACGACGACACCGTGCTGCTGCGCTGGGACGGCGTTGCCTTCGTGCGGCACCAGACGCTCTGCGGCCCCGGCGGGCGCGAGTTCGTCTGGCGAGAGGATGCGCAGGGCGGCGAGCTGGTGCAGATCAACTTCCTGCTCGGCAGTCGCGAGGCGCCGGTCACCTCGCTGACTTCGGTCGGCTACCGCTTTGCCGATGGCCAGCTGATGGTGCGGCGCGAGTTTCCGACCCTGGGCGGCACCGACGCCTGTGCCTTCGAGGACAAGGGCCATGCCTATCTGGTGGTGGCCAACAGCCTCGGCGCCGACATCCGCTTTCGCACGCCGAGCAAGGTCTACAGGTTGGAGACAGAAGAAGGAGCCGCACCATGACGAACCCGAATTTCCAGAGCCCCGAGTTCCTTCGGCTCTTCGAGACCTACACCGCCAGTGCCGACAGCATCGGCGCGAAGATGACGCATGCGACCGCCCAGGCCGCGCCCGACGCGGCGCTGGTCGTTGCTACGGCGGCCGACTTCATTCTTTTTCCCGGCCGTGGCAAGCCGCCGGAGGTCGAGGGCTACCGGCTCACCACGCGCGGCTTCAAGGAGCTGGCGGCGGTGTCGCACTTCGGCCCCGCGCTGGCGTCGCTGCTGCGGCTGCGGGAGATCGACCCCGAAGGCGGCCTGTGGCGCAGCGAAGCCGAGCGTTTGCTGGCCGCCACCGTGACCGCGCGCCAGGCCAACAGCCTTTCGCTCTGGCGCGACGACATCGCGGTGCCTGCCTACCGGGGGCGCGAGGCGCGCATCGCGGACATGGTGCAGTACGCCTGCGAACTCACCGAGCGCTACATCCTGCGCGCGCTCGCGCAGCCCGAGACCTTCACGGCCGCCGACCTGCGCACGCATTACCTCGAAGCCACCGGCGACGCCGTGGGCGCGACCGTGCCGATGAACAAGGTGATGATCGCCACCTTCTTTCTCGTCGGGCTGGATACCGGGCACCGAGTGATCGGCTGGTTCGAGCGGCACCGCATCGACTGGGCGAATGCGATGGTGCTGATCGTCGGCAGGCAAGGGCGGCCCACCGCAGGCGTTACCTGGAGCACCAACGCGGTGTGCTCGATGATCCTGGCCGCGTCTCGCCACGCGCTGCCGCTGGAGCGCGTGTACATCGCGCCGCATGCGCCGGCACCGACCTTCACCTATCCGGTCGACCTGGACGCCGTGGCGGCGCACGAGGCGCCGATGCGCAAGCTGTGGTGGGCCACGCGCGCCATGAGCGACCTGGGGCCGCTCATGTACGAGGGCTATCCGCGCTTTGCCCCGGGCCGTGGCGGCCGGCCTGTGCTGCAGCCCGACACCACCGAAGTGAGCGAGATGCCCGCGATCGGCGGCCCCGACGACTGGCATGCACTGAACACCCGCATGCGCGTGATCCTCGAAGACCCTCGGCAACTGCTCGCGGGCTGCGTGACGGACTATGCCGCTGACCAGTTGCAGGCGGCGGGCAACGATCCGCGCGTGGTGGTCGTGCCGGGGCTCGACGGCACCGACTACCCCCGCTGCTTTTCCTGAACTCCTGAGCAAAAGAATGCCGGGCACCTTGCGGCGCCCGGCATTCGTTATTTGGCACACGTCAGAAGTTGTGCGAGATCCCGATCTGGAAGCCGCGCGAGCTGGCCCCAGCCTGCGGATCTTTCAGCGCATCCGTTACCACGTAGGCGGCGTTGCCCTTGTTGCGGATCTTCGACCAGGTTCCATAGATCGCGCTGCGCTTGCTCAGCCAATGCACATAGCCGACGGCCAGTTGCGTTGCGTCGTCCGCATCCACGCCGGGGCCCGAGCGGTTCGAACGCGCAACAGAGGCCTTGATGACACCCGCGCCCACCGGCACGCTGAGGCCCAGCATGATGTTCGTCTGCTTGTCGTTCGGCGCTTTCTGCTGGAGGTAGTTGGCATACAGCTTGGCAAGGCCGAAGTCATAACTGCCGCCGAGGCTCGCGTTGCGGTAGTGCAGGCCTTCGACCGGTGTCTGCCCGTAGCTGGCCGCGATGTCCAGAGCGCCCGACGCATAGCCCAGCCGCAGGCCCGAATACTTCGTGCCGGCCTGGCCCTCGGGCATCGCCACGGTGAACTGGCCGTAGACGCCACCCAGGTTGCGCGGCAGGAAGTAACTGACCGAATTGTTGGCGCGCACCAGCGTCTTGGCACCGCCGAGCCCGAAAGGCCAGCCTTCGACGATGTTGCTGGAACCGCCCACGCCGACGGTGCCGAAGGGCGAGAACTGCGAGATGTTCCAGAAGCTGGGCGTGTAGTCGCGGCCCAGGCGGAGTTCGCCGAATGCGTTGTGCGACAGGCTGAGGGTGGAGCGCCGCTGCCAGGCCACGCCCTGCATTTCGCCGGTGTCGGGCAGCGATGCCGATTCGAGCCAGAAGCCCGCGGCCAGGCCGCCGCCGAGGTCTTCGGTGCCACGGAACCCCAGCCGGCTCGGGAAGATGTTGCCGCCCTGGTCCATGGCGGTGACGGAGGTCATGCCGGACTTCGCGGACGTGACGTTGAGGTCGACCGTGCCGAAGATCGAAATGGTCGATTGCGCGAGCGCATGGCCGTGAAGGCCGAGGCAGCCGGCGGCAATGAGAAGGGTGGGGCGGATCATGGTGCTTGTCTCCTGGTTGTAGAAAAACTGGCGTGCAGCGGTCCGCGGCCCTGCCTGTTGCAAGGGCCGTCGGCGCGTGGTGGTCATGGGTGTGCGCGGCCGGACACGCGGCCTCTTTCGGAAGCCGCGTGAAGGTGGGTGGCGTGCGGTGAAGGCGGGCGAAGGCCCGCCGTCAGTCGATGCGGATGCCCTTGGCCTTGATGAGCCGGCCCATGGTCTGGGCCTCGCGATCGATGATGGCGCGGGTGTCGGCCGAGTTCGTGGCCATGGGCTCCAGCCCGGCATCGGCGATCTGCCGCGCCATTTCGGGCGAGCGCGTCACGGTGGTGATCGCCTGGTTCAGCCGTTCGACGATGTCGGCCGGCGTGCGGGCCGGAACCCAGAAGCCAAGCCATGTCGACACTTCGAGCCCCGGGTAGCGCTCGGCCAAGGTCGGCACATCGGGCAGCGCGGCGCTGCGTTGGGCGCCGGTGTACGCCAGCGCCTTCACGCGGCCGGCCTTGATGTTCGGCAGCGCCGAGATCGGCGGCTCGAAGCCCAGCATCACCTGTCCGCCGATCACGTCGGGCATGGCGCCCAGCTTGTAGGGCACGTGCAGCATCTCGATGGAAGCGGCCTCCTGCAGCAGCTCGAAGCCCAGGTGCGAGGTGCTGCCGGAGCCGTATGACGCGAAGCTGATGTGCCCCGGCTGCTTCTTGGCCAGCGCCACCAGCTCGTCGGCGTTGCGCGCGGGTACCGCGTTGTTCGCCACGATGAAGGAGCCGCCCTTGAGCGCCTGCGTCACCGGCACCAGGTCTTCCTTCGGGTTGTAGGGCAGCTTCGAGAGCAGGAACGGCGTCATCGTGAACGGGTTGCTGGTCGAGAACAGCACCGTGTAGCCGTCGGGCGTGGCCTTGGCGACCGCGTCGGTGCCGATGGTCGCGAGCGCGCCGGGCCTGTTCTCCACGATCACCGCCACCTTCAGCAGCCGCGAGAGCTGGTCGGCATAGCTGCGCGCGAAGATGTCGGAGCCCACGCCCGGCGGCGTTGGCGTCACGATCTTGATGGTTCGCTGGGGCCAGGCTCCAGCGTTCTGCGCAAAGGCAGTGCCGGTGCCGAATGCCAGGCTTGCGGCGCAGGCCAGCACCAGTGTGTCGATCCTCTTCATCTCTTGTCTCCTGCTAGTTATGCGCCGCATGCTAAGGAGACGCTTTCATATTCGGAAATACCGATTTCAGATGCTTTTCCATACCCGTTCGCTATGAGCCTTCAGGCTCCAGCAGCGTCGCGGCTTGCAGCCGACAATGACCCCATGCCGCCCCGCCACCGCATCGTTCCCCTCATCGTCGCCTCGCCCCTTTTCCTGCAGAACCTGGACACCTCGGTGATGGCCACGGCCTTGCCGACCATCGCCAAGGCGCTGGACGTCAGCGTGCTGCACCTGAACCTCGCGATCACCTCGTACCTGCTGAGCCTGGCGGTGTTTCTTCCGGTGAGCGGCTGGCTGGCC
The DNA here is from genome assembly GCF_022009635.1 of Variovorax paradoxus. NCBI lineage: Bacteria > Pseudomonadati > Pseudomonadota > Betaproteobacteria > Burkholderiales > Comamonadaceae > Variovorax > Variovorax paradoxus. Next base: position 3,772,859 of record NZ_CP091716.1, read on the forward strand.
GAGCGCTTCGGGCCCCGGCGGGTGTTCTGCGTGGCGGTGGCCTTCTTCTCGCTGGGCTCCACCTTGTGCGGCGCGGCGCAGACGCTGCCTCAGCTGGTGGCGTTCCGCGTGCTGCAGGGGCTGGGCGGCGCGATGATGCTGCCGGTGGGGCGGCTCATCCTGCTGCGCAGCGTGCCGCCGGCGCAGATGGTGTCGGCCATGGTGTGGTTCACCGTGCCGCCCGCGTTCGGCCGGCTGGCCGGACCGCTGTTCGGCGGCGCCATCGTCACGCTGGCCTCGTGGCGCTGGATCTTCCTCATCAACATTCCCTTCGGCCTGCTCGCGATTGCCGGGGCGCTGCGCTTCATCAACGATCTGCCGGAGGACAGCTCGCCAGCGCCCTTCGACATCGAAGGCTTCGTGCTGCTGGCCGTGGGCCTCACGTCGCTGCTCGGCAGCCTGGAGATGGTGGGCAAGTCGCTGCTGCCGGTACCGGCCATCTGGGCGATGGCGGGTTTCGGTGTGCTGGTGTCGCTGGTGTATCACCTGCGAAGCCGCAACAAGGCGGCACCGCTGATCGACCTGGGCATCCTGCGCTTTTCAACCTATCGCGCATCGATCATCGGCGGCACGCCGCTGCGCATCGCCATCGGTGCTTCGCCTTTCCTGCTGCCGCTGATGCTTCAACTGGGTTTCGGGCTGTCGCCGCTGGCCTCGGGCAGCCTGACGATGGCCACCGCGCTGGGCTCGCTGGCCACCCGCACCGTCATGGCCAAGGCGATCCGCACAATCGGCTTCCGCTCGCTGCTGGTCGGCGCCACCTGCCTGACCAGCCTTTTCTACGTGAGCTACGGCCACTTCCGCCCGAGCACTCCGCACGTGCAGATCTTCGTCACACTGCTGTTCGGCGGGCTGGTGAACTCGATGGCCATGGTGTCGCTGCAGACGCTGGGCTTCTCGCAGATTCCCAAGCCGCGCATGAGCCACGCGGCCACGCTGAACAGCATGGCGCAGCAACTCTCGCTGAGCCTGGGCGTGACGCTTGGCGCCACCTTGGTCACGCTGGCCGCATGGTGGAACGGCAGCGGCGCGGACCGGCTGACCGCGGAAGATTTTTCTCCGGCCTTCGGCGTGGTGGGCGCGATGACTCTGCTGTCGCTGCTGTCGTTCACCAAGCTGTCGAAGGAGGAGGGGGCGGGGTTGCGCTGAGCGGCCTCTACGATTTCACGACCGAAATCGAGAACCCGTCCCAGCCCTTTTCGCCGACCGTTTGCAGCGCCGTGCTGTCCAGGCGGCTGTCGGTGGCCAGCATGTCCATGAAGCGGCGGACGCCGACGACGTTCGGGTCTTCGCTGGCCGCGTCGGCGACGGCACCGCCCCGGACCACGTTGTCGCCCACGATCACCGTGCCCGGCCGCGAGAGCTTCAGTGCCCACTCCAGATAGGCCGGGTTGTTCGGCTTGTCGGCGTCGATGAAGACGAGATCGAACGGGCCCTGCAAAGTCGGGAGCACGTCGACAGCGGCGCCGAGGCGAAGGTCAACCTTGTCGGCGATGCCGGCGGCATGGAAGTTGGCCTGCGCGACCTTCGCATGGACGGGGTCGCGCTCGAGGGTGGTGATGCGGCCTTCTTCGGGCAGCGCCCGGGCCATCCAGATGGTGCTGTAGCCGCCCAGCGTGCCGATCTCCAGCACCTTTTTGGCCCCGGTCATCCTGACGAGCAGGGCGAGGAATTTCCCTTGCACGGCCGAGACGTCGTGCGTGGGCATGCCTGCGGTCGAATTGGCAGCCAGCGCCTGGGCCAGGGCTTCGTCGGAGGGGGCCAGCTTGTCGGAGAAGTAGGCGTCGACGGTAGCCCATTTTGGGACGTCGGGGTTGGGGTAATCGGGTGTTCTCATTTTTTCCTGCAGGCGCTTTAAATCAGGCGACTCTTTTGGAGACGCATCTCTCCTCCAGACGCAATGTCTTCGAAGATCAAATCCAGCTTGGGAAAAACGTCCCAACGATCCAAGTGCAGTCGCGTTGCGACTTCGTCGATGACACATAGTTCGAGGGCCTGCTCCCGTTTGCCTTTCCACAGCTTGTCGGCGAGGGCCACCAGCCGCTCCTCGAAGCAGACGCCAGGGGCACTCCATGCCGCATGAGATACGCAGCAGCGGGCAACCTTTGGCTGGACATGGTGGGTGAGAAGAAGCCGTTCTCCGGATGGCTCATGCTGGGAGCCAGGGCCATCCAATTCAGCGGGGTGCTCGATTTTTCCTGCATCGTGCACGGCAACACCCAGTTCGACCAATTTCGCATCGAAGGCTAGGCCCATGCTCGAAAGCGCATGGATCAGTTCGTCAGCAGCTTCTCCAACCAACTGGAGGTGCAGCAGAAGTCGGGTCGATGCGCCGAGCTTCCTCAGAAGGCTGTAGGCATCGTTGCGGTCAGACAGTATCAATGGATCCTCGATCCGTATGGAAGTCGCATGCCCAATGGGTTGCTGCCCACCTGGCAATTCGTTCAGGGCAGTAGTCAATCCGCTCCCGGCTTTTCCAGCTTCACCGAGATCCCATAAAGCGCCAGCAACCCCACCATGTGTCCCACGGAAACCCCGGGCTCGCCCGATTCGATCCGCGCGATGGTCTGCACATGAACCCCCAGCCGCGCCGCCGCGGCGGCCTGGCCTTCGCCGGCGCCGGTGCGCGCCAGCTTGGCTGCGGCGCCCAGCGTCTTGATGGTCTGGAGGGCGTCTTCCCCGATATCGACTGAAATTCGTTTGCCTTGGGCCATGCCCGGATTGTCCGCCACCGAAGCGGCGCGCGGCGCCCGCCGGGCACAATCCGGGGCTACAGCCCCCTCATTGCATGCGAATCCACGAACTGAAACGACGACTCCGGGAAGCCGGCGCGGGCCCCAGCCACGAGCAGCGGATCCTGCGGCTGTGGTCCCATGCGCTGCCGCGCAACAGCGGCAGGCGCCTGCCGGCGAGTTTCTTCCCGTCGTCGCTGATGGAAGCCCTGCCGTCCATCGAGGCCGAACTGGCAGGGCTGGCGCGCATCCACGCGGTCCATCCGGGCGCCGATGGCTCCGAGCGGCTGCTGGTGGCGCTGGCGGACGGCCAGACCGTCGAAAGCGTGCTGCTGCCGCGTGACGGCCTCTGCGTTTCGTCGCAGGTCGGCTGCGCCGTCGGGTGCCAGTTCTGCATGACGGGCCGCGACGGCCTGCTGCGGCAGGTGGGCAGCGCCGAGATCATTGCCCAGGTGGCGCTCGCGCGCATGCGCCGGCCGGTGCGCAAGGTGGTGTTCATGGGCATGGGCGAACCGGCGCACAACCTCGACAACGTGCTGGAAGCCATCGAACTGCTCGGCACCGTGGGCAATGTGGGCCACAAGAACCTGGTGTTCTCCACCGTGGGCGATCCGCGCGTGTTCAATCGGCTGCTGCAGGAGCGCGTCAGGCCCGCGCTGGCGCTCTCGCTGCACACCACCAAGGCCGAACTGCGCCGGAAGTTGCTTCCGCGCGCGCCGAACATGACGCCCGAAGAACTGGTCGCCGAAGGCGAGCGCTATGCGCGAGCCACCGGCTACCCGATCCAGTACCAGTGGACGCTGCTCGAAGGCGTGAACGACGGGCAGGACGAGATCGACGGCATCGTCCGGCTGCTCTCCGGCAAGTACTGCGTGCTGAACATGATTCCCTTCAACGCGGTCGACGGCGTGGCGTTCAGCCGCCCGTCGTGGGAGCGCTGCGAGCAGGTGGCCCGCACGCTGCACGAGCGCGGCATCCTCACCAAGCTGCGCAATTCGGCGGGGCAGGATGTCGATGGCGGCTGCGGCCAGCTGAGGGCGCGCGCCGCCGAAGTGGCCGGCGTGCGGGTGGCGATGCCGCCAAGGGCCGCGAGCCGCAAATAGTTGCCGGCGCGGCGTTCCTCCACAAAGTCTCCCAGATTGGCCGCGATCATCGCGCTGCCCGTTTGATTCCTCCGACGGGCACCTCCCTCCACAGGCCCTTTGCGAGATGGGGGTCATTCAGCCCGCCTTCGTGCGGGCTGCTTTTTTGGGGCGCTCAGGCGTCGGCCACAGCGTAGGGCGTGAATCGGCTTTCGTTTTCGTTCACGTCCAGCGGCCGCCCGATGAATGGAAACGCCCGCTGAGGGCAGGCCACGCGCTCGCACACCTTGCAGCCCATGCCGATGGGGGTGGGCACCTCCTGGTCGGTCAGGTCCAGGCCCTTGGAATAGATCAGCCGCGGCGCATGGCGGATGTCGCAGCCCAGGCCGATGGCGAAAGTCTTGCTGGGCGAGGCGAAGCCGCGCTGCCCGTGCGACACGGTGCGCGCCACCCACAGGTAGGTGCGCCCGTCGGGCATGCGCGCGAGCTGCCGCAGCACGCGCCCGGGCTGGGCGAAGGCCTCGTACACGTTCCACAGCGGGCAGGTGCCGCCGGTCTTCGAAAAGTGGAAGTGCGTGGCCGACTGCCGCTTGGAGATGTTGCCGGCGCGGTCCACGCGAATGAAGAAGAAGGGCACGCCCGGCGCGCCGGGCCGCTGCATGGCGCTCAGGCGGTGGCAGACCGTCTCGAAGCCGACGCCGAAGCGGCGCGCCAGCAGGTCGATGTCGTAGCGCAGGGTTTCCGCAGCCTTCAGGAAGAGGCCGTAGGGCAGCACCACGGCGCTTGCGAAGTAGTTCGCCAGTCCGATGCGGGCCAGCGCATGCGTCGGCGCGTCGTTGAAGTTGGCGCTTTCGAGCAGCGATTCGATCAGCCTGGTCTGCTCCAGCAGCGCCAACTGGGTCGCGAGCTGGAACGATTGCTGGCCGGGCTCCAGGCTGCCCGACAGGCGCAGCACGCGGCTGGCGGGGTCGTAGCGGCGCTGGCTGTCGATGGCGTCGTCGTCCGTGGGCACCACGCGCACGCCGTGCTGCTCCATGAGCCGCGACTGCAGCCACTCCGACAGCGGACCGCCGTGGCTGCGCGCTTCGGCCGCAAGCTCCTCGGCCTGCTGGTCGAGTTCCTCGAAGTGGTTCTGGTGGGCGAAGAAGAAATCGCGCACCGCCTCGAAGGGCATGGGGCGCGCATTCGTCAGCTCGCCGCGGCCGTCGCCGAGTTCGGTGGCCATGATCTCCAGGCGCTCCATGGCTTCCTGGTGGCGTCGGTGCAGCGCGAGCAGGGCGCGCGCCACCGCGGGCATCTGCGAGGCCACTTCGCGCAGCTCGGGCAGGGCGACGCTTTCTCCGCCGGGGTTGTCGGCCAGCGCGTCGCGCATGCTCGAGACGAGGCGGGCTTCCTCGTCTTCCGAGAACTGCTGCACGTCGACGCCGAGCGTGCGGCTGATCTTGAGCAGCACGGCCACGGTCAGTGGCCGCTGGTTCTGTTCGAGCTGATTGAGGTAGCTGGGCGACAAGCCCAGCGCCTGGGCGAGCGCCACCTGTGTCATGCCGCGTTCGGCGCGCAGCTTGCGCAGGCGCACGCCCATGAATGTCTTGCTCATCGTGTGGCTCCTTCTGATTGCGCGCCATCTTGCGAAACCTGCGTATTCGCAAGATTTGCAAAACAGTGATTTCTCATTCGCAATGATTGGCTAATTCAGGCCTTCATTATGGGCATGCATTTGCGTAAATTGCGAACCATGACAAACCAGAGCACGGCACTCGAACTCACGGAAATCGTGTTTCCGGAGCACGCCAACCACTACGGCACGCTGTTCGGCGGCAACGCGCTCATGCTGATGTCCAAGGCCGCTTTCCTGGCGGCGCGGTCATTCGCGCAGGCCGACGTGGTCATGGCCGGCTGCGGCGACGCGCAGTTCCTCGCGCCCGTGCCGGTGGGCAGCGTGCTGCGGCTGCGCGCATGGGTCAGCCGCCAGGGCCGCAGCTCGCTCACGGTCAGCGTCACCGGCACCTTCGAGCAACTGGGGCAGCCGCCGCGCGAGGCGCTGCGCTCCTTCTTCGAGATGGTCGCCGTCGACAAGGGCGGACGGCCCAGGCGCATCCCCAAGGCATATCCGGCACACCCGCATCCAGAAAAGGAAGAAGCATGAACGACACCGCAACCCCCACCGCCCCCGGCTTCAAGGCCAAGAAATCCGTGGCGCTTTCCGGCGTGACCGCCGGCAACACCGCGCTGTGCACGGTCGGGCGCACCGGCAACGACCTGCACTACCGCGGCTACGACATCCTCGACATCGCGCAGGTCTGCGAGTTCGAGGAAATCGCGCACCTGCTGGTGCACGGCAAGCTGCCCACGGCGGCGGAGCTGCGCGCCTACAAGGCCAAGCTCAAGTCGATGCGCGGCCTGCCCGCGAGCTTGAAGGAGGCGCTGGAGCAACTGCCCGCCAGCGCCCACCCGATGGACGTGATGCGCACCGGCGTCTCGTCGCTGGGATGCATGCTCCCGGAGAAGGAAGACCACAACGTGCCCGGCGCGCGCGACATCGCCGACCGGCTGATGGCTTCGCTGGGCTCGATGCTGCTGTATTGGTACCACTGGTCGACGCAGGGCAAGCGCATCGACGTGGAAACCGACGACGACTCGATCGGCGCGCACTTCCTGCACCTGCTGCACGGCCGCAAGCCTTCGGCGAACTGGGAGCGGGCGATGCACACCTCGCTCAACCTCTATGCCGAGCACGAGTTCAACGCCTCCACCTTCACCGCGCGCGTGGTGGCCGGCACCGGCTCCGACATGTACTCGGCCATCACCGGTGCCATCGGCGCGCTGCGCGGGCCCAAGCACGGCGGCGCCAACGAGGTGGCCTTCGAGATCCAGAAGCGCTACGACTCGCCCGACGAGGCCGAGGCCGACATCCGCCGCCGCGTGGAAGCCAAGGAGGTGGTCATCGGCTTCGGCCACCCGGTCTACACCGTGAGCGACCCGCGCAACGTGGTCATCAAGGGCGTGGCGAAGTCGCTCTCGGAAGAGGCCGGCTCGACCAAGATGTTCGACATTGCCGAGCGCCTGGAGAGCGTGATGTGGGAGGTCAAGAAGATGTTCCCCAACCTCGACTGGTTCAGCGCCGTGAGCTACCACATGATGGGCGTGCCCACCGCCATGTTCACGCCGCTGTTCGTCATTGCCCGCACCTCGGGCTGGGCGGCGCATATCGTCGAGCAGCGCATCGACAACAAGATCATCCGCCCGAGCGCCAACTACACCGGGCCGGAAGACCTGAAGTTCGCGCCGATCCAGGATCGGAAGTAAAAAGAGAGTCTTGACGGGCGGCGCCGGGGGCGTGGCCCGTCATCCGGTCCCCACGCCGCCGCCAAGATCAATGAATACCCAATTCCGCAAGAACCTTCCCGGCACTTCGCTGGACTATTTCGACGCGCGCGAAGCCGTCGAGGCCATTCGCCCGGGCGCCTGGGCCACGCTGCCCTACACCTCGCGCGTGCATGCCGAGAACCTCGTGCGCCGGTGCGACCCGGCCATCCTCCAGCAGAGCCTGACGCAGATCGTCGAGGGCAAGCGCGAGCATGACTTTCCGTGGTTCCCGGCGCGCGTGGTGTGCCACGACATCCTCGGGCAGACCGCGCTGGTCGACCTGGCCGGGCTGCGCGACGCCATCGCGCAGCAGGGGGGCGATCCGGCCCAGGTGAACCCGGTGGTGCCGGTGCAGCTCATCGTCGACCATTCGCTGGCGGTGGAGTGCGGCGGCTTCGACCCCGATGCCTTCGAGAAGAACCGCGCCATCGAGGACCGGCGCAACGAGGACCGCTTCCACTTCATCGACTGGACGAAGCGGGCCTTCAAGAACATGGAGGTGATCCCGCCGGGAAACGGGATCATGCATCAGATCAACCTGGAGCGGATGTCGCCCGTGGTGCACGCGCAGGACGGCGTGGCCTTCCCCGACACGCTGGTCGGCACCGACAGCCACACGCCGCATGTCGACGCACTGGGCGTGATCGCCATCGGCGTGGGCGGCCTGGAGGCCGAGAACGTGATGCTGGGCCGCGCCTCGTGGATGCGCCTGCCCGCCATCGTCGGCGTGAAGCTCTCGGGCCGGCCGCAGCCGGGCATCACGGCCACCGACGTGGTGCTGGCGCTGACGGAGTTCCTGCGCAAGTCGAAGGTGGTGGGGGCGTACCTGGAGTTCCACGGCGAGGGCGCATCCAGCCTCACGCTCGGCGACCGCGCGACCATCTCGAACATGGCGCCCGAATACGGCGCCACGGCGGCCATGTTCGCCATCGACCCGCAGACCATCGACTACCTGCGCCTGACCGGCCGCTCCGACGAGCAGGTGCGGCTGGTCGAAACCTATGCGAAGCACACCGGCCTGTGGGCCGACGCGCTGCAGGACGCGCAGTACGAACGCGTGCTGCAGTTCGATCTTTCCACGGTCATGCGCAACATGGCCGGCCCGTCGAACCCGCATGCGCGCGTGGCCACCACCGAGCTCGCGGCCCGCGGCATCGCCGCGCCGTGGCAGGACGAGCCGGGCCGCATGCCCGATGGCGCGGTGATCATCGCGGCCATCACCAGCTGCACCAACACCAGCAACCCGCGCAACGTGATCGCCGCCGGCCTGCTGGCGCGCAACGCCAACCGCGTCGGCCTCGCGCGCAAGCCCTGGGTCAAGTCGTCGCTGGCGCCCGGCTCCAAGGCCGTGACGCTGTACCTGCAGGAAGCGGGCCTCATGGGCGAGCTGGAGAAGCTGGGCTTCGGCGTGGTGGCCTATGCCTGCACCTCGTGCAACGGCATGTCGGGCGCGCTCGACCCCGTCATCCAGCAGGAGATCGTCGAGCGCGACCTGTATGCCACGGCGGTGCTGTCTGGCAACCGCAACTTCGACGGCCGCATCCATCCGTATGCGAAGCAGGCCTTCCTGGCCTCGCCGCCCCTGGTGGTGGCCTATGCCATCGCGGGCACGGTGCGCTTCGACATCGAGAAAGACGTGCTGACGGTGGTCGATGGCAAGGAGATCCGGCTGAAGGACATCTGGCCGGCCGACGAAGAGATCGACGCCATCGTGAAGTCGAGCGTCAAGCCCGAGCACTTCCGCCAGGTGTACGAGCCGATGTTCGCCATCCAGCCCGACACAGGCGAGAAGGTGACGCCGCTGTACGACTGGCGCGCCGCGTCCACCTACATCCGCCGCCCGCCGTACTGGGAAGGCGCGCTGGCAGGGGAGCGCACGCTCAGGGGCATGCGGCCGCTGGCGGTCTTGCCGGACAACATCACGACCGATCACCTGTCGCCCTCCAACGCGATCATGATGGACAGCGCGGCCGGCGAGTACCTCTACAAGATGGGCCTGCCGGAGGAAGACTTCAATTCCTACGCCACCCATCGCGGCGACCACCTCACCGCGCAGCGCGCCACCTTCGCCAACCCCACGCTGCGCAACGAGATGGTGCGCAACGCCGACGGTTCGGTGAAGGCCGGCTCGCTGGCGCGCGTGGAGCCCGAAGGGCAGGTCATGCGCATGTGGGAGGCCATCGAGACCTACATGCTGCGCAAGCAGCCGCTGATCATCGTGGCCGGCGCCGACTACGGCCAGGGCTCGTCGCGCGACTGGGCCGCCAAGGGCGTGCGACTGGCCGGCGTGGAAGCGATCGCGGCGGAGGGCTTCGAGCGCATCCACCGCACCAACCTGATCGGCATGGGCGTGCTGCCGCTGGAGTTCAAGCCCGGCACCAACCGCCTGACGCTGGGCCTGGACGGCACCGAGAGCTACGACGTGAGCGGCGAGCGCAAGCCGCGCGCCGACCTGACGCTGGTCATTCACCGGCGCAACGGCGAGCGGCTCGACGTGCCCATGACCTGCCGCCTCGACACCGCTGAGGAAGTGTCGATCTATGAAGCCGGCGGCGTGCTGCAGCGCTTCGCGCAGGACTTCCTGGCCTCGGCCAAGGCTTCCTCCGTGGCTGCCCCCGCGGCCTCTTGAACCGACAATCGCACCATCATGGTTTCCGCACCACAGATCAAGATTCCCGCCACCTACATGCGCGGCGGCACCAGCAAGGGCGTGTTCTTCCGCCTGCAGGACCTGCCCGAGGCCGCCCGGGTGCCCGGCAAGGCGCGCGACGCGCTGCTGCTGCGCGTCATCGGCAGCCCCGACCCCTACGGCAAGCAGATCGACGGCATGGGCGCCGCCACCTCGAGCACGAGCAAGACCGTGATCCTCTCGAAGAGCGAGCGGCCCGGCCACGACGTGGACTACCTGTTCGGCCAGGTGTCGATCGACCAGCCTTTCGTCGACTGGAGCGGCAACTGCGGCAACCTCTCGGCGGCCGTCGGCCCCTTCGCCATCAGCAACGGCCTGGTCGACGCCGGCAGGGTGCCGCGCGACGGCGTGGCGGTGGTGCGCATCTGGCAGGCCAACATCGGCAAGACCATCGTCGCGCACGTGCCCATGACGGGCGGCGCGGTGCAGGAAACCGGCGACTTCGAACTCGACGGCGTGACCTTTGCGGCGGCCGAAGTGCAGCTCGAGTTCATGGACCCGGCGGCGGAAGAAGAGGGCGCCGGCGGCGCGATGTTCCCTACCGGCCAGCTGGTCGACGAGCTGGAGGTTCCGGGCGTCGGCACGCTGCGGGCCACGATGATCAACGCCGGCATCCCGACCATCTTCGTCAATGCGGAAGCCATCGGCTACACCGGCACCGAGCTGCAGGACGCGATCAACGGCGACCCCGCCGCGCTCGCCAGGTTCGAGGCCATCCGCGCCCACGGCGCGGTGCGCATGGGCCTCATCAAGCACATCGGCGAGGCCGCCGGGCGGCAGCACACGCCCAAGGTCGCGTTCGTCGCGAAGCCCGCCGGCTACACCGCCTCCAGCGGCAAGCAGGTGGCCGCGGGCGATGTCGACCTGCTGGTGCGCGCGCTGTCCATGGGCAAGCTGCACCACGCGATGATGGGCACGGCCGCCGTGGCCATCGGCACCGCTGCCGCCATTCCGGGCACCTTGGTGAACCTCGCGGCCGGCGGCGGCGAGCGCGAGGCCGTGCGCTTCGGACATCCTTCGGGCACCTTGCGCGTGGGCGCGCAGGCGAGCAAGGTGGACGGCGAATGGCAAGTGACCAGGGCCGTCATGAGCCGCAGCGCCCGTGTGCTGATGGAAGGCTGGGTGCGCATACCCGGCGATGCCTTCTGAGCTTTTACTTTCACCGACTCAAATACACAGGAAAAACCGATGTCGACTCGCAAGACCCTCCGATCCCTGGCCGAGGCGCGCCGCGGCGTGCTGGTGCCGGGTGCCTTCAACGCGCTGTCGGCGCGCGTGATCGAGGACCTGGGCTTCGAAGCCATCTACGTCACCGGCGCGGGCGTCACCAACATGTGGTTCGGCCTGCCGGACCAGGGCTTCATGGGGCTGCATGAAATCGCCGACCACACCGCGCGCATCCGCGACGCCGTGGGCCTGCCGCTGATCGTCGATGCCGACACCGGCTTCGGCAACGCGCTCAACGTGCGCCACACGGTGCGCGTGCTCGAGCGCGCGGGCGCCGACTGCATCCAGTTCGAGGACCAGGTCGCGCCCAAGCGCTGCGGCCATTTCTCGGGCAAGGACGTCATCTCCACCGAAGAGGCTGTGAACAAGATCAAGGCCGCCGTCGATGCGCGCACCGACCCCGACCTGCTCGTCATGGCCCGCACCGACGCGGCCGCCACGCTGGGCTTCGAGGCCGCCATCGAGCGGGCGCAGAAGTTCAGCGAGGCCGGTGCAGACATCCTGTTCGTGGAAGCCGTGACCACGGCCGACGAAATCCGCGCGCTGCCGCAGCGCCTGAAGAAGCCGCAGCTGATGAACATGGTGATCGGCGGCAAGACGCCGATCTTCGGCGCCGAGGAACTGGCCGGCCTGGGCTACGGCATCGTGCTGTACGCGAATGCGGCGCTGCAGGGCGCGGTCGCGGGCATGCAGAAGGCCCTGACGGTGCTGCGCGATACCAGGCGCGTGGACGAAGACCCGGCGCTGGTCGTACCCTTCGCCGAGCGCCAGCGGCTGGTGGGCAAGCCCGAGCTCGACGCGCTCGAAAAGCGCTACGCGAGCTGAGGAAACGGCTACAGTCGCCCGTTCCTCATCTCAGGCCGTCTCGCGCGGCCACGGCCCCTTCCGATGCGCTCCTTCATTTCTCCTTCCGTCCTCGTCCTGGCCGCGGCATTGGCTGCCGGGTGCGTCACCCGCACGGCGCCTCGCTACACCCCGCTCGGCAACGGCGTCTTCAAGTCGCCGACCGCGCAGGATGCCGAGAACTACTGCCGCAACTTCGGCGCGCCGATGCGCTTCCTGGCCAATCAAGGCGGGGAAACCCCGGCGAAGGGTGTCACGACCGGAGAGGTCGTCTACCGCTGCGATTGAGCAATTGAAAAAGCCCGCGGTCTTCTCGACCGCGGGCTTTTTCATGCCGGATGAATGGGTGAGCGCAACGCTCAGGCTTCCGGTGCCACGCTGCCCGGCAGTGCCGGCGTACCCGTGGCAGTGCCTTCTTCTTCCGCTTCTTCCTTCTTGTGCCGCGCCGCGATGGCCAGGTACATCGCAGGCACCACGAACAGCGTGAACAGCGTGCCGATCGACAGGCCGCTGAAGATCACGATGCCCATCGCCTTGCGGCCGGCGGCGCCCGCGCCCGAGGCAATCACCAGCGGCAGCACGCCGAACACCATGGCCGCCGTCGTCATCAGGATCGGGCGCAGCCGGGTGCCGGCGGCCTCGACGATGGCGTCGAGCTTGCTCAGGCCCTGCTTCTGCAGCCGGTTGGCCACTTCGACGATCAGGATGCCGTGCTTGCTGATCAGGCCCATCAGCGTCACCAGGCCCACCTGCGTGTAGATGTTCATCGAGGCGAAGCCCCAGAAGATGAAGATCATGGCGCCGAAGAGCGCGAGCGGCACCGACACCAGGATCACCACCGGGTCGCGGAAGCTCTCGAACTGCGCCGACAGCGCCAGGAACACGATGATCAGCGCGAACACGAAGGTGATGGCGAAGTTGCCCGACTCCTGCACGAACTGGCGCGACTGGCCCGAGTAGTCGACCGAGTAGCCGCTGGGCGCCAGCTGCTGCACCACGCCGCGCAGGTACTCCAGCGTCTCGCCCTGCGTGCCGCTGGGCACGCCCTGGATGGTCACCGAGTTGAGCTGCTGGAAGTGGTTGACCGTTTCCGGCTGCACGCTGTACTTCAGGCTTGCCACCGTGCTCGCGGGCACCACGCCGTTGGGCGTCTTGATGTAGAAGTTCAGCACGTCCGACGGGTTGAGCCGGTCGACCTGCTGCACCTGCGGAATCACCTTGTACGAGCGCCCGGCGATCGAGAAGTAGTTGACATAACCGCCGCCCAGCGCCGCGCCCATGGCATTGCCCACGTCCTGCTGGGTGATGCCCAGCGTGGCGATCTTGTCGCGGTCGACCACCACGGTGGCCTGCGGCAGGTCGATCTTCAGGTCGGCGTCGATGTAGTAGAACTTGCCGTCGGCGCGCGCCTTGTCCATGACCTGCTGCGCGAGGGTGTTCAGGTTCTCGAACGGCTCGGTCGTCTTGATGACGAACTGCACCGGCAGGCCCGAGGCGCCCGGCAGCGCCGGGAACTGGAAGGCCACCACCTTGGCGCCGGCAATGCCGTTCCAGCGCTTCTGCAGGTCGGTCTGGATGTCGTGCGCGCTGCGCGTGCGCTGGTCCCAGGGCTTGAGCAGCACGCCCGCAATGCCCGCGTTGGTGCTGGGCACGCCGGTGAGCTGGAACAGCTGCGCGTATTCAGGCGTGTCGTGCGCGATCTGGAAGATCTGGTCGGCGTACGTCTGTATCTGGTTGATGGTGGCCGTGGGCGCGCCCACCACCTGCGACAGCACGATGCCCTGGTCTTCCTCGGGCGCGAGCTCCGACTTCGACATCTTGAACATCACGAACAGCAGCGCCACCAGGATCACGCCCATGACGATCATCACCGGCCAGGTCTTGAGCACGCTGCGCAGGATGAGCTGGTAGCGGCGGTGCACGCGCTCGAAGGTGTGCTCGATGAAGGTCGCGAACTTGCCGGTGTCCTGCTCGGGCTTGAAGAAGCGCGAGCACATCATCGGCGACAGCGTGAGCGCCACGATGCCCGACACCACCACCGAGCCCGCGAGCGTGAACGCGAATTCGGTGAACAGCGACCCGGTGAGGCCGCCCTGGAAGCCGATGGGCACGTACACCGCCACCAGCACCACCGTCATGGCCAGGATGGGCCCGCCCAGCTCGCGCGCCGCGAGCAGCGAGGCCTGCATGGGCGATTTGCCCTCGCGCATGTGCCGGTCGACGTTCTCCACCACGATGATCGCGTCGTCCACCACCAGCCCGATCGCCAGCACCAGCGCCAGCAGCGTGAGCAAATTGATGGAGTAGCCCAGCACCAGCATGATGAAGAAGGTGCCGATGAGCGACAGCGGCATGGCAATCACCGGCACCACCACGGCGCGGAAGCTGCCCAGGAACAGGTAGATCACCACCGTCACGATCACCAGCGCCTCGACCAGCGTCTTGATCACTTCGCTGATGGAGGTGTTGATGAAGTCGGTCGAGTCATACACGATCTTGCCGGTCAGACCGCTCGGCAGCTGCGACTGCAGGTCGGGGAAGGTCGTGCGCACCTGCTTGGCCACGTCCAGGATGTTGGCCTCGGGCGCGACCTTGATGCCGATGAACACCGAGCGCACGCCGTTGAACGCGACGTTGAAGTCGTAGTTCTCCGAACCCAGCGTCACGTTGGCCACGTCCTGCAGCCGCACGATGGCGCCGTTGCTGCTCTTGATGGACAGCTGCTTGAACTCGTCCACGCTGTGCAGCGAAGTGCCGGCCGTGAGTGGCACGCTCACCATCTGGCCCTTGCTCTGCCCGACGGCGGCCAGGTAGTTGTTGGCGGCCAGCGCCGCGCTCACGTCAGTGGCGGTCACGCCGAAGGCGGCCATTTTCTGGGCATCGAGCCAGGCGCGCAGCGCGAAGGTGCGCGCGCCCAGGATTTCAGCGGTCTGCACACCGGGAATGGCGTTCAGCTTGGGCTGCACCACGCGCACCAGGAAGTCGGTCACGTTGTTGTTGGGCAGCGTGTCGCTGTAGAAGCCGATGTACATCGCATCGGTCGTCTGGCCCGTGGCCACCGTGAGCACCGGCTGCTGCGCCTGCGGCGGCAGCTGGTTGCGCACGGAGTTGACCTGCGTGTTGATCTCGGTCAGCGCGCGGTTCGAGTCGTAGTTCAGCCGCAGCGTGGCGGTGATGGTCGACACGCCCAGGCTGCTGGAGGACGACAGGTAGTCGATGCCCTGCGCCTGCGACACGGCGGCTTCGAGCGGCTGCGTGATGAAGCCCGCGACCGTGGCCGCGTCTGCGCCGTAGTAGGCGGTGGTGATGGTGACCACGCCGTTCTCGGTCTTGGGGTACTGGTTGACGGGCAGGCCCGCCAGCGCACGCAGCCCCAGCACCACGATCAGCAGGCTCACCACCATCGCCAGCACTGGCCGGCGGATGAAGATGTCGGTGAAGTTCATGCGCGGGGCCTCACTTTTCCTGCGGCGTCGGCGCCGGGTCGTTGGTGGGCTTGACGCTGTTGTCCACGGTGACAGGCGTGCCGTTCTTCAGCTTGTTCTGGCCGCTGCTCACCACCACCTGGCCGGCTTCCAGGCCCTTGACGATGGAGATCTGGTCGCCGCGTGTCGGGCCGGTTTCCACGAAGACCTGCTGCGCCACGAGTTGCGGCTTGCCGGAGGCATCCGTGGCGGGCGCCGGTGCCGGCGTGCCCGGCGTACCGGGGGCACCCGCCTTGGGCGGCTCGGCCTGCTTCACCACGTACACGGTCGAACCGTAGGGGTTGTAGGTCACGGCGGTGGAGGGCAGCGTCAGGCGTTCCTGCGAGCCGCCGATGTCGATCTTCACGTTCGCGAACATGCCCGGCAGCAGCACCTGCTTGGGATTGGAGATGGTGGCCTCGACCTGCACGTTGCGCGTGGCGGCGTCGACCTTGGGGCTGATGGCGTTGATCTTGCCGCTGAAGCTCTGGCCCGGGAAGGTGTCGACCGTGAGGTTCACCACCTGGCCGACCGCCAGCCCGGCGAGCTGCTGCTGGGGCAGCGTGAAGTCGACGTAGATCGGGTCCAGCGTCTGCAGCGTGACCAGCTTGTCGCCGGCGTTCACGTACTGGCCCGGGTTGAGGGCGGTGATGCCCAGCCGGCCCGCGAAGGGTGCGCGGATCGACTTCTTGGCCACCACGGCGGCCTGCTGCTCGACCTGGGCGCGCTTGGCCTTCAGGTCGTTGACGTCGGCGTCGATCTGCGCCTGGCTCACGGCCTGCACCGCGAGCTGCGCCTGGTCGCGCTTGAGCACGGTGGCGGCCTGCGCGGCGGCGGCTTCGGCGGAGTGCAGCAGGGCGATGTCGGAGTCGGCGTTGAGCTCGACCAGCAGGGCGCCGGCCTTCACGTCCTGGCCGGACTTGAAGTGCACGTTGCGCACCAGGCCGGCGACTTCGGTGCTCAGGTCGGCGCCGCGCACCGGGTTGAGCGTGCCGACGGCGGTGAACTGCGACTGCCACTGCAGCTTCTGCACTTCGACGGTCGACACGGTCTGCGGACCCGGCTTGGGCACGGCCGCAATCAGCGCGCGGATCTGCAGGAACTTGCCGAGCGCCAGCGCGGCGACCAGCAGCAGCACGCAGCCGATCATGATGATCATTCTCCGGGTCATGGGTAGGCTTCTCTTCGAGTTATGGATGAGGGGTTGGGGCGCGGCGGCAGGGGAGTGGAGTGCCGCCGCGGGGTCGATGGGGTCAGTTGCGGACCGGAGCCGCGGTGGTCGTGGCTGCCGCGGGCGCGGACGGCACGGTCGGCGAGAGCGTCGCGTTGGCCAGCTCGGCGCGGTTCCACCAGCCGCCGCCCAGCGCCTGGAAGAGCGCGGCGGTGTCGGCATAGCGCGCGGCCTGCGCCTGCACCAGCGCGGTGTGCGTCTGCAGCCAGGCCTGCTGCGCGGTGAGCAGGGTGACGTAGCTCACGGCGCCGGCGCGGAACTGCGCGGTCGACAGGTCGAGCGACTGCCTGGCCAGCGATTCGGCCGCGGCCTGGTTCTGCAGCGCGATGGCGTCGAGCTCCAGTGCGCGCAGTGCGTCGGCCACGTTCTGGAAGGCGCCGAGCACGGTGTTGCGGTATTGCGCCGCCGCCGAGTCGTAGGCCGCCACCGCGGCGCGTTGCTGCGCCCGCAAGGCGCCGCCGTTGAAGATCGGCTGCGTGAGCCCGGCGCCGATGTTCCACAGCGTGGTCGGACCGGTGAACAGGTCGCGTGCGCGCAGCGCGTTGTTGCCGTAGCTGGCGCTCAGCTGGATCTGCGGATAAAGGTTGGCCGTGGCCACGCCGACAGCGGCGCTGGCCTGGTGCAGCTGCGCTTCGCTGGCGCGCACGTCGGGTCGCTGGCGCGCGAGTTCGGAGGGCAGCGACAGCGGCAGTGCCTGGGGCAGCGAGAGGCTGGCGAGGTCGAACTCCGGCAGGCCGGCCTCGGACGGCAGCCGGCCCGCGAACACCGCGAGCTGGTGGCGGGTTTGCGCCAGTGCCTTCTCGATGGGCGGCAGGGTGGCCTGGGTCTGCGCCACCTGTGTGCGCTGCTGCAGCACGATCGACTTGGGGATCGCCCCGGTGTCGAACTGCTTTTCGATCACGTTGAGCTGCTCGGTCTGCGCCTGCAGCACTTCGCGCGTGGCCTGCAGCTGCGCGCGCAGCGAGGCTTCGCGGATGGCGGTGGTCACCAGGTTGGAGGTGAGCGTGAGGTACACCGCCTCGACCTGGTAGCGCTGCGTGTCGACGGCGGCCTGCGCGCCCTCGATCTGGCGGCGCGTGCCGCCGAACACGTCGAGGTTGTAGGAGACGTTGACGCTGGCGTTGTACAGCGTGAGCAACTGGCCGCCGGGCACCTGGGTGCTGATTTCGGAAGCGCGTTCGCGCTGCACGCCGAGCTGGGCCGAGACCTGCGGCCACAGGTTGCCGGTCTTGGCCTCGTAGGTGGCTTCGGCCTGCCGCAGCGCGGCCTGGGCCGACGCGAGCGTGGGGCTCTGTGCCAGCGAGGCGCGGATCAGTTGGTCCAGCGGCTCCGAGCGGAACACGTCCCACCACTGGGCGGGAATGTCGCGGCCGGCGACCAGCTCCTGCGCCTGCCCGGCCGGCCCTTCGGCCTGGACGGTGCGCGAAGGCATGGGCGCGGGGGTGTAGTCAGGCGCCTGGGCGGCGGCGGGCAGCTCCGGGGTCTTGAAGTCCGGGCCGACCGCGCAGGCGCTCAGCAGCAGGGCGGTGCCGAGCACGGCACCTTGAACGGGCCACCTGGCGAGTCGGCGCGCGGCAACCGCGCGCGGCTCGATGGGGTGATCCTCCGACGCTTTGTTTTCTTGAATGGGCATGGGGCAGCGGTTGTACACCCGGAAACGCCGGGAGACCTGACTCTTTCGTGAATCTCGCAGCAATTGCTTCACGCCGCGAGGCCGGCGCGACGAAATTGGTATTACACGGCGCGAAATGCGTCGAGGCGGTGTCAAGTGCGGGCGCGTGCCGCCGGCGTTTTTATCCGGCCGGTCGAATCTGTTCCGCACGGGGCGCCGTATTGATCGCAGCCGCCGCGATTTTCACGGGGGTCCATTCAACAACCTGGAGCATTTCCATGCAACGCAAACTTCATCGTCTCGCAGCCGTCACCCTCGCCATCGCCATGTCCGCCGGTGCCGTTTCGGCCCTCGCGGCTTCGGTCATGGTGGGCGGTGCACCGATGCTGCCGACCAAGGACATCATCGACAATGCAGTCAACTCCAAGGACCACACCACGCTGGTGGCCGCGGTCAAGGCAGCGGGCCTGGTCGACACGCTCAAGGGCCCGGGTCCGTTCACCGTGTTCGCGCCCACCAATGAAGCCTTCGCCGCGCTGCCGGCCGGCACCGTCGACAACCTGCTCAAGCCCGAGAACAAGGACGCGCTGACCGGCGTGCTGACCTACCACGTGGTGTCCGGCAAGCTCGACGCGGCTGAGCTGAAGAAGGAAATCAAGGCCGGCAAGGGCTCGGCCGAACTGAAGACCGTGGCCGGCGGCGTGCTCGTGGCCAAGGAAAAGGGCGGCAAGATCATGATCACCGACGAAAAGGGCGGTACCGCCACGGTGACGATCCCCAACGTCTACCAGTCGAACGGCGTGATCCACGTGGTCAACAAGGTGCTTCTGCCCAAATAAGGTGCATCGGGAGAAGAATTAGCCAGGAATTAGCGTCGATCGAGGTCAGGTTGCAAGCAGGTTCGGAAGCGATATTCAAGTTTCTCCCTGTGGCCTGCATTCCTCTGATCCTCCCTCCTCCAGCAGGTCACCTTGAAGCCCGCCTTCGTGCGGGCTTTTTTTTGCCCGCCCTGCGCTCGCTGGGTCGGTCGGGCAGTCAGTCTTCGTCTTCCCACTTGCCGATGACGGTGCCCAGCACGGTGAACGCGGTGCGTATGGGTTCGTGCTTCGGGTTCAGCGGCAGCAGCCAGCGGCGGCCGTCTTCTTCCTTGTAGACCTTGCAGGTGACTTCGCCGCTGTCCTCCAGCTTGGCGATGACGCGCTGGCCGTCGGCCGGCGTCTTGCGCTGCGTGTCGACGAAGATGATCGACTCGGCGGGGTAGCTCTTGAGGTGGCCGCTGGTCGCGGTCATGCTGTCGCCGCGCATGCGCAGCGCATAGCTCTCGAGGCTGTGGTGGGCAATGCACGGAATCCACCGCTCGGCCCGGGGCTGGTCGGACACTTCGCGGCTCTCCCAGCGAACGGTGTCTGACCACTGGATGAGCGGCACGGTCTGCGGCGTGCGCGGGTTGTACGAAGGGCCGGCGGGCGGCGTGCGGGTCACGCGGTAGGGGCCGGGCGGCTCGTCTGCGCGGTCGCGGGCGGGGCGGACCTGGTCTTCGTCCCAGGGCGCGGGACCGTCGCCGGTGTCGAGCCAGTTGGGGTCGGCGCGGTAGGCGCGCGCCAGCGCGAGCACGCTCATCGAACGGCTGGTGTCGCCACGCTCGATCTTCGAAATGCTCGATTGCTTGACGCCCGAAACGGCTTCCGCCTGCTTCTGCGTCATCTTGGCGAATTTGCGCGCAGCGAGTGCGCGGCTGGCGATGCTCTCCATGCGCCGGGATTTAAGCGCAGATGAATATTCGTCATGGACTCTACAATATGAAAAACAGGGAGGGCATTGCCATGAAACCACGCGAGTTGGTACAGGCGCTGAGAGCCTTGGGGCTCACGCAGAAACAGATCGAGGCGCGGACCGGAATCCCGCAGCCGACGGTCAGCAAGATCGGCCTCGGGCGGGTGCGCGACGTGATGTCGCGCCACTACCTGGCGCTGCTGCTGGTCTACGAACAGGAAATGACGGGCCAGGTCGTGCAGCCGGCCCGGGTCTACACGCCGCGCAAGCGCACCGGCGATTGAGGCGATGCGCCGCCTCGGGCTGCCGTCGGGGCTGTGCCTCGACCGCGTGTTGTGCGTGCTGCTGGCATTGCTGTCGGCCGCAGCGCTGATCCATGGGTTGTGCGACGCGAGGCCGGCCTTTGCCGGCGCGGGCGTGTTCGGCCTGGCCGGTGCGTTGCAGGCGGCGATGGTGCTGCTGGACGACGATGCGCTCAGGCGCTCGCGTGCGGTTCGGGAGGCGCTAAGGCGAGCGTGGCGCTGACGCGCACGCAGTCCTTGATGTGCTGCTCGCCGAGCGCGCGCAGCGCGGCGTAGCCGAGGGCGGCCGAAACGATCTGCCCGGCAATGGGCACGTATTTGGTCGCCTGCTTGGCGGTCAGGCGCACGCCCGCATGCTTGGCCAGCCGGATCAGCAGGTCGCGCGTGACCAGCCGGCCCACCAGCAGGGCGCCCACGGTGGTGGCCGCCTTCTGGATGCGCTCGCGCTGGTGCGGCGCCAGCCGTTCGACCTGGGTGACCGACAGGCCGAACTCGGCGCTGATCTGCGGCACCAGCCGCGAGAGCAGGGCCGCGTCGGCCATCCAGTCGACGCCGGGCAGTGGCACGGCGCTGGCCGCGGCCGCCATGAGAGCCTTGCGGCCGATCAGGCGGCGCGCGCGGTGCACGGCGGCGACGAGTTTCTCGTCGCCCCGGGCCAGTTCGATGGCTGACGGCATCCAGTGCCCCTTTCAGGTTCCGGGTTGGGTCAGGCCGCGAGCGCTTCCAGCTGGTCCGACAGGGCCAGCCAGCGCTCCTCGAGGCGGCCGATTTCGTCGTTCAGAGCCTTCAGCCGCTTGCCGGCTTCGGCAATCTCGGCGGAGGGCAGCGGCTGGCTCATGCGGGCCTCGAGCGCGGTGCGTTCGGTGCCGGCCGCGGCCAGGCGCTCGTCGATCTGGGCGATCTCGCGCTTGATCGGCTTGGCCTGGTCGCTGCGCTGCTGGCGCTCCTGGGCGTCCTGCTTGCGCTGCTGCGGCGCGGCGGGCGCGGCCACCGGCGCTGCCGCGGCCGCTGCAGCCGTGACGGCCTCGCGCGTGGCGACCTTGGCTTCTTCACGCAGGCGCTTGGCCTCGTCGAGCAGGTAGCGCTGGTAGTCGTCCAGGTCGCCGTCGAAGTCGCCGACCACGCCGCGGCCGACCAGCCAGAACTCGTCGCACACCGAGCGCAGCAGCGCACGGTCGTGGCTCACCAGCATCAGCGTGCCTTCGAACTCGTTCAGCGCCACGGCCAGGGCCTCGCGGGTGGCCAGGTCCAGGTGGTTGGTGGGTTCGTCCAGCAGCAGCAGGTTGGGGCGCTGCCACACCATCATGGCGAGCACGAGGCGGGCTTTTTCGCCGCCGCTCATGGTGCCCACGGGCTGCTTGACCATGTCGCCGCTGAAGTTGAAGCTGCCCAGGAAGCCGCGCAGGGCCTGCTCGCCGGTGGCTTCCTTGGCATTGCTGCCGAGTTCGCGCGCCATGCGCACCATGTGCTCGAGCGGCGTGTCCTGCGGGCGCAGCACGTCGAGTTCCTGCTGCGCGAAGTAGCCGATGTTCAGGCCCTTGCCTTCGGTCACCTGGCCGGCCAGCGCGCCCATCTCGCGCGCGATGGTCTTCACCAGCGTCGACTTGCCCTGGCCGTTGGCGCCCAGGATGCCGATGCGCTGCCCCGCCAGCACCGAGCGGTTCACGCCGCGCAGGATGGTCTTGGGTTCTTCGTTCTCGCCGCCTTCCGGATTCTTGTAGCCGAAGCTCGCATTGGAGATCGACAGCATCGGGTTAGGAATGCTGCCCGGCTCCTTGAACTCGAAGGTGAAGTCGGCCTCGGCCAGGAGCGGCGCCACGCGCTCCATGCGCTCCAGTGCCTTGACCCGGCTCTGCGCCTGCTTGGCCTTGCTGGCCTTGGCCTTGAAGCGGTCGATGAACTTCTGCAGGTGGGCGATCTTGTCCTGCTGCTTGGTGAAGGCCTGCTGCTGCTGCTCCATCTGCAGCGCGCGCATGTCCTCGAACTTGCTGTAGTTGCCGCCGTAGCGCGTGAGCTGGGCGTTGGCGATGTGCAGGGTGACGTCGGTCACGGCGTCGAGGAACTCGCGGTCGTGGCTGATGACGATCATGGTGCCGGCGTACTTCTGCAGCCAGGCTTCGAGCCAGACGAGGGCGTCCAGGTCCAGGTGGTTGGTCGGTTCGTCGAGCAGCAGCAGGTCGCTCGGGCACATCAGCGCGCGTGCCAGCTGCAGGCGCATGCGCCAGCCGCCGGAGAAGCTGTTGACGGGCTCGTCGACCTCGTGCGCCTTGAAGCCCAGGCCCAGGATGAGCGCCTGCGCGCGGGGCACGGCGTCGTGCTCGCCGGCGTCGGCCAGGTCGGTGTAGGCGTGGGCCAGCTGCATGCCGATGTCGGCGTCGTCGGGGTTCTCGGCGTAGGCGGCCTCGATGGCGGCCAGCGCCTCGCGCAGCTCGGTCAGGCGGGTGTCGCCGCCGACCACGAACTCGGTGGCCGACTCGTCCGTCTCGGGCATGTTCTGCGCCACCTGGGCCATGCGCCACTGCTTGGGCACATAAAAGTCGCCGCCGTCTTCATGCAGCGTGCCGTTGAGCAGGGCGAACAGGGTCGACTTGCCGGCGCCGTTGCGACCCACCAGGCCGACCTTTTCGCCGGGGTTGAGGGTGACGGTGGCGCCGTCGAGCAGGACCTTGGCGCTGCGGCGAAGAATGACGTTTTTGAGAGTGATCATGAAAAAGAACCGTAGGGGCGATTATCCCGCCCGGCCCCTTCGGCTCGGCGAAAAGGGGAATAGGCGCGGGGGAATCGCCCGGTAAAGGGGGATTCGCAGCCAGATGCTGCGAGAAAGCGGCTGAAGGGAGCGTGGGCGAGCGTCGCTAACGCACGCCGGCACCGGCCCTCATGGCGCGGTGAGCGAGGCCAGGGCCGCGCGGGTCACGAGCAGCACCTGGTCTTCGCCTGCGGAGGTTTCGAGCCACACCACCTCGAGCTGCGGAAACGCCGCCTCGAAGTAGTCGCGCTCGTTGCCGATTTCCAGCACCAGCACCGCCTGCTCGCTCATGCGCGATGGCGCGTCGGCGAACAGCCGGCGCACGAAATCCATGCCGTCGGTGCCGCCGGCCAGGGCCAGCTCGGGCTCGGCGCGGTATTCGGCGGGCAAGGCGGCCATGCTGGCGCTGTTGACGTAGGGCGGGTTGCACAGCACCAGGTCGTAGGGGCCGGTCAGGTTCTTCAGGCCGTCCGATTCGATCAGCGTGACGCGCGCGTCCAGCTCATGGCGGGTGACGTTGATGGCCGCCACTTCGAGCGCCGGGGTCGACAGGTCTGCCGCGTCCACGGTCACGTCCGGATAAGTGAGCGCCGCGAGCACGGCCAGGCTGCCGTTGCCGGTGCACAGGTCGAGCACGCGCTTCGTGTGCTCGCCGAGCCAGTAGTCGATGCTGCCGTCGGCAATCAGCTCGGCGATGAAGCTGCGCGGCACGATGGCGCGCTCGTCCACGTAGAAGGGCACGCCCTGCAGCCAGGCTTCCTTCGTGAGGTAGGCGGCGGGCTTGCGGCTGGCAATGCGCTCGTCGATCAGCGCGGCGACCTTGCCGGCGTCGGCGGGCGACACGGGGGTGTCGGCCACGGCGTCGATGTCGTCCAGCGGCAGCTTCAGGCGCCACAGCACCAGCCAGGCGGCTTCGTCGAAGGCATTGGCGGTGCCGTGGCCGAAAGCCACGCCGGCGGCCTCGAGCTGCTTCGCGCCCGATTCGATGAGTTCGATGACGGTGCTCATGCGGCAAGCGCAGCATCGAGCTGCTTCAGCGTGCGCACGTAGATGTTCTTCAGCGTCTCGATCTCGGCCACGTCGATGTGCTCATCGATCTTGTGGATGCTGGCGTTCACCGGGCCGAGTTCGACCACCTGCCTGCAGATCTTGGCGATGAAGCGCGCGTCGCTGGTGCCGCCGCTGGTCGACAGCTCGGTCTCGATGCCGGTCTCGTCGCGGATGGCTCCCTGCACGGCGGTGACGAGTTCGCCCGGCGTGGTCAGGAAGGGCAGGCCGCCGATGGTCCAGGCCAGGGTGTAGTCGACCTGGTGCGCGTCGAGCACGGCGTGCACGCGCTGCTGCAGCGACTCGGGCGTGGACTCGGTCGAGAAGCGGAAGTTGAAGTCGATCACCGCGCTGCCCGGAATCACGTTGCTCGCGCCGGTGCCGGAGTGGAAATTGCTGATCTGCCAGCTGGTCGGCTGGAAGTAGGGGTTGCTCGCGGCGTCCCAGCCGCCGGCGGCGTTGATGGCCACCAGTTCGGCCAGCGCGGGCGCGACCGAATGCACCGGGTTCTTCGCCAGGTGCGGATAGGCGATGTGGCCCTGCACGCCCTTGACGGTGAGCTTGCCGCTCATGGTGCCGCGGCGGCCGTTCTTGATCATGTCGCCGCAGCGCTCCACGGCGGTGGGTTCGCCGACGATGCAGTAGTCGATGACCTCGCCGCGCGCGGCCAGCGTGTTGCAGACGACCACGGTGCCGTCGACGCCGGGGCCTTCTTCATCGCTGGTGAGCAGCAGTGCCAGCGTGAGGCGGGGCTCGGGCACGGCCTGCAGAAAATCTTCGATCGAGGTGACGAAGGCGGCCACCGAGGTCTTCATGTCGCAGGCGCCGCGGCCATAGAGCTTGCCGTCGCGGTGCGTGGGCGTGAACGGGTGGCTGGTCCATTGCTCGACGGGGCCGGTCGGCACCACGTCGGTATGGCCGGCGAACACGAGCGTCCTGGTCGTGGCGGCGGCATCGGCCGGGCGGCGCACGGCCCAAAGGTTGGTCACGCGGAAGTCGGCGGGGCCGCTTTCGATGGTCTCCAGCGTGAAGCCCAGTAGCGCCAGCCGCTCGCCGAGGATCTGCTGGCAGCCCGCGTCGTCGGGAGTGACCGAGGGACGCGAGATGAGTTGTTCGGCGAGCTGGAGGGTACGGGACATGTCGGAAGGAGTGGGACTAGAAACGGACGTCGAGCGTGATGTCCGTGAAGGTGGGTTCGTCGACCTGGTCGGTCAGGCTGCGGTCGTCGGCCGCCGCCTTGGGCGCGGCGCGGTTCTGCAGGCGCCACAGCAGGTTGGTGGGCGAGTCGGCCTGGGCCAGGCCTTCTTCGCGGGTCACGCGCTCTTCGGTGATGAGGCGGGCGATGTCTTCCTCGAAGGTCTGAGAGCCTTCGGCCATCGACTTCTCCATGGCTTCCTTGACGCCGGAGAAGTCGCCTTTTTCGATGAGCTCGGCCACGAGGGCGGTGTTCAGCATGACCTCGACCGCGGGCACGCGGCTGCCGGCCTGGGTGCGCAGCAGGCGCTGCGACACCACGGCGCGCAGCGCGCCGCCTAGGTCGCCCAGCAGCGTGGCGCGCACCTCGACGGGGTAGAAGCCCAGGATGCGGTTCAGCGCGCGGTAGCTGTTGTTGGCGTGCAGCGTGGCCACGCACAGATGGCCCGACTGCGCATAGGCAATGGCGGCCGTCATGGTGTCGCGATCGCGGATTTCGCCGATCTGGATCACGTCGGGCGCCTGGCGCAGCGCGTTCTTCAGCGCGGTCTGCAGCGAGGCGGTGTCGCTGCCCACGTCGCGCTGGTTCACCACCGACTTCTTGTTGGTGTAGGTGAATTCGATCGGCTCTTCGACCGTGATGATGTGGCCGCTGGCGTTCTCGTTGCGGTAGTCCAGCATCGAGGCCAGCGTGGTGGTCTTGCCCGCGCCCGTGGCGCCGACCATCAGGATCAGCCCGCGCCGCTCCATGATGAGCGTCTTCAGGATGTCGGGCAGGTTCAGGTCGGCGAAGCGCGGAATGGTGTGGCTGATGTAGCGCACCACCACCGCATAGGAGCCGCGCTGGCGCATGGCGCTGATACGGTAGTTGCCGGTGCCTTCGAGGGCCAGCGCCATGTTGAGTTCGCCGGTGCTCTCCAGTTCCTGGATTCGCTCGGCGGGCGCCACCTCGGCCAGAAGGGCCAGCGGCGCCGAGGGCGGCAGCACCTGCGCGTTGACGGGCACGCAGTTGCCGTTGATTCGGATCAGCACCGGGGAGTGGGCCGACAGATAGATATCGGAGGCCCTGCGCTCGGCCATCAGGCGAAGAATTCGCTCCATCATGTTCATCGGTCTCTCTCCTCGGGTGCTGTTGTTCTCTCAGGCGGAAAGGCGATCGCTCCGTGAGGAGTCGATCAGTCGCGCAGCAGGTCGTTCAGGCTGGTCTTGGAGCGCGTCTGCGCGTCGACCGTCTTCACGATGATCGCGGCGTAGGTGCTGTAGTCCTGGCCCGACTTGGTCTTCTTGGGCAGGTTGCCGCTGATGACCACGCTGCCGCTGGGCACGCGGCCGTACGAGATTTCGCCGGTGTCGCGGTTGAAGATCGGGGTGCTCTGGCCGATGTACACGCCCATGCCGAGCACCGAGTTCTCTTCGACGATCACGCCTTCGACCACTTCGGAACGCGCGCCGATGAAGCAGTTGTCCTCGATGATGGTCGGGTTGGCCTGCAGTGGCTCGAGCACGCCGCCCAGGCCCACGCCGCCCGACAGGTGCACGTTGGCGCCGACCTGCGCGCACGAACCCACGGTGGCCCAGGTGTCGACCATGGTGCCTTCGCCCACGTAGGCGCCGATGTTCACGTACGAGGGCATCAGGATCGCGCCCTTGGCGATGAAGCTGCCGCGGCGGGCCACGGCCGGCGGCACGATGCGCACGCCCGATTCCTTCAGCTCGTTGGCCGACAGGTGCGAGAACTTGGTCGGCACCTTGTCGTAGAAGCCGAGCGAGCCGGCCTGCATCTGCTCGTTGTCCTTCAGGCGGAACGACAGCAGCACGGCCTTCTTGATCCACTGGTGCACGGTCCACTGGCCCACGCCTTCGCGGGTTGCCACGCGCAGCTTGCCGTTGTTCAGTTCGGTGATGACGTGTTCGACGGCGTCGCGCACTTCGGCCGACGAGGCGGAGGGCGAGATGTTGGCGCGGTCTTCCCACGCGGCGTCGATGATTTGTTGCAGTTGCTGGGTCATGGAGAAGGTCTCGTGTGAAAAATGGAAGCCGGGGCGCGGGTCAGCGGGGGCCGGCGGAGTTGTCCTGGCAGAAGCGGACGATGCGCTGGGCGGCTTCGACGCACTCGGCCGTCTCGGCCACCAGTGCCATGCGGATGCGGCCCCGGCCGGGGTTGGCGCTGTGGCTGGTGTCGCGCGCCAGATAGCTGCCCGGCAGAACCGTGACATTGTATTGAGCGTAGAGCGCGCGGGCGAAGGCTTCGTCGTCGCCAGCCCACACTTCGGGTACCCCGGCCCAGAGGTAGAAACTGGCGTCGGGCAGGCGCACGTCGAGCACCGGTTCCAGCAGCGGCGTGACGGCCGCGAACTTGGCGCGGTACATGGCGCGGTTCTCGACCACGTGGGCCTCGTCGCCCCAGGCCGCGATGCTGGCGGCGGCCACGGTGCCGCTCATGGCGCTGCCGTGGTAGGTGCGGTAGAGCAGAAACTTCTTGATGATGGCCGCGTCGCCGGCTACGAAGCCGCTGCGCAGGCCGGGCACGTTGCTGCGCTTCGAAAGCGAGGTCAGGGCGATCAGGTTCCGGAAGTCGGACCGGCCCAGCTTCACCGAGGCTTCGAGGCCGCTGAGCGGCGGCTCGTCGCGGAAGTAGATCTCGCTGTAGCACTCGTCGGCCGCGATCACGAAGCCGTGGCGGTCCGACAGGGCGAACAGCTTCTTCCACTCGTCGAGCGACATCACCGCGCCGGTCGGGTTGCCCGGCGAGCACACGAACACCAGCTGCGTGCGGGCCCAGACGGCTTCGGGCACGCTGTCCCAGTCGACCGCGAAATTGCGCGCGGGGATGCTCGGCGCGTAGTACGGCTCGGCGCCCGAGAGCAGGGCCGCGCCCTCGTAGATCTGATAGAACGGATTGGGCGAGATCACCACCGGCTGCGGCGACACGGTGGCGTCGATCACGGTCTGGGCCAGCGAGAACAGCGCCTCGCGCGAGCCGTTGACCGGCAGCACCTGCGTGGCCGGATCGAGCGCGAGGCTGTAGCGGGTCTGGAGCCAGTCGGTGAAGGCGGTGCGCAGCTTCAGGTCGCCGGCGGTGGCCGGGTAGGCGGCCAGCGCGCCCAGGCTGTTGCTCAGCGCCTCCTTGATGAAGGCCGGCGTGGCGTGCTTGGGTTCGCCGATGCCCAGGCTGATGGCGGGGAACTCGGGGTTGGGCGTGACGCCCGCGAACAGTTGCTTCAGCCGCTCGAAGGGATAGGGCTGCAACCTGGAGAGCAAGGGATTCATGGCCGGGATTATCGGCGACGGGGTGGCCGCCTCATGACGCCAGTGCCTCTATGGTCGCGTCGACCAGGGCGCGCAGCCGCGCGAGGCGCCGCAGGTCGCGGTGATAGCCGAGCCACACGTCGCGCCCCGGCGGCGGTTCGCCCAGCTCGACGCGCTCCAGTCCGGGCGTTTGCGCGCCCAGTGCAATGGGCAGCACGGCAAGGCCGACACCGGCGGCGCACAGCCGCGCCTGCGCCTCGCGGTTGTTGCTGCCGAAGGCGGTGCGGGCTTTCGGCAGCATGCGGCGCAGCCAGACCGCATCGGGGAAGTCGCGGTATGCGCTGTCGAGCGTGACCAGCGCGCTGCCTTCGCCGTCGCCCGCCACCGGATGCGGCTGGCCGGCGGCGGCATAGAGCGCGTAGTCCATGTGCATCAGCTTGCGCTGCAGGATGTAGGGCTCGTCGAACGGCTGGATGCGAAAGACGAGGTCGGCCTCCCGGCGTGCCAGGTTCAGCAGGCGGGCATCGGTCAGCAGTTCGATGCCGACGCCGGGGTGCTGTTTGAGAAACCCCGCCAGCACCGGCGACAGCACATGAACGCCGAACCAGTCGGAGGAAGACACGCGCAGCGAGCCTTCGAGCTGCTGCTGCGCGCTGCCCGCCAGCTCACGCTGGAACGCCAGTGCCTGTTCTTCCATGCGCTCGGCATGGCCCAGCACCGATTCGCCCTCGGCCGTGAGCACGAAGCCGTCGCTGGTGCGCTGGAACAGCGTGAGCGACAGGCTGGCCTCCAGCGCTTTCAGCCGACGGCCCATCGTGGGTTGCGACAGGCCGGTCTGCCGGGCGGCCGCCATCAGCGTGCCGGTGCGCGCGATGGCCAGGAAGACGCGGATGTCGCTCCATTCCATCGGGGCTTTGGTGCTCTCATTCATTTTTGAATGATAAGGCTGCATTTCTGTCGATTTACTTGCATTTGTGTTGATCGAACAATCGATCCATCGCTCATTCATCGATCAGCCAATCCAAGGATTCCAGCCATGACAACGTCTTCTTCCACCATGCGTGCCGCCGTCCTCGATGCCGCCGGCCAGCCTTTTCGCATCGCCGAACTCGGGCGGCCCGTGCCGGCACAGGGCCAGGTGCTGGTGCGCATCCATGCCAGCGGCGTGAACCCGCTGGACACCAAGATCCGCGCCGGCCAGGCGGCCCATGCGCAACAGCCGCTGCCCTCGGTGCTCGGCATGGACCTGGCGGGCGTGGTCGAGGCTGTCGGCCCGGGCGTGACGAAGTTCAGGCGCGGCGACGAGGTCTACGGCATGGCCGGCGGCATCGGCGGGCTGCAGGGCACGCTGGCGGAGTACGTGGCGGTCGATGCCGACCTGATCGCGTTCAAGCCGCACAACCTGAGCATGCGCGAGGCCGCGGGCATTCCGCTGGTGTTCATCACCGCGTGGGAAGGCCTGGTGGACCGGGCGAACACGCAGGCCGGCCAGACAGTGCTGGTGCATGGCGGCGCGGGCGGCGTCGGCCACATGGCGGTGCAACTGGCGCGCTCGCTGGGCGCGAAGGTGTTCGCGACCGGCGGCCCGTCGCAGGCCGAAACCATCCGGCGCTTCGGCGCGACACCGATCGACTACACGACGGCTTCGGTCGACGACTACGTCGCGCAGCACACGGCCGGCGAAGGTTTCGACGTGGTGTACGACACGGTCGGCGGCGCGGTGCTCGACGCCTCGTTCGTCGCCGCGCGCCGCTACGGCGGGCATGTGGTCAGCTGCCTTGGCTGGGGCACGCACGGGCTGGCGCCGCTGTCCTTTCGCGCCGCGACCTATTCGGGCGTGTTCACGCTGCTGCCGATGATCACGGGCCGCGGCCGCGCGCACCACGGCGAGATCCTCGATGCCGCGACCCGGCTAGCGGAGGCCGGGCAGCTCGTGCCGCTGATGGACGCGCGCCGGTTCAGCCTGTCGCAGGCCACGTCGGCCCATGAGGCCGTGGAGGCCGTGGAGGCCGGCAATGCGCGGGGCCGCGTCGTGGTCGACATCGCGGCCTGAACGAGGAGCGGCAGGCGCCGCCTCAGCAGAGCGGGTGGTTGAACTGGCCGATCATGTTGGCGAAGTTCTGGTTGTAGCGGTTGGCCGAGTTGACGATGCTGGAGCTGCGCATGTGCGCCGGCAGCCGGGCCATCGCGCCGCTCTCCTTGCGCTTGAAGACGCCGTCCTTGGCGTCCTTGAGCATCGAGCGCGACTGGCCGATGAACTCGTTGATCTGCAGCATGCCGCCGTCGCAGCTCTTGCCGCTCTTGGCTGTCTGCTCGCCGATCTTCCTGCTCCAGCCCTCGGCCGACTGGGCTACCAGCGCCAGCGAGGCCTCGAAGGCGGCCACTGCCTTGGGGTCGTTGGGCGATTCGAACAGCGCATTGGCGTCGCTGTGGTTCAGCTTGCCGTGGTAGATCAGGCCGGCGCGGTAGTAGGCGGCGGTGTCCTTCGGGGCCTTCTCGAAGGCTTCCTTGGTCAGGGCCCGGTCGCGGGCGCTCAGGCCGTTGTCGAACGCGGCCTCGGCCTGCGCGACGGTGGTGAGCGCGGCCAGGTAGTCGGTGTTCATCTGGCGGGCCTTGTCGCCGTTGTCGGCAAGGTAGCCCTTGGAATTGGCGTAGTTGTTCAGCTCGCGGCTCAGCGGCGACAGCAGCTTGAGCGCGGCGGAAAAGGCCTTGGCCGATTCATCGATCTCGGGCAGCGGCGCGCCGATGGCGGCGGCGGTGTCGAGCTTCTTCGCCGAGCGGTCGATCAGGATGTCGTTCTGGATACGCAGGCTGCTCAGCGGCGCCTTGGCCTGCAGCAGCGGCACCTGCTGCGCGATGTATTCCTCGCGCGCCTGCTGGAACGACGTGCGCAGGTTGTTCGACACGTCGACGTAGATGTTGTATTTCTCGATCTGCTGCTGTTCCGCGTCGGCGGGCGCTGCCTTGGCTTGCGGGGCATTGGCGGGCGGGGCTGCCTTGTCGCCGCAGCCGGCCAGCAATGCCGAGGCCGCGAAAAGCGTGGCGCCAAGGGTCGTCGTCCAGTTCCAGTACTTCATCTTTCTTCTCCTCCGTTAAAAAAGAAACGCGCAGGCATGCCGGGGCCGGCAGGGCCGGCCCGGCGGGAACATGGGGGATGGTTGGGCGCGGTCAGGCCGCGCTGCGCCGGTAGAAGGCCAGCGAGCCGGCCAGCGCCAGCAGCATGCCGCCGCAGGCGCGGTCGATCCAGCGGGTGGCCGACACGGTCAGAAGCCGGATCGCGCGGGCGCCGACGAAGGCGTAGGCCAGCATCACCGCCATGTCGAGCGCCGCGAAGATCAGCGCGATGACGATGTACTGCGGCGCCTGCGCGGCCGTGGGGTCGATGAACTGCGGCAGCAGCGCCGAGCAGAAGATGTAGCCCTTCGGGTTCGTCACCGCCACCAGGAAGGACTTGAAGAAGATCCGGCGGCTTTCGCCCGCCGTCACCGACGCGGCGGCATCGGCGGTCGGCAGCTGGAAGCCGCCCTTGGAGCGCAGCATGCGCAGGCCCAGCCAGGCCAGGTACACCGCGCCGACCCACTTCAGCATCGAGAACCAGAATTCCGAGGCGGCCAGCAGCGCGCCCAACCCGAGCGCCACGGCGCCGACCAGCACGAAGTCGGAGAGCACCGCACCGAGCATGCCCGGCAGCGCGCGGCGCACGCCGTGCCGCGATCCGTTGCTCAGCGCCAGCAGCACCGTGGGGCCGGGGGTGGCGATGGCGGCGAAGGCGACGATGGCGAAGAGCAGGGCGGTGGCGAGCGTCATCGTGGGGGTCTCCTTGGTGTCAGATTTTCTTGACGAGCACCTGGCTCTTGCGGTCCCAGTTGTACTTGCGCTTGCGGGCTTCGGGCAGCCAGTCAGGGTTGACCTGCTGGAAGCCGCGCTTGAGGAACCAGTGCATGGTGCGCGTGGTGAGCACGAAGATGCTGTCCAGGCCCATGGCCTTGGCGCGGTGCTCGATGCGCTTGAGGATGCGTTCGCCGTCGCCCTGCGACTGCGTGTGCGGCGACACCGTGAGCGCGGCCATCTCGGCGGTGCGCTCCTCGGGGTAGGGGTAGAGCGCCGCGCAGCCGAAGATCACGCCGTCGTGCTCGATCACCGTGTAGTGGCCCACGTCGCGCTCGATCTCGTTGCGGTCGCGCTTGACCAGCGTGCCGTCGCGCTCGAAGGGTTCGATCAGCTGCAGGATGCCGCCGATGTCGTCCACCGTGGCTTCGCGCAGGCTCTCGAGCTTCTCGTCGATCACCATGGTGCCGACGCCGTCGTGCACGTAGACCTCGAGCAGCAGCGAGCCGTCGAGCGCGAACGGCAGGATATGGTTGCGCTCCACGCCGGCCTTGCAGGCCTTCACGCAGTGCTGCAGGTAGAAGGCCGTGTCCGTCGGCTTCTGCGGCGGCGGCAGCGAGGCGAGCAGCTTTTCGGCGGCGTCCAGCGGCAGTTCGGTGTCGATGGGGTTGTCTTCGCTTTCGGGCAGCTCGCTGTCCATGCGGATGCCCGGGATTTCCGTGAGGAAGATCAGCTTGTCGGCTTGCAGCGAAATGGCGACGCTGGTCGCCACTTCTTCCATCGTCAGGTTGAAGGCCTCGCCGGTCGGCGAGAAGCCGAAGGGCGACATGAGCACCATCGCGCCGAAGTCCAGCGTACGGCGAATGCCCGCCGCGTCCACCTTGCGCACCAGGCCCGAATGCTTGAAGTCGACGCCGTCGACCACGCCCACGGGGCGCGCGGTGATGAAGTTGCCGGAGATCACGCGCACCGTCGAGCCGGCCATCGGCGTGTTGGGCAGGCCTTGGCTGAAGGCGGCCTCGATCTCGTAGCGCAACTGGCCGGCGGCTTCCTGCGCGGAGTCGAGCGCCACTTCGTCGGTGATGCGGATGCCGTGGGAGTAGCGCGCCTCGTGGCCCTTGGCCGCGAGCTGTTCGTTGACCTGCGGGCGGAAGCCGTGCACCAGCACGATCTTGACGCCCATGCTCTGGATCAGCGCCAGGTCTTGCGCGATGTTCTGCAGTTTGCCCGCCGCGATCGCCTCGCCCGCGAGCCCGACCACGAAAGTCTTACCGCGATGCGTGTGGATGTAAGGCGCGACCGAGCGGAACCAGGGCACGAAGGTGAAATTGAAGACGGTGGACATGGGGCGTGATTGTGCATTCATGAAAGGGCGTTTGCCTGACTCGGGCAATGTGCCGGGCACTGTCAGGCGATCGCGCGCAGCACGCGGGCCGCGCTGGCCGGAATGGAGCCGCCACCGACATGCGCTGACGATGGCGGCAGCAGCTCGGCATGGCGCGCGCGGAAGCTCGCGAGCAGGGCCGAATAGGCGTCCGTCGGTGCGCCGGCGCTGCCCGCTGCCGGGTCGGGCAGGTCGAGCATGGCGGCGAGCTCGGCCGGCGCGATGGAGCCATCGCGCATCAGCGCGTCGACCACCGCCATCAGCGCCGGCGCGTGCGCTTCGAGCAGCGAAACGGCGCGCGCATGCTCCTGCACCAGCAGGGCCTCGATCTCGGGATCGGTGGACGCCACGTCGGTGTTGCGGTTGTCTTCCGGATCGTTCGAGATGTCGGTGCGGCTCAGGCGCGTGCCGAAGGCGAAGTGGCGCACGTATTGAGCCGCGCAGGCGGTGGCCTGGATGAAGTCCTGCACCGCGCCCGAGGTGGTGGCCGCCTCGCCGAACACCAGCAGCTCGGCGGCGCGGCCCGCCAGGCTCACGCAGATGCGGTCGCGCAGGTTCTCCTTCGACCAGGCCTTGCGCTGCTCGTAGCTGTTGTAGCCGCCCTCGAACGAGGCCACGTTGATCTTGATCTCCTGCGGCGCGCGGCCGAACAGCAGGCCGTAGGCCACGCCGTGACCGGCCTCGTGCACCGCGAGCAGCGCGCGGAAGTCCTCGCTCGAGCGCTGCTTCAGGCGGTTCAGCTCCAGCGCCACCGGAAACTGACGGTGCGCCTTGCGGTACCTGGCGGTGATGCAGGAGACGCCCGCGTCCAGCGCGAGCCATACCGGCTCGCTGCCGTTGGCGCCGCGCTCCAGTGCCCACAGCGCGGCGTTGACCAGCGTGGCGCTCAGGATCGCGTGGATCGACGAGAACAGCGGGCGCGTGCCCTGCGCCGGGAACACGGCGTTGGCGTAGATCTGCTCGTACACGCTCGCATCGAGCACGAAGCGCACGCCGGAGCTTTCCTGGATCTCGGCCACGTAGCGGTCGCAGATCGACAGGATCAGGCGCACGTAGGTCGCGCGGTTGAACGAGGGGTAGATCACGTGGTTGTTGCCCAGGCGCGCGATCTGCTCGGGGCGGAAGCGCTCGGCCAGCGCCTTCTTCACGTCGATGACGGAGAGCTTCTTCGTCAGCGCGTGGAAGATGTCGGCGTCGGTGTCGCAGTCTTCGACGCGGCGGGCGGTCTCGGCGTACATCTCGTCGAGGTTGCCCGAGACGAACACCAGCAGCTTGCTGTAGTCGGTTTCCCAGCTCTGCTGCGTGTCGCGGAAGGCGCGCAGGCGCGCGTGCACCTCGGCGGGCTTCCAGGCCATGATCTGCAGCAGGGTCTCGGAGAGCTTGAGGCAGCGCTTCACTTCGCGCGCTTCCCAGGGCGACAGGTGCAGCTTGCGCTTCTTGTCTTCCTTCTTCTTGCCGGCGGCAGTGCCGTCGCGGTCCTGCACGTATTCGGCCTGGGCGAGCGACGATTCGATCTCGCCCAGCATCGACAGCGCGGGCGGCAGGCGGCCGTCGGACAGCAGCGCCCACACGTCCTGGTAGCGCTCGACCTTGGCGTCGTGGCCGTTGCCGTCGACGGTGCGAAAGCGCTGGAACTCGTCGAGCACCAGGATGCCGGGCGTGCCCTCGGCAATGCCCGACTCGGCCAGCATGGCCGAGATGGAGCCGCGGCTGTGATAGCCCGAGCCGTGGCTGAAGCCGTCCATCTGCACTTCGATGAAGCGGTCGTAGAAGCCCAGGTGCTGGGCGAGCCGGCGAACCAGTTGGGTCTTGCCGGTGCCGGTAAGGCCCCAGAGGCAGACCACCACGGGGCGGCTGATGAGCTGCGGCAGCACGTACCAGGCGCGCAGCGAATCGATCACGCGATCGATGATGTCGTCGATGCCGAAGAGCTCGGTCTTGAGCGCTTCGGAAACGGTCTGCAGGTGGCGCGAGCGCTCGGAAAGCTCGGCGTGCAGGGTGGAGCGGATGTCTTTTGGCATGGTGTTTTTCTTCTTGTCGAACAGGTACAGATACGCAAAGCCGGCGGCCGGACGCTCTGGGTGTCGGTTGCGGCGCTCCGGCGTACGGAGCGCACACGCGGCGCGGGCCTCAGGCCGGGCGAGGCAACTTGCCCCTTCCATGCGCAGCGAGCGCATGGCTTGCGCGGCGACGGCGCAAGGTGGTGGGGGCAAGGCGATAGGACATGGACGCGATCGTAGTGGCGGTTTGCAATTGAGTAAAGACTATTTACAGATCGCGTCGCAGCGAAGCCGCGTGCTGTGGATGCCGTGCAACAGCCGCGGTGCGCACCGATAATCTGCGGTTTGCCCGCCGCGCCGGCCCGACGACTGTTTTCCCTTGACGACCACGACACCCCTCCGCATCGAATTTCCCGAATCGCTTCCTGTCTCGGGCAGGCGCGACGAGATCATGGCCGCCATCTCGGCGCACCAGGTCGTGATCGTGTGCGGCGAAACGGGCTCGGGCAAGACCACGCAGCTGCCCAAGATCGCGCTCGCGCTGGGCCGCGGCAAGCTCAACGCCGAACCTGGCAAGGGCCGGCTCATCGGCCACACGCAGCCGCGACGCATTGCCGCCAGCTCGGTGGCCAAGCGCATCGCCGAGGAACTGAAGACGCCGCTGGGCGACGTGGTCGGCTTCAAGGTGCGCTTCCAGGACCGCCTGTCGCGCGATGCCTCGGTCAAGCTGATGACCGACGGCATTCTGCTGGCCGAGACGCAGACCGATCCGCTGCTGAAGGCCTACGACACGCTCATCATCGACGAGGCGCACGAGCGCTCGCTGAACATCGACTTCCTGCTGGGCTACCTGCGCGAGATTCTTCCGCGCCGGCCCGACCTGAAGGTGATCGTCACCTCGGCCACCATCGATGCCGACCGCTTCGCCCAGCATTTCGCCTCCGCCAAGGGGCCGGCGCCGACCATCATGGTGTCGGGCCGCACCTTCCCGGTGGAGCAGCGCTACCGTCCGTTCGAGGAGTCGCGCGAGCACGACCTGAACGACGCCATTGCCGATGCGGTCGACGAGCTCTGGCGCGACCCGCACAACGCGGGCGACATCCTGATCTTCCTGCCCGGCGAGCGCGAGATTCGCGAGGCCGCCGACCACCTGCGCCGCCACGTCAGCCACCAACCGCTGTTCCGCAGTGCCGAGGTGCTGCCGCTTTTCGCTCGCCTGTCGGGCCCGGAGCAGGACCGCATCTTCGAAAGCCACAACGGCCGGCGCATCGTGCTGGCCACCAACGTGGCCGAGACTTCGCTCACGGTGCCGGGCATCCGTTACGTGATCGATACCGGCACGGCGCGTGTCAAGCGCTACAGCTTCCGCAGCAAGGTCGAGCAACTGCTGGTCGAGCCGATCAGCCAGGCCGCGGCCAACCAGCGCGCGGGCCGCTGCGGGCGGGTGGCGAACGGCATCTGCATCCGCCTGTACGACGAAAAAGACTTCGAAGGCCGCCCGCGCTTCACCGATCCGGAAATCCTGCGTTCTTCGCTGGCCGGCGTCATCCTGCGGATGAAGTCGCTGCGCCTGGGCGACGTGGCGCGCTTTCCGTTCCTGGAGGCGCCGTCTCCGCGCGCGATTGCCGACGGCTACCAGCTGCTGAACGAGCTCGGCGCGGTCGACGACGCCAACGAACTCACGCACACCGGCGCCGAGCTGTCCCGGCTGCCGCTCGACCCGCGCGTGGGCCGCATGATTTTGGAAGCACGCGCGCGCGGTGCGCTCGAAGAAGTGCTGATCATCGCCTCGGCCCTCAGCGTGCAGGACGTGCGCGACCGCCCGATGGACGCGCAGCAGCAGGCCGACCAGGCGCATTCGAAATTCGACGACGAGAAGAGCGAATTCAGCGGCTACCTGCGCCTGTGGAAATGGATCGCCGACGCGCGCGGCGGCCACGGCGATACGCACAAGCTCAGCAACCGCCAGTACGAGCAGCTGCTGCGCCAGAACTTCATCAACATCCGCCGTGTGCGCGAATGGCGCGACATCCATTCGCAGCTGCTCACGGTGGTCACCGAGCACAAGTGGCGCATCAACGCCGAGCCCGCGGGCTACGAGCCGCTGCACCTGTCGATGCTCGCCGGCCTGCTGGGCAACGTGGGCTGGAAGCTGGAGGACGACGAGGCGTATCTAGGCGCGCGTGGCATCAAGTTCTACAAGCACCCGGGCGCGCACCTGAAGAAGAAGCCGGGCCGCTGGATCGTGGCGGCCGAGCTGGTCGAGACCACGCGGCTCTTCGGGCGCGGCGTCGCCAACATCGAGCCGCAGTGGCTCGAACAGGTGGCGGGGCATCTGCTGAAGAAGCAACTGCTCGACCCGCACTGGGAGAAGAAGGGCGCGCAGGTCTCGGCGCTGGAGCGCGCGACGCTGTACGGCCTGGTGGTCTACAGCGGCCGGCGCGTCGACTTCACCAAGGTCGATCCGGTCGCGGCGCGCGAGATCTTCATTCGCGAGGCGCTGGTCGGCGGGCAGTGGGAAAGCAAGTTCCCGTTCCTCACGGCCAACCGCAAGCTGGTGCGCGAGGTCGAGGGGCTGGAGCACAAGTCGCGCCGGCAGGACGTGCTGGTCGACGACGAGCTGATCTTCGTCTTCTACGACGCGCAGTTGCCCGCCGACGTGGCGAGCGGCATCACCTTCGAGAACTGGTATCGCCACGCCTCGAGAGAACAGCCGCGCCTGCTGTACCTCACGCGCGACGAGCTGATGCGCCATCAGGCGGCGGGCATCACGACCCAGTCGTTCCCGCCGACGCTGCGGCTCGGCGGTGTCGATTGCGCCGCCAGCTACCTGCATGAGCCGGGCGACGCGAAAGACGGCCTCACGGTCAGCGTTCCGCTGTTCGTGCTCAACCAGGTGAGCGAGGAGCGCTGCGAGTGGCTGGTGACGGGCATGCTGAAGGACAAGATCCAGGCGCTGCTCAAGAGCCTGCCGCAGCGCCCGCGTTCGCGGCTGGTGCCGCTGCCCGAGTCCGCCGGCAAGCTGGCGGAGGAGCTGTCGGTGCCAGAGCTGTTCGGCACCGGCTCGCTGACCGACGTGCTGCTCAAGCGCGTGCGCGACATGACCAGCATCGACGTCAAGCGCGCCGACTTCAAGCTCGACATGCTGCCGCCGCACCTGTTCATGAACCTGCGCGTGATCGACGAGCACGGGCGGCAACTGGGCATGGGGCGCAACCTTGGTGCGCTGAAGGCCGAACTCGGTGCGCAGGCGCGCGGCGCGTTCCAGGCGCTGGCGGGGCTGAACGTGAAAGCGTCGCCGGAGAAGAAGGACGCGGCTTCGTCGGATCAGGGCTCGAAGACGCCCGCGAAGGCTTCCAGCGCGCCCGCGCCCGCGGCGTTGCCGGCCGGCCAGCGCTACACGAGCTGGACTTTCGGCGAGCTGCCCGAGCTGATGGAAGTGCGGCGCGGCTCGCAGTCGCTGATCGGCTTTCCGGCGCTGCGCGACGAGGGCGACGCCGTGACCATCGAGGTGTTCGACGAGCCGGCCGTGGCCGCCGCCAAGCACCGCGCCGGCCTGCGCCGCCTGTTCGCGCTGCAGCTGAAAGACGCGCTCAAGTACCTCGAGAAGAACATCCCCGACCTGCAGAAGATGTCCGTGGCCTACATGCCGCTCGGCACCTCCGAAGAGCTGCGCACGCAGATCATCGACGTGGCGATCGACCGCGCATTCCTGCAGGAGCCGCTGCCGACCGACGAGTTCGCTTTCAAGAAACGGCTGGACGAAGGCCGCGGCCGGCTCACCTTGATCGCGAACGAGGTGGCTCGGCTCGCGTCGACCATCCTCATCGAATACGCCGCCGCCGCGCGCAAGATCAAGGACACGAAGATCCAGCCCGACGCGGTGCAGGACGCCGCGCAGCAACTGCAGCGGCTGGTCGGCAAGCGCTTCATTGCCGATGCGCCGTGGACGCAGCTGCAGCACTTCGCGCGCTACCTCAAGGCCATCGTGCTGCGGCTTGACAAGCTGCGCGCGGACCCGGCGCGCGATGCCGCGAAGCTCGCGGAACTGAAGCCGCAGGACCAGCGCTACTGGCGCCTGGTGGCCGAGCGCAAGGGCGTGGTCGACGACCGCATGCTCGAATTCCGCTGGCTGCTGGAGGAGCTGCGGGTGAGCTTTTTCGCGCAGGAACTGCGCACGCCCCAGCCGGTGAGCGTGAAGCGGCTGGACAAGGCCTGGGCGCAGCTGCAGGCCTGATCGCCAGCGGCGCCCGACGGACGAAAAAAAGCCCGCGGTCGCGGGCTTTTTCAGTTCATGGGCCGCTCGTGCCTATATGCGTCCCATGAGCACGAGGATCACGACGATCAGCACGATCAGGCCGACGCCGCCGCTGGGACCATAGCCCCAGGACCGGCTATAGCCCCAGCTCGGCAGCGCGCCTATCAGTACCAGGATCAGAACGATCAGCAGAATGAACGAGAGCGACATGTTTTCTCCAGGGCGTTGTTGTGATGAGCTTTGATGCTCGCCCTGGCGTGTCGCGCGGATCGCCGGATAGCAGCCTCTTCGGCGGTCATCCAAAGTCCTACCGCCGGTGTCGGCGCCTTGCCGGTTTGCCGTCAGAGGCGCGCGAGTCGCTCCAGCGCGGCGAGCAGCGTTTCGTCCTTCTTGGCGAAGCAGAAGCGCACCACCCGCTGATCGAAGCCGTTGCCGTAGAAGGCCGACAGCGGAATCGCCGCCACGCCGATCTCGCTGGTGAGCCAGAGGCAGAAATCGGCTTCCGACAGGTCGCTCACCGCCGAGATGTCGACGCACTGGAAGTAGCTGCCTTCGCTGCGCAGCAGCTTGAAGCGCGTCTTCTCGGCCAGGCCGGCGGCGAACAGGTCGCGCTTGCGCTGGTAGAAAGCCGGCAGTTCCAGGTAGGGCGCGGGCTCGGCCATGTAGCGCGCGAGCGCGTGCTGCATCGGCGTGTTCACGGTGAACACGTTGAACTGGTGCACCTTGCGGAACTCGGCCATCAGCGGCGCCGGCGCGGCCACGAAACCGACCTTCCAGCCGGTGACGTGATAAGTCTTGCCGAAGCTGCTGACGATGAAGCTGCGCGCCGCCAGGCCCGGGAAGCGCGCCACGCTCTCGTGCCGCGCCTGGTCGAACACCATGTGCTCGTAGACCTCGTCGCTGATCACGAACACGTCGGTTGGGGCGAGCAGTTCCTCGAGCTTGCGCATCTCGGCCTCGGTCCAGACCGTGGCGCTCGGGTTGTGCGGCGTGTTGATGATGATGGCGCGCGTGCGCGGCGTGAGCGCGGCGGCGATCTTGTCGAAGTCGGGGCGGAAGGTGCCGGGCACGAGCGGCACGCGCACCACGCTGCCGCCGGCCAGCTCGATGTTGGGCACGTAGCTGTCGTAGCAGGGCTCCAGCACGATCACTTCGTCGCCCGGGCGCACCACGGCGAGGATGGCCGTGATGATGGCCTGCGTGGCGCCGGCGGTGACGGTGATTTCAGTGGCCGCGCTGTAGCCGTGACCGTACAGCGCCGAGATCTTGGCGGCGATGGCCTCGCGCAGCGCCGGAATGCCCGGCATCGGCGGGTACTGGTTGTGGCCCGCGGCCATGGCCGCCGTCACGTCTTCGAGCAGTTTCGGGTCGCAGTTGAAGTCCGGAAAGCCCTGGCCCAGGTTGACCGCGTTCTTCTCTGCCGCCAGGGTCGACATGACCGTGAAGATGGTGGTGCCGACGGAGGGCAGCTTGGTGCCCACTTCGGGCGTGCGTGGGGCGTGAACTGTGCTCATAGCTCGTAGTCTTGTTGGTGGCCGCTCAGGGCCTTGGCGATCAGGTTGCGGTCTAGGCGGTCGGAGAGCAGCTCGGCGAACTTGAAGACGAAGTTGCGCAGGTAGGCGCTGCGCTTGAAGGCGACGCGGGCGATATTCTGGCCGAACACATGGCCCATGGGGCGCACCACGAGGTCGGCGTTCGACTCGTCGCGCACCGCCATCTCGGCCACGATGCCCACACCCAGGCCGAGGCGCACGTAGGTCTTGATCACGTCGGAGTCGATGGCTTCCAGCGCGATGCGCGGCGTGAGCTTCTTCTGCGCGAAGGCATGGTCGATGCGCGTGCGGCCGGTGAACGACGGGTGGTACGTGATGATCGGCTCGCTCGCCAGGTCTTCGAGCGAAATGCGCTCCTTGGCGGCCAGCGGATGGTCCTTGGGCAGCACCAGCACGTGCTGCCATTCGTAGCAGGGCAGGGTGACCAGCTCGGCGTAGCCGTCGAGCGATTCGGTGGCGATGCCGATTTCGGCGATTTCGTCGATCACCATGCGCGCCACCTGGTCGGGCGAGCCTTGGTGCAGGCTCACGTTGACCTTGGGGTAGGCCTCGCGCAGGTTGGCCACGGGCACCGGCAGCACGTAGCGCGCCTGGGTGTGGGTGGTGGCGATCGAAAGGGTGCCGCTGTCCTGCGCGCTGAACTGCTCGCCGATGCGCTTGAGGTTGCCCACCTCTCGCATGATGAGTTCGATGCTGGCAATGACATGCTGGCCCGGCTCGGTAACGCGCTTGAGCCGCTTGCCGTGGCGCGCGAAGATTTCAACGCCCAGTTCTTCCTCGAGCTCGATGATCGCCTTGGAAACACCAGGCTGCGAGGTATGGAGTGCCTTGGCCGCCTCGGTGAGGTTCAGGTTGCGCCGCACGGCTTCCTGAACAAACTTGAACTGATGCAGATTCATATCAAATTCCGTCTTATTGCGGAATTCATTATGCCTTCGGAATCTATCGAAATTGCCGGATCTTCAGTTTTTGATTGCAATTTTGGCCAGCAGGTCGACCAGTTCGGGCTCCTCGCCCACGATCCGGGCCAGCGAGATGTCGATGGCCGGCCAGCGCTGGCGCAGCGCGTCGACCTGTTGCGGCAGGTCTTCGCGGGCGTGT
Source organism: Variovorax paradoxus (assembly GCF_022009635.1). Taxonomy (NCBI): domain Bacteria; kingdom Pseudomonadati; phylum Pseudomonadota; class Betaproteobacteria; order Burkholderiales; family Comamonadaceae; genus Variovorax; species Variovorax paradoxus. The sequence goes on from NZ_CP091716.1 coordinate 3,815,579, forward strand.
TTGCCCATGCCGAGGAAAAGCGGAACCAGCCGGACGGCGGTGGCACCGGCGGTGACCAGGGCCGCGACCGCCGTGGGAAGGTCGGGCGCGGCCAGTTCCATGTACGCGCAGGCCACGAGCGCGTCGGGTGCGCGGCTGGTTACGCGCGCGGCCACGGCTTCGATGGGTTCGCGCCAGCGCTCGTCTCGCGAGCCGTGCGCCAGCAGGACGATGCCCTGGATCTGCCTGCCCCGGGTTGGCGCCGTCATCGTCTCAGGACCAGCCAACTGAAGGCCGTCAACGACATCACCGAGTAGATCAGCCCCGGCGCCGCGGCCGTGAGCCATGGCGACCAGTTGCCGAGGTTGCCGAGGTAGCCGAACACGTTGTTCAGCAGGAAGAAGCTGATGCCGATCATCACGCCGCCGAACACATAGGTCGTGATGCCGGCCTGGCGGAAGTGCAGGTAGGCGAAGGGCAGGGCGAGAACCACCATCACCAGGCACGACAGCGGATAGAACACCTTGCGCCAGAACTCGATCTCGTAGCGCTGGGCGGTCTGGCCGTTGGCGTCGAGGTGGCGGATGTAGTCGAACAGGTCGATCGTGCTCATGCGGTCGGGGCGCAGCAGGGCCACCGACACCATCTCGGCGGTCAGCGAGGTCGGCCAGTTCAGCTCGGGAATCTTGGTGCTGACGATGTGCGCCCGGTCGGCGGCGCCTTGCGTGTCGTAGTGCTGCTGGTCGACGTCGGTCAGTATCCAGTGGCCGTCGCCGCCGATGCGGGCCGAGGCCGCGAGCGTCTGCGTCTTGATGTAGCCCTTGTCGTCGAACTCGAAGATGCGGGGGCTCTTGAGCGCGCCGCCGCGGTCGATGGCCAGCACATTCACCGCATACGAGACGTCGCCGCGCTTTTCCTTGAGCCAGGCGCCGGTGTTGCCCGCCAGGGAATAGGTGCCCTGGTAGCGCGCCTTGAGCAACTGGCCGGTGCGCTCCGAGGTGGGCGCCACGTAGTCGCCGATCGCGAAGGTCAGCACGACGAAGCTCAGGCCCAGCAGCAGCAGGGTGCGCAGCGCGCGCCACGGTCCCAGGCCGCTGGTGCGCAGGATGGTGTATTCGGAGCTTTGCGCGAGCCGCGCCATCACGAAGATGGAGCCGATCAGCACGGTGATCGGCAGCAGTTCGTACAGGTGGCTCGGAATCAGCAGGGCCACGTAGATCAGCGCCTGCATGGGCCCGTAGTTGAGGCTGTCCGGCTTGCCGATGGACTGCAGCTCGTCGACGAAGTCGAAGAAGAAAAAGAGGCTCAGGAAGCCGAGCGTCACGAACGCGACGGACTTCAGCACCTCCACGTAGATCAGGCGTCTTATCGTTTTCACGTGGTGGGTTCGATCTTGGCAATGGTCGGCGCGGCGGCGCGGACTTTTCTGGCGCGGCGGCCCCAGTTGTTCTGGCGCGCGGTCAGCCACGCGAGGTTGATCGCGAGCACGCCGCCGTGCAGCAGCAGCATGAAGCCGCCCATGCTGAAGCGGCCCGAGCTGATCCAGCTCTGGCCCAGGTTGAGCATGTTGTAGTAGACGACGAAGGCGAACAGCGCCAGCAGCAGGTTGCCGCTGCGGCCGACGCGGGGGTTGGCGCTGGAGACGTTCAGCGCCAGCAGCACGAAGTTGACGGCGGTCAGCAGCATGCCGATGCGCCAGGCCAGCTCGCCCCGGCTCATGTCGCTCGGGTCGGTCAGCAGCGAAAGCGTGGTGCGTGCGCGCGACGGCGTGGCGTCGTTCGTGAGGCCGTCGCTGCCGCCGGCGCGGGTGCCGTAGGTCTTGAATTCGCTGATCTTCAGGCCGGTGTTGGCCATCGGCTGCTCCAGCCGCTGGCCGTTGTTGAGCAGCAGGTAGCGGGAGTCGCCGATGTTCTCGATGCTGCCGCTGCGCGCCGAGGTGGTGATCTGCATGTTGCGCTCGACCGACCAGATGAAGACGTTGGTGGCCTTGGAGTTGTCAGGCGTCTCCTTGTCGATGAAGAACACCCGCACGCGGCCCGCGGATTCGCGGAATTCGCCGGGCGCCACGCGCTCGATGTCGCTGCGCTGCTCGTACTGCTTGCGCATGCCGATGGTCTGCGAGTTGGCCCACGGCCAGCCGACCAGCGCCATCACCGCGATCAGGATCAGCACCGGCCAGGCGAAGCGAAACAGGGGCTTCACGAAGTCCATGAGGCCGCGGCCGCTGGAGAACCAGATGACCATTTCGCTGTCGCGGTACATGCGCGAGAGCGTCCCGACGATGGCGATGAACAGGCTCAGGCTCAGGATGGTCGGCATGTAGCCTAGCACCGTGTAGGCCATGACCAGGAACACCTCCTGCGGGTTCACACTGCCCTTGGACGCGAGCCCGAGGGTACGGATGAGCATCATGGTCATCACGATGGTGACCAGAACCACGAGGGTCGCTCCGAAGCTGCGGGACAGCTCCTTGCGTAGGGAAGAATGGAATAACATCGTTCGAGGAAAAAAAGGATTATGGACTTTCAACTCAAGACCCTCACCGTCGCCCAGGCCGCAGCCGAGAAATCCGATGTCCTGATCGTGCTCGTCGGCAGCGCCCCGCTCACCACCAAAGACCCGCTTTCCGTGCTGGCCGCCAGTGCCCGCAAGGCCGGGGACCTGCCCGACAAGGCCGGAAAACTCCTCACGCTGTACCGCCCCGACGACGTCGTGGCGGCCCGCGTGGTGTTCGCGGCCATCGGCGACGGCAAGCCCGCGTCGGTGCGCAGCGGCGTCGCGGCGGCGGTCAACGCGGCCAAGGCCCATGGGCCGAAGCGGGTGGTTCTTGTGTTCGCGCAGCCCGCGGACGGCGCGGCGGTGGCTTGCGCCGTCACGGCGGCGGCCGATGCCAGCTATGTCTACACCACCACCAAGTCGAAGGCCGAGCCGCGCAGCATCCGCAACCTGAGCGTCGGTGTGGCCGATGCGACAGCTGTTACCGGCGCTTTCAACGATGCCCGCGCCACCGTGCGGGGTATCGAGCTGGCCAAGGAGTGGGGCAACCGCCCCGCCAACCACGCCACGCCCACGCTGCTGGGCGAGGCCGCCAAGGGGCTGGCCAAGCTGCCCAAGATCAAGTGCGAAGTGCTGGGCCCGAAGGAAGTCGAGAAGCTCGGCATGGGCTCGTTCATGGCGGTGGCGCAGGGCTCTGCCGAGCCGCTGCGCTTCATCGTGCTGCGCTACCAGGGCGGCCCCAAGGACCAGGCGCCCGTGGTGCTGGTCGGCAAGGGCATCACCTTCGATACCGGCGGCGTTTCGCTCAAGCCCGCCGCCGAAATGGACGAGATGAAGTTCGACATGTGCGGCGCTGCGAGCGTGCTGGGCACCTTCCGTGCGCTCGGCGACATCCAGCCCGCGATCAACGTCGTCGGCCTGATTCCGTCGTGCGAGAACATGAACGACGGCCGCTCGGTCAAGCCGGGCGACGTGGTCACCAGCATGAGCGGCCAGACCATCGAAGTGCTCAACACCGATGCCGAAGGCCGCCTGATTCTTTGCGACGCGCTCACCTATGCCAAGCGCTTCGACCCCACCGCGGTGATCGACATCGCCACGCTGACCGGTGCTTGCGTGGTGGCGCTCGGCGGCGTGCGCAGCGGCCTGTTCTCCAGCGACGAAACGCTGGCCGCCGCGCTGGAAACCGCCGGTGAAGCCTCGCAAGACCGCTGCTGGCGCCTGCCGCTGGACGACGACTACGCCGAGGGCCTCAAGAGCAACTTCGCCGACGTGGCCAACATCGCCGGCCGTGCCGGCGGCGCCATCACCGCGGCCAAGTTCCTGCAGCGCTTTGCGGGCGACTTCGCCTGGGCCCACCTCGACATCGCCGGCACGGCCTGGAAGAGCGGGGCGGCCAAGGGCTCGACCGGCCGACCGGTGGGGCTGCTGGTCTCGTACCTCACGAGCCGCGCGGCCAGTGGCGTGCAGGCCAAGGCGGCCGACAAGGCTCCGGCTCGAAAGGCCCGGTCCGCGAAGTGACGGAAATCGGTTTTCACTACAACGCGCCGGACAAGCTGAACTACGCCTGCCGGCTGGTTCGAAAGGCCGTCAATGCGCGCGGCCTGCGCGTGGTGGTGATCGGCGACGCGCGCGCGCTCGACGTGGTGGATGCCGCGCTCTGGCAGCTTTCGCCGGTGGACTTCGTCGCGCATTGCCGTGGCGATGCGCCGCCTCATGTGCTTGCGCGTACGCCCGTCATTCTTTCTTCCGACGGTGCGGACGCGGCCGCGCTGCCGCACCGCGAGATGCTGGTGAACCTCGGGCTCGAGGTGCCGGCCGGCTTCGAGCGCTACGAGCGTCTCATCGACATCGTGAGCGACGAAAGCAACGACCGTCAGGTCGGCCGTTCGCGCTGGCGTCACTACGCCGACCGCGGCTACACCATCCAGCCGCACGACTTCGCAAAGAGTTCCTGACATGGCCAGCAACCTGCGCACGCCGCCCCGGTTCGTTCCCACCCTGACCACGGTGCTCGAGATCCCGGCGGAGCCCGCGGTCCCCGAGCCGCAGGCGGCCGTGCAGGCGACGCAGCCAGACCCGGAAAGCACCATGGCATTGCCGCCGGCGGCGCAGCTGTCGCAGGCGGAAATCGTCAGCCTCGAAGAGCAACTGCTGCATCGCGTGCTGCAGCGCGTGGACCTCTCTTTGGAAGAGCGTTTGAGCGACACCGTGTCAGCTGCCGTTCAGCATCAACTCGATGCAATGGTGCCGCGTTTGCGCAATGAAATCGAAGCCGTTCTGCGTGCTCTGGTGATCGAGGCAATGGCTGCCGAACTCAGCGAAAACACAGGGTCTACGCCAGCTTCCGGCGCATAAATCCTCGGCTAAACTGCGCCGCAGGTCGGAAGGGCGTGAGGGTGCCGCTGGTCTGCGGCGCGAAACTTGCGAGGTCTAGCCGCCCGGATCACACGACCGGTTTTTTATTCTTTTCATCCAAGTTCTGGAGGTTCCCATGCAATTGAAATGGACTGCGGTCGCACTGGCTGCAATCACGCTTGTGGCTTGCGGCAAGAAAGAAGAAGCCGCTGCTCCCGCTGCAGCGCCCGCGCCAACGGCCGCGGCCCCGGCTGCCGCGCCTGCACCTGCACCTGCCGGGGACACGCTGGTCGTCAAGATCGGTCACGTTGCACCTACCAGCGGTCCCATTGCCCACTTGGGCAAGGACAACGAAATGGGCGCCAAGATGGCCATCGAAGACCTGAATGCCAAGGGCATCAAGATCGGCGACAAGACCGCCAAGTTCGAGCTGGTCGCCGAAGACGACGCAGGCGATCCGAAGCAAGGCACCGCAGTGGCCCAGAAGCTCGTCGACGAAAAGGTCAACGGCGTGGTCGGCCACCTGAACTCGGGCACCACCATCCCCGCTTCCAAGCTGTACAGCGACGCTGGCATTCCCCAGATCTCGCCTTCGGCCACGAATCCCAAGTACACGCGTCAAGGCTTCAAGACCACGTTCCGCGTGGTGGCTGACGACACGCAACTCGGCGGTACGCTGGGCAAGTACGCAGTCGAAACGCTCAAGGGCAAGAACATTGCCGTGATCGACGACCGTACGGCTTACGGCCAAGGCGTTGCCGAAGAATTCGAGAAGTCGGCCAAGGCCGCCGGCGCCACCATCGTGGGCCACGAATTCACCACTGACAAGTCGACCGACTTCAACGCCATCCTGACCAAGCTCAAGTCGGCCAAGCCCGACGTGCTGTTCTTCGGCGGCATGGACGCCGTGGGCGGCCCGATGCTCAAGCAGGTCAAGCAACTCGGCCTGAACGTCAAGTTCATGGGTGGCGACGGCCTGTGCACCGGCGAACTGCCGAAGCTGGCTGGCGATGCCATCGGCGAAGACATGGTGGTGTGCGCTGAAGCCGGCGGCGTGGACGGCGACTTCAAGCAACCTCTGGAAGACTTCAAGGCCAAGTTCAAGACCAAGAACGGCGTGGAAGTGCAGATCTATGCACCGTACGTGTACGACGCGGTCAACGTGCTGGCTGAAGCCATGGTCAAGGCCGGCTCGTCCGACCCCGAAAAGTACCTGCCGGAAGTCGGCAAGGTGCAATACAAGGGCGTGACCGGCCCGATCGCCTTCGACGAAAAGGGCGACATCAAGAACGGCGCGCTGACGCTGTACACCTACAAGGGTGGTGCACGCACGCAAATCGCCGTGGTGCGTTGATTCGCGCAGGCAACTGCCGCAAAAGAAAAAGGGCCTTCGGGCCCTTTTTTCATGTCTGCTTCAAAAGCGGGTTTACAGCGGTGCGAGCCCTGACGGGCGGTCCGCGTTGCAGTACTCGATGAAGGCGTCGAGGTCACGCGACTTGTCGAATACCGCATCGGCTCCAAGAGCACCGCAGCGTGAGCGGATGTCTGCCGTGACGTAGTTGCTCAGCACCACGACCCGTTGGCCGGGCTTGCGTGTCTTGCAGCCGGCGAGCACACCGAGGCCGGAGCCTTCCTTGAGGAACAGGTCGACGATGAGGAGCTGCCAGTCGTCCGGGTGCGCCGCGATCCATGCCAGTGCATCCGATTCGGTTTCGGCGAAGCCGACCACACGGCCATTGACCAGGTCCTCCAGTGCCGGGACCAGGTTGTCCCTGATGGTCTTGTTGTCCTCGACGAGGAACGTGATGAGGGCCATGCCGTGGTTTCGCTTTGAGAACCAATAGCGTAGCGTGCCTGATGCCGGCGCAGCGTAGGAGAAAGGATACGGACGGGGAGAGCGGTGCGCGATGCGCCGCTCAGTCCGTCTGTCCCGAGCGGATCTTGGCCTTGAGCTTCTCGGCCAGCGCCTGGCTCTCGTCGCGCTCGGCCGTCACTTCGAGGCGCTTCTCGATTTCTTCGCTCAGGGCCGCGTTCACTTCAGCCAGCTTCTCTGCCGACTTGGCCAGTTTTTCCTCGAGCTGGCTCGTGTGTTCGATGGCTTGGGCCACTTCGCCGACCTGAACCTCCTCAGGCAGCTCCTGCTCGAGCACCGTGTTCACCACGGCAAGGTTGTCCGATGCCCGCTGCACGTCAGCGGCCACCTGTTCGCTTTTCTGCAGGGTGCGATCCAGCGATGTCGTGCCACGCGGCGAGGGTTGCGGTTGTCCAGCCATCGAGGCTCCTTTGCGGGCTTGAAAGTAAAACCTTTGGATCGTACGCCAGACGAAAGTGCCTGGGTTGCCGACGCCAGTTGTTGCAAAGCAACGCTTGAGCTTGTCTTGCGGACGACAAAAAAGCCCGAGTGCTTGTGGCGACTCGGGCTTCTTCTGATCAGCAATGTTCGCGAACGGTTACGAACAATCAATCTTTGGCGGAGCAGGCGGGATTCGAACCCGCGGAGGGCTATTAACCCTCACACGCTTTCCAGGCGTGCGACTTAAACCGCTCATCCACCGCTCCTGAGCCTCTGATTGTAGCAGTCTGTTCAGGTCGGATTCGAAGGTTTGCCTGCCTGGACCATGCGCATTGCCGAAGCGATGAGCGCAGCGGTCTCCGACATGTTGCTCGGAACGATCAACGTGGTCTTGGAATCGGCTGCAACCTTGCCGTAGGCATCGACCGCGCGCTCGGCCACCTTGAGCTGCACTGCCTGTTCGCCGCCCGGCTGGCGGATGGCGGCCGCCACGCGTTCGATGGCGTCCGCCGTGGCCGTGGCCACCGCCGTGATGGCGGCTGCTTCACCCTGCGCGTTGTTGATCTGTGCCTGCTTTTCGCCCTCGGAACGGGCGATGAAAGCCTCGCGCTCGCCGGTCGCGATGTTGATCTGCTCCTGGCGGCGGCCTTCGGACGCCGCAATCAGCGCGCGCTTGCCGCGCTCGGCGGTGATCTGCGCCTGCATGGCCAGCAGGATTTCCTTCGGCGGCGTCAGGTCCTTGATTTCGTAGCGCAGCACCTTCACGCCCCAGTTGAGCGCGGCCTCGTCGATGGCGGCCACCACCTGGGCGTTGATGACGTCGCGTTCCTCGAAGGTCTTGTCGAGCTCGAGCTTGCCGATCACGCTGCGCAGGGAAGTCTGGGCCAGTTGCGTCACCGCCACGATGTAGTTCGACGAGCCGTAGCTCGCGCGCATCGGGTCGGTCACCTGGAAGTACAGGATGCCGTCGACCTGCAGCTGCGTGTTGTCGCGCGTGATGCAGATCTGGCTCGGCACGTCGAGCGGGATTTCCTTCAGGCTGTGCTTGTAGGCCACGCGGTCGATGAACGGGATCAGGAAGTTGGGGCCGGGCGTCATGGTGCCGTGGTACTTGCCCAGGCGCTCGCGCACCCATGCGTTCTGCTGCGGCACGAACTTGACCGACTGGCTGATGAAGATGATCGCGATGACCAGGATGATGAGAGGGACCGAAAATTCCATGGTGCGCTTCCTTTTCTGAGTTCTAGAGACGGACTGACTAAACCTTGTCGACGACGAGACGGCTGCCGATCACCTCGACCACCCGGTGCTCGCCGGTCGAGGGCGCGCGGCCTGCGCGGGGCACCACCGTCCATTGCGCGCCCCGATAGCGCACGGTGGCCGTGCCGTCGGCGTTCCATGCCTCGACGTGCACGATCTCGCCGATGTCGAGGTTCAGGTCGGGGTTGGCGCCGCTGGGCGGGGCGGGCGGGCGCTTGCGCTGAATGGAATACCAGACCAGCACGGCCCCCACGCCGATCACCGAAGCCACGATCAGCTGCGTGACGATGTCGAAGCCCAGGTGTGCCGAGATGGCGGCTCCTGCAAAGCCCGCGGCCAGGAGCAGCAGGTAGACCGTGCCCGAAAGCAGCTCGGCCACGATGGCTGCCCCCGCGATCAGCCACCAGACGGTGGAATTCGCCATGTTGTCGACTCCTCTTCTTGCTTGTTCGATGCGCGCCATTCTGCGGCATCGCGCCCAAGCGCTTGTCCTGCGTAGGGGTACTGGCGCCGGGTCGGCGCGGCCCTTGCCTGCCTCCGATGAATGGCTTGCGGCAGGCTGACCGGATTCTTCATCTGAATTCCGTACACTTCGCGCCTCGTCTCATTGCCTGACCCGGAGCCCCGCTCATGAAATTCCGCTTTCCCATCGTCATCATCGACGAGGACTTCCGCTCCGAAAACACTTCGGGCCTCGGCATCCGCGCGCTCGCGCAGGCCATCGAGACGGAGGGCTTCGAGGTGCTGGGCGTCACGAGTTATGGCGACCTGAGCCAGTTCGCCCAGCAGCAAAGCCGCGCCAGCGCCTTCATTCTGTCGATCGACGATGAAGAATTCACCGTCGGCCCCGACCTCGATCCGGCCGTGCTGAGCCTGCGCAACTTCATCGGCGAGGTGCGCCGCAAGAACGCCGATGTGCCGATCTACATCTACGGCGAGACCAAGACCTCGCGCCACATCCCGAACGACATCCTGCGCGAGCTGCACGGCTTCATCCACATGTTCGAGGACACCCCCGAATTCGTGGCGCGCCACATCATCCGCGAGGCCAAGAGCTATCTCGAAGGCGTGCAGCCGCCGTTCTTCAAGGCGCTGATCGACTACGCGGAAGACGGTTCCTACTCCTGGCATTGCCCCGGCCATTCGGGCGGCGTGGCGTTCCTGAAGAGCCCGGTGGGCCAGATGTTCCACCAGTTCTTCGGCGAAAACATGCTGCGCGCCGACGTCTGCAACGCCGTGGAAGAACTGGGCCAGCTGCTCGACCACACCGGCCCGGTGGCCGCCAGCGAGCGCAACGCGGCGCGCATCTTCAATGCCGACCACTGCTTCTTCGTGACCAACGGCACCAGCACCAGCAACAAGATGGTCTGGCACCACACCGTGGCGCCCGACGACGTGGTGGTGGTCGACCGCAACTGCCACAAGTCGATCCTGCACGCGATCATCATGACCGGCGCGATTCCGGTGTTCATGAAGCCGACGCGCAACCACTTCGGCATCATCGGCCCGATTCCGAAGAGCGAGTTCGAGCAGAGCGCCATCAAGGCCAAGATCAAGGCCAACCCGCTGCTGGCCGATGTCGATGCCGACAAGGTCAAGCCGCGCGTGATGACGCTCACGCAGTCGACCTACGACGGCGTGATCTACAACACCGAGACCATCAAGAACATGCTCGACGGCTACGTCGACACGTTGCATTTCGACGAAGCCTGGCTGCCGCACGCCGCCTTCCACCCGTTCTACGGCGCCTACCACGCGATGGGCAAGCGCCGCGTGCGCCCGAAGGAGTCGCTGGTGTTCGCCACCCAGTCCACGCACAAGCTGCTCGCCGGCATCAGCCAGGCCAGCCACGTGCTGGTGCAGGACTCGCAGAACCGTCAGCTCGACCGCGACCTCTTCAACGAGGCCTACCTGATGCACTCGTCGACCAGCCCGCAGTACGCGATCATCGCGAGCTGCGACGTGGCCGCCGCCATGATGGAGCCGCCCGGCGGCACCGCGCTGGTGGAAGAAAGCATCCTGGAGGCGCTGGACTTCCGCCGCGCCATGCGCAAGGTCGAGGAAGAATTCGGCAAGGACGAGTGGTGGTTCAAGGTCTGGGGCCCCGAGAAGCTCGTCGACGAAGGCATCGGCCGCGCCGAAGACTGGATCATGCACGGCGAGAAGAACGGCCCGTCCAAGAGCAAGAGCAAGAAGTCGCCGCGCAACTGGCACGGCTTCGGCGAACTGGCCGACGGCTTCAACATGCTCGACCCGATCAAGTCGACCATCGTGACGCCGGGCCTCGACCTCGAAGGCAACTTTGCCGAGACCGGCATTCCTGCCAGCGTGGTCACCAAGTTCCTCGCGGAACACGGCGTGATCGTGGAGAAGACGGGCCTGTACAGCTTCTTCATCATGTTCACCATCGGCATCACCAAGGGCCGCTGGAACACGCTGCTCACGGCGCTGCAGCAGTTCAAGGACGACTACGCGCGCAACCAGCCGATGTGGCGCATCCTGCCGGAGTTCTGCCAGCAGCACCCGGGCTACGAGCGCCTCGGCTTGCGCGACCTGTGCCAGCACATCCACCAGCTGTATGCGCGCTACGACGTGGCGCGCCTCACGACCGAGATGTACCTGAGCGACCTGACGCCGGCCATGAAGCCCAGCGACGCCTTCGCCCATATCGCGCACCGCAAGACCGAGCGCGTGGAGATCGACGAGCTCGAAGGCCGCATCACCACCAGCCTGATCACGCCGTACCCGCCGGGCATTCCGCTGCTGATTCCGGGCGAAGTGTTCAACAAGAAGATCGTCGACTACCTCAAGTTCTCGCGCGAGTTCAACCTGCAGTGCCCGGGTTTCGAGACCGACATCCACGGCTTGGTGGCGCGCGTCGACGAAACGGGCAAGAAGCGCTACTACGCTGACTGCGTGCGCCAGACGGCCAAGTAACTGGCAGGAGGGAAGGGCGCGAAGGCCCTGGAGCAAAAGCTCCGGTTAGCCTTCGTGCACCCTTGCGAAGCGCGCGAGCTTGGGCAAGCCGTTGGCGGTGGTGCCGTCGAAGCGGTACGTGACCCAGCTGCCGATGGGTGGCGGATTCTCGCGCTCGGCGTCGGTCAGGCCGGTGCCGAGCTTGAAGCGCTGGCCTTCGGGCGTTTCGACCAGCAGCGCGGCGAGCCGCGGGCCCCGGCGACTCTTGGTCATGATGTGCTCGACCACGCGGGCCTCGGCGTCGTCGTAGGGCTTGAACTTGAGCAGGTCGCTGTTGCGCTCGCCCCGGTAGAGCGAAGCGCCGCGATGCAGCATCAGGCCCTCGCCGCCCATCTTCACAGTCTTGTCGAGCAGGGCCTGAAGCTCGGCGTGCGTGGTCGCGCGTTCCTGTGGAACGGCGACGACCCACGGCGCGTCGGTGATCGGCAGCAGCTTGCGCAGCTTGGAGAGGCGCGTCGTGAAGTCGCCGCCCTGTGTGGGCAGGTCGAAGACCATGAAGTGCATCTCGCGCCACGCGATGTCGTTGGGTGTCTTGCTGCGCACCGTGGACACGGTACGCGCGAACCGGCCGCGCCCCACCCAGAGTTCGCCGTCCATCGGCTGCCTGGGCAGCGGCGCGGTGAACCACGCCGGGGCCGCGATGCGCTCGCCGCCGCGTGTCCAGAGCTGCTTGCCGTCCCAGTAGCCTCGCACGCCGTCGTATTTCTCGCTGACCCATTGGTCCTCGAGCGACATGCCGGGGCGGTAGACGTCCGCCAGCATCAGCGACGGTGCGCCATCGCGTGCCGCCGCGGCATGGGCGACGGCCCAACCGAAGCCGGCGAGCAGAAGAGAACGGCGAGTCAGCATGATGCTATTGAATACGTAGCGAGAATCGGCCGGCTGGCGACCGGTTCAAAGCTGAAGGGGCGTTACTCCGCCATGCCCCCGACGACGTTGCTGAAGCCGCCGTCGACATAGGTGATCTCCGCCGTCACGCCGCTGGCCAGGTCGCTCAGCAGGAAGGCGGCCACGTTGCCGACTTCTTCGATCGTCACGTTGCGGCGGATCGGCGAGGCGTCGGCCACGGCCGCGAGCATCTTGCCGAAGCCCTTGATGCCGCTGGCCGCCAGCGTCTTGATCGGGCCGGCGCTGATGCCGTTGACCCGCATGCCCTTCGGGCCGAGCGAGGCGGCCGTGTAGCGCACCGAGGCCTCGAGCGAGGCCTTGGCAAGGCCCATGGTGTTGTAGTTGGGCAGTGCGCGCTCGGCGCCCAGGTAGGTCAGCGTGAGCAGGGCCGACTTGTCGTTGAGGTAGGGCAGGGCCGACTTGGCCATGGCCGGGAAGCTGTAGGCACTGATGTCGTGCGCGATCTTGAAGCCTTCGCGCGAGAGCCCGTCGAGGAAGTCGCCGGCGATGGACTCGCGCGGCGCGAAGCCGATGCTGTGCACGAAGCCGTCGAACTTGGGCCAGGTCTGCGCCAGATCGGCGAAGAGCTTGTCGATTTGCGCGTCGTCGCCCACATCGCAGTCGAAAATGAGCTTCGAGCCGAAGTCTGCGGCATATTCGGTGATACGGTCCTTGAATCGCTCGCCGACGTAGCTGAAGGCGAGCTCCGCGCCCTGTTCATGACAGGCCTTGGCAATGCCATAAGCAATGGAGCGATTGCTCAATACACCAGTGATCAGCAGTTTCTTGCCGGAAAGAAAGCCCATGAAGTTGCCTCGTGAAAATCTTGGGCAGAATTCTCGCATGCGGTTTCTCTGGGCCTGGTCGTTGATGGTGTGTGCGGTTCCCGCGTGGGCCGCGCATGGATATGCACTCTGGGACGACCTGAAATACGGCCCCGATTTCAAGGCCTTCGACTACGTCGACCCGGCCGCGCCCAAGGGCGGCGAGCTGCGGCTGGTAAGCAACCTGCGCGTTTCCACCTTCGACAAGTACAACCCGTTCACCATCAAGGGCTCCGCGCCGGCCTACCTCGACAGCCTGCTGTTCGACACGCTGCTGACCGGCTCGATGGACGAAACCGCCTCCGGTTACGGACTGCTGGCCGAAGACGTCACCGTGGCGCCCGACCGCCGCAGCGTGACCTTCCGCCTGCGTCCCGAGGCCAGGTTCCACAACGGCATGCCGGTCGAGGCGGCCGATGTGAAGCACAGCTACGACACGCTGATCGGCCCCTACACCTCGCCGGGCTACAAGACCCTGCTGCAGGAAGTCGACGGCGCCGACGTGATCGACGCGCGCACCATCCGCTTTCGCTTCAAGACGCCGAACCGCGAACTGCCGCTGATCGTCGGCAGCCTGCCGATCTTCAGCCGCGCATGGGGCGTGGAGAACGGCAAGGCCAAGCCTTTCGACCAGGTGGTGATGGACATTCCCATCGGCAGCGGCGCATACAAGATCGGCCCAGTGCGTTTCGGCAAGGACATCACCTACGTGCGCGACCCCGGCTACTGGGCGCGCGATCTTCCCGTGAACCGCGGCTCGCACAACTTCGACCGCATCACCGTGAAGATCTACAAGGACAACACGGCCCGGCTCGAGGCGCTGAAGGCCGGCGAGTTCGACATGATGAGCTTCTACTCGGCTGGCGACTGGGCGCGGCGGGTCAACGGCAAGCGCTTCAACACCGGGGAGCTGGTCAAGCGCGAGTTCCAGCACAAGAAGCCCGCGGGCTTCCAGAGCTTCGTGCTCAACAGCCGCCGCGACAAGCTGAAGGATCCGCGCGTGCGCGAGGCGCTGGGCCTGGCGCTCGACTACGAATGGATGAACCGCCAGATGTTCTACGGCGGCTATCCGCGCGTGACCGACCTGTTCGGCAACACCGACTGCGAAGCCAAGGGCCTGCCGTCGCCCGAAGAAAAAGCCTTGCTCGAACCCTGGCGCGGCAAGATTCCCGACGCGAGCTTCGGGCCGATGTATACGCCTCCCACCACCGAGGGCGAGGGCCATTCGCTGCGCAACAACCTGCGCCGCGCGCGGGACCTGTTGAAGGAAGCCGGCTGGGAGTACCGCGACGGCGCGCTGCGCAACGCCAAGGGCGAGCGCATGACGCTCGAGTACCTCGACAGCAAGGAGGGCGGCGTGCGCACCGTTTCTCCGTGGGTCCGCAACCTCGAGAAACTCGGCATCACGCTGAACTTCGCGACCGTCGATTTCGCGCTCTACCAGGAGCGGCTCGACCGCTTCGACTTCGACATCACCACCATCAACTTTCCCGGCACCAACAACCCGGGCCAGTCGCTGCTCGAAATCTTCGGCAGCAAGGCGGCCAAGACGGAGAGTTCCGGCAACTACATGGGCGTTTCCACCCCGGCTATCGATGCGCTGCTCAAGGACATCGTCGACGCCGACACCAAGGCGGAACTGATGCCCGCATGCCGCGCGCTGGACCGCGTCATCATGCACAGCCACTACCTGATTCCCCAGTGGACGCTGACCTCGCACCGCATCGTCTACGACGATTGGCGCCTGTCGTTCAAGTCCCCGATGCCCCCGTATGCCGGTGGTGAAGACTGGGTCATGGGCACCTGGTGGGCCAAGCAGCCGCCGAAGCAATAAAAGAAATAAAAGAGAAGGAAACAGCCAGTGCTCTCTTATGTCCTCAAGCGATTGCTGTTGTTCATTCCGACATTGCTCGGCGTTCTGCTCGTCACTTTTCTCGTCATTCAATTCGTGCCCGGCGGCCCGGTCGAGCAGTACCTGGCCGAGGCCAAGACGGCGGGCCGCGGCGGCGGAGGTGGCGGTTTCGAATCGGGCGGCGGCAGCTACCGGGGCAACCAGGGGGTGGACCCCAAGCGCCTGGAGCAGATCAAGGCCCTCTACGGCTTCGACAAACCGCCGCACGAGCGCCTTTGGCAGATGCTCGGGCAGTTCGCGCGCTTCGACCTCGGCAAGAGCTTCTTCCAGAACAAGGATGTCTGGACGCTGATCCTCGAGAAGCTGCCGGTGTCCATCAGCCTGGGTTTGTGGACTTTCTTCATCAGCTACGGAGTGGCCGTGCCCCTGGGCGTTGCCAAGGCGGTGAGGGCGGGCACGCGCTTCGACCTGATCAGCACGCTGATCGTGCTGATCGGCTATGCCATTCCGGGCTTCGTGCTGGGGGTGGCGCTGCTGGTGGTCTTCGGCGGGCAACTGCAGTGGTTTCCGCTGCGTGGGCTGACCTCCGCCAACTGGGACGACCTGAGCTGGGGCGCGCGCATCGTCGACTACCTGTGGCACATCACGCTGCCGGTGACGGCCATGGTGCTCGGCAGCTTCGCGGTGACGGCGATGCTCACCAAGAACGCATTTCTCGAGGAAATCCGCAAGCAGTACGTGCTGACCGCGCGGGCCAAGGGGCTGGGCGAGCGGCAGGTGCTGTGGAAGCACGTGTTCCGCAATGCGCTGATTCCGATCATCACGGGCCTGCCGTCGGCCTTCATCGGCGCCTTCTTCGCGGGCTCGCTGCTTATCGAGACCCTGTTCTCGCTCGACGGGCTGGGTCTGCTGGGCTACGAGAGCGTGATCCGCCGCGACTATCCGGTGGTGCTGGGCACGCTGTACCTCTTCACGCTGATCGGCTTGGTGACGAAGCTGATTTCCGATCTCTGCTACGTATGGGTGGACCCGCGTGTCAAATTCGAATGAACACTGGCTCGCCCCCAGGCTGCGCGCACTTCGTGTCGCTTCGCCTTCCCCCTGCCGGGGGCAACACCTGCGGCCCGGCAAAGCCGGTTCCGCGGTGTTTCTGGAATGGGCTTTGCCGAATGCAGGCGCGGCGGGGTTGATGCACCCATGGTGAGCGGCTCGACCCATATCTCGCCCGGCCGTCGCGCCTGGCTTCGTTTCAAGCGCAACCGGCTCGGCTTCTGGAGCCTGGTGATCTTCACCGTCATGGTGGTGCTCAGCCTGTTCGCCGAGGTGCTGTCGACCGACAAGCCGCTGGTGTTGCGCTATGAAGGCCGTACCTATTTCCCGGTGCTGCGCGACTATTCTGAGAAAACCTTCGGCGGCGACTTCGAAACGCCGGCCGACTACCTCGACCCCTACATCCGCGACCGGATCACCCAGGGCGACAACTGGGCGATCTACGCGCCCAACCCCTACGGCCCGAAGACGCTCAACTACTTTGCCAAAGCGCCCAGCCCGGCTGCCCCGACGGCCGACAACATCTTCGGTACCGACGACCGCGGCCGCGACCTGCTGGCGCAACTGATCTACGGCTTTCGCGTGAGCGTGCTGTTCGGCCTGGCGCTCACGGCCATCGGCACGGTGCTGGGCGTGGCTGCCGGAGCGGTTCAGGGTTATTTCGCAGGCAAGGTCGACCTGGCGTTCCAGCGCTTCATCGAGATATGGAGTTCGATGCCGGAGCTCTACCTGCTGATCATCTTCAGCGCGATCTTCGCGCCGAGCGTGGCGCTGCTGCTCATCCTGCTGAGTTTGTTCGGCTGGATGGGGCTGGCCGACTACGTCCGCGCCGAGTTCCTGCGCAACCGCCAGATGGACTACGTGCGCGCCGCGCGCGCCCTCGGCGTGAGCAACCTGCAGATCATGTGGCGCCACATCCTGCCGAACAGCATGGTGCCGGTCGTCACCTTCCTGCCGTTTCGCATGAGCGCGGCCATCCTGGCGCTGACTTCTCTCGACTTCCTCGGTCTCGGGGTGCCTCCGGGCACGCCGTCGCTCGGCGAACTGCTGAGCCAGGGCAAGGCCAATATCGACGCGTGGTGGATTTCCATTTCCACCTTCGGCGTGCTGGTCGTCACGCTGATGCTGCTGACCTTCATGGGCGACGCGCTGCGCGATGCGCTCGACCCGCGGAAGGCCGACAAGTGATGAGCGACAACAACAATAAAACCGGCCAACCCCTGATCGACGTGAAGGGCCTGCGCGTCGCGTTCGGCGGCAAGGAGGTGGTGCACGGCATCGACTTCCAGATTGCCGCCGGTGAAAAGCTGGCGTTGGTCGGCGAGTCGGGGTCGGGCAAGACGGTCACCGCGCTCTCGCTGTTGCGGCTGGTGCAGAACGCCGACGTGACGGGCGAGGCCCGGCTTTACGGCGCGGAGCGCCAGCAGGCGCCGCGCGATCTGCTGTCGATTCCTGAGCGCGAACTGCGCGGCATCCGCGGCAAGGAGATCGCGATGATCTTCCAGGAGCCGATGACCGCGCTCAACGCGCTCTACAGCGTGGGCGACCAGATCGCCGAGGTGCTGGAGTTGCATGAGGCCCTGTCGGCGCGCGCCGCACAGGCCGCCGCCGTGCAACTGCTGGCCGACACCGGCATTCCCGAACCGGCGCGGCGGGCGAGGGCGTTTCCCCACCAGCTTTCGGGCGGCCAGCGCCAGCGCGCGATGATCGCGATGGCGCTCGCCTGCAAGCCGCGCCTGCTGCTGGCGGACGAGCCGACGACGGCGCTCGATGTCACGGTGCGCGCGCAGATCCTGGATCTGCTGGCCGACCTGCAGCACAAGTACGGCATGGCCGTGCTGCTGATCACACACGACCTGAACCTGGTGCGCCGCTTCGCGGACCGTGTGGTCGTCATGGAAAACGGCCATGTCGTCGAGCACGGCGCCGTGGCGCCGGTGTTCGATGCGCCGCAGCACCCCTACACCCGCAAGCTGATCGACAGCCATCCGACGCGCGACGTCGCCGCCGTGCAGGCCAGTCCCGCTGCCGTGCCGGTGCTGGAGGCCAAGGCGCTGCGCGTGATCTATCCGGTGCCGAAGCCCGGCATCGGTGGCTGGTTCCGAAAGGGCGAGTTCGTGGCAGTGCAGGGCGCGGACTTCCGTATCGTGCCGGGCGAGACGCTGGGAGTGGTCGGTGAATCGGGTTCGGGCAAGTCGACGCTTGCGCTGGCGGCACTGGGCCTGCTGAAGCATCAGGGCGCGCTGAAGATCGCCGGCAAGGACTGGGCGGTCGACCGTGCGTCCGACCTGGGGTTGCGACGGGTGATGCAGGTCGTGTTCCAGGACCCGTTCTCGTCGCTGTCGCCGCGCATGACGGTGGAGCAGATCGTGGGCGAGGGGCTAAGGGTGCATGCACCCGAACTCGGCGTCGAGGCGCGCCGCGCCCGCTCGCTCGCCGCGCTGGCCGACGTGGGGCTGACCGAATCGCAGTTTCCTTCGTTGCTCGACCGTTATCCGCATGAATTCTCGGGTGGACAGCGGCAGCGGCTGGCGATTGCGCGGGCGTTGATCGTCGATCCACAGCTGCTGGTGCTCGACGAGCCCACCAGTGCGCTCGACGTGACGATCCAGAAACAGGTGCTGGGCCTCCTGCAGAGACTGCAGCGCGAGCGGGGGCTGAGCTACCTGCTGATCACTCACGACGTGGAAGTGATCCGGGCCATGGCCCACCAGGTGATCGTGATGAAGGACGGCGCCATTCTCGAAACCGGGCCGGTCGAGCGCGTGCTCGGTGCGCCCGAGCATCCCTATACAAAAAAACTGGTGGCCGCGGCGCTGCTGGAATAAACGGAGCAAGCAAGAAATGTCGGAAACCGGACGCGACCGGCGCGATGCCTGGCGCGCGGCGCTGGCCTGCATGGTCACCCTCGCGGTGGCGATGGGCCTGGGGCGCTTTGCCTTCACGCCCATGCTGCCCATCATGCTTCACGAGGGAAAGCTGGAGCTGGCAGGTGGCGGGGTGCTGGCGTCGCTCAACTACCTGGGCTATTTCCTCGGGGCCGTGAGTTGCGCCGCCATCGGCGTCAAGGCGTCGACCATGGTGCGCGGCGGGCTGGTCGCCACGGCTGTGTTGCTGATCGGCATGGGGCTGCTGCACAGCTTTACCGGTTGGGGTGTGCTGCGCTGGGCGGCGGGCGTGATGAGCGCGTGGGTTTTCGTCTTCGCGTCAGGCTGGGGATTGCGACGGCTGGCCGAGACCAACGCGCCGACGCTGGGCGGTGTGATCTACACCGGCCCCGGCATCGGGATCGCGATGACCGGCTTGCTGGGCGGCGCGCTGGGGCGCTGGGGCTCCGAGGCAGGCTGGATCGGGCTGGGGCTGCTGGCTTTCGTGCTGATCGCGGTGATCTGGCGGGTTTTTGACGACGGCCAGTCGGCGGCGGCCAAGAGCGGCGCGCCGGTCGCCGTCGCTTCGGGCGCCGCGGCGACTGGGGCCGACCGCAACGACGCGATTTGGCTGGTGTCGCTCTACGGGCTGGCGGGCTTCGGTTACATCATTACGGCCACTTTTCTTCCGGTGATCGCGCGGCAGGCGTTGCCGGAGTCGTCGTGGCCCGACTATTTCTGGCCGCTTTTCGGGCTGGCCATCATTCCGGGCGCCCTGATCGGTGCCCGCGCGCCGACGCATTGGGACAACCGGCTGCTGCTGGCGGTGGCCTATGCGCTTCAGGCGCTGGGGGTGGTGCTGTCGGTGGCGTGGCCGACGATTGTCGGGTTCGCGTTCGGGAGCCTGTTGCTGGGCATGCCGTTCACCGCCATCACGCTTTTCGCGGTGCGGGAGGCGCGGCGCCTGCGCGGCAACGCGGCGGCCGGACTGATCGGCTATGCCACGGCCTCGTACGGGGTGGGGCAGATCGTCGGCCCGCTCTTTGCGGCACCTCTGGCGCAGCGCACCGGATCTTTTCAGCTGCCTTTGCTGGTCGCGGCGGCTGCTTTGGCGCTCGGATCGGTCTTATTTGCTCTGGTCTGGTCCAAATCTCGCCGTCTGATAGCTGTTTGAGCAGTCGAGGCCCTTCATTTATCACGTGAATAGCATATAATTCGAGGCTCACGACCAAACGGGCGGGTACCAACCGCCCGTTTTTTTTGGTCTATGCATTCTGGAGCTTTGAGGCTTTATTCATGCAGGTGGCACCCAAGGCGGGCGGGTGACACGGAAACCGATTCTTAAAAAGGCATTTTCGAACACGTGGCATTGCAGCAAATAGTGGAACAAACCGTAGCCGGTCTGGGCTACGACCTGGTAGAGATCGAGCGCTCCGCCGGGGGATTGCTGCGCGTGACGATTGATTTGCCCTGGACGGCCCCCACCTCCGAAGCTGTGGCTGCCGGCTTGCCCGAGCCCTTCGTGACAGTGGAAGACTGCGAGAAGGTGACCCGCCAGCTGCAGTTCGCGCTGGAGGTCGATGGTGTCGATTACAAGCGGCTCGAGGTGTCCTCGCCGGGTATCGACCGTCCGCTGCGCAATGAGCAGGATTTTGAGCGTTTCGTGGGCGAGGTGATCGACATCACGCTCAAGGCCCCCATGGGCGCCGCCGCGGCGGGCCAGGTGTCGGCCAACCGCAAGAAGTTTCGCGGCACGCTGGAGCGTGCCGCAGCGCCCGAAGGGGCCGAGGGGGCTGACGCAGCCCCGGGCGGCTGGCAAATCGTCTGGAGCGATGCGCCGGAGCCCAAGCCGGGTCAAAAAGTGAGCAAGAAGCGCGCGCCTGCACCGTTGCATGCGCTGGGCTTCGTGCTGGACGAGCTGCGCGAGGCGCGGCTCGCGCCAATTGTGGATTTCAAGGGCCGCAAGGCCAAAACCCAACCGGGTTTTTCGGATATTGACGACGGAACGCAAGTTCCGGAATGACAGAGGAGTGGTGGCATGAATCGCGAAATGTTGATGTTGGTGGATGCGATCTCGCGCGAGAAGAACGTCGAGCGTGACGTCGTTTTTGGCGCGGTCGAGTCCGCGCTGGCGCAAGCCACCAAGAAGCTCCATCAGGGCGACGTGGACATCCGCGTCTCGGTCGACCGCGACAGCGGCGACTACGAAACCTTCCGCCGCTGGCACGTCGTTCCGGACGAAGCCGGCCTGCAGCTGCCCGACCAGGAAATCCTGCTTTTCGAAGCCAAGGAAGAAATGTCGGACATCGAGGTCGGCGAGTACATCGAGGAAGCGGTCGAGTCGGTGCCGATCGGCCGTATCGGTGCCATGGCTGCCAAGCAGGTCATCCTGCAGAAGATCCGCGACGCCGAGCGCGAGATGCTGCTCAACGACTTCATGTCGCGCGGGGACAAGATCTTCGTGGGCACCGTCAAGCGCCTGGACAAGGGTGACATCATCGTCGAGGCCGGCCGTGTCGAAGGCCGCCTGCGTCGCAGCGAGATGATCGCCAAGGAAAACCTGCGCAATGGCGACCGCGTGCGCGCCATGATCATGGAAGTCGACCTGACGCTGCGCGGCGCGCCGATCATCCTGTCGCGCTCGGCTCCCGAGTTCATGATCGAGCTGTTCCGCCAGGAAGTGCCTGAAATCGAGCAGGGCCTGCTCGAAATCAAGAGCTGCGCCCGCGACCCGGGTTCGCGCGCCAAGATCGCCGTGCTCTCGCACGACAAGCGCGTCGACCCGATCGGCACCTGCGTCGGCGTGCGCGGCACCCGAGTGAACGCCGTGACCAACGAACTCGCCGGCGAGCGCGTGGACATCGTTCTATGGAGCGAAGACCCGGCCCAGTTCGTGATCGGTGCCCTGGCGCCCGCCAACGTGTCGTCGATCGTGGTCGATGAAGAAAAGCACGCCATGGACGTGGTGGTCGACGAGGAAAACCTCGCCATCGCCATCGGCCGTGGCGGCCAGAACGTGCGCCTGGCTTCCGACCTCACCGGTTGGAAGATCAACATCATGGACGCCAACGAGTCGGCCCAGAAGCAGGCGACCGAGACCGACGCCAGCCGCAAGCTCTTCATGGAAAAGCTCGACGTCGACGAGGAAATCGCCGACATCCTGATCTCCGAAGGCTTCAACAGCCTCGAGGAAGTCGCATACGTGCCGATTTCCGAAATGCTGGAGATCGAGGCTTTCGACGAAGACACCATCAACGAGCTGCGCTCGCGTGCCAAGGATGCGCTGCTGACCATGGAAATCGCCAAGGAAGAGGGCGTCGAGGGTGCGCCGCAGGTCTCGCAAGACCTGCACGACCTCGAAGGGCTCGACCCCGAGCTGATTCCCAAGCTGGTCGAAGCGGGTGTGAACACCCGTGACGATCTTGCCGACCTCGCGGTCGATGAACTCACCGAGATCACCGGCCACAGCGCCGATGACGCCAAAGCCCTCATCTTGAAAGCCCGCGAACATTGGTTCGCCGGCCAAGAGTGACGGTCATGGAGGCACGAAACCAATATGTCCAGTACCACTGTCGCCGAGTTCGCGAACGAGCTCAAGAAGACTCCCGAAACCCTGCTTGACCAGCTCAAGAGTGCAGGCGTGCCCAAGGCGGCCGCCACCGATGCGCTCACCGAGGCTGACAAGCAGCGCCTGCTCGGCCACCTCAAGGCCAGCCACGGCACCGTCGAGCCCGAGCGCAAGAAGATCACGCTGACCAAGAAGTCGACCAGCGAGATCAAGCAGGCCGACGCCACCGGCCGCGCCCGCACCATCCAGGTCGAGGTGCGCAAGAAGCGCACCTTCATCCAGCGCGAAGACGGCCATCCCGCGTCGCCCGAGGCTGCGCCGCAAGTGGCCGAGGCGCCCGCCGCGGCACCCGCCGCTCCGCGCGTCGACGAGGCCGAACTGGCCCGCCGCGAGGAAGAGGCACGCCGCCAGGCCGAGCTGATCCGCCGCCAGGAAGAAGAACTGGCCGAGAAGCGTCGCCTGCGCGAAGAAGCCGAAGCCCGCGAACGCGAACAGGCCGAGAAGGCCGAGCGCGCGGAACAGGCCGAGCAGGAAGCCGCGCGCGTCGCTGCCGAGAAGAAGGCCGCCGCCGAGGCAGCCGCTGCCGCAGCGGCCGCCAAGAACACGCCCGCCAAGCCGGCTGCGCCCGCACCCGCTCCCGCAGTGACGGCCGCGGCCGCCGCCGCCGAGCAGCAGGCCGCCGACACCAAGCTCGCCGCGCAGAACGCCGCCACGCAAGCCAAGGAAGACGCGAAGGCCAAGGCCGCCGCTGAATCGAAGGCCCGTGCCGACGAAGAAGCCGCGCGCGCCAAGGACCTCGACGAGCGTCGCCGCAAGGCCCTGGCCGAAGCCGAAGCCATTCGCGCCATGATGAACGCACCGGCCCGCGTGCTGGTGCCGCACAAGGCGCCCGAGAAGCCGCAGCCCGAAAAGGCCGCGGTCAAGGGCACGCTGCACAAGCCGGCCACGCCCGCGGCCCGCCCCGGCGCACCCGCTGCGCCCGGCGCTGCAGCCGCACCCGGCGCAGCCGCCGGTGCCGGCAAGGAAGTCAAGTCCGCCAAGCTCTCGTCGAGCTGGGCTGGCGATCCTGCCAAGAAGAAGGAAATCAAGACCCGCGGCGATGCCAGCGGCGGTGTCGGCCGGGGCAACTGGCGCGGAGGCCCGCGCGGCCGCCGCGGCAATGACCGCGGTGGTCACGACGAGCAGCACGCACCGGCCGCACCGGTCGAGGCACGCATTCTCGAGGTGCACGTGCCCGAAACCATCACGGTGGCCGAGCTCGCGCACAAGATGGCCGTCAAGGCGCAAGAGGTCATCAAGCAACTGATGAAGCTCGGCCAGATGGCGACCATCAACCAGTCGCTCGACCAGGACACAGCAATGATCCTGGTGGAGGAAATGGGCCACAACGCGGTGGTTGCCGCGCTGGACGACCCGGAAGCCTTCACCGACGAGGACGTGTCGGCGCAAACGGCGGAAGCCCTGCCGCGCGCACCGGTCGTGACCGTCATGGGTCACGTCGACCACGGCAAGACCTCGCTGCTGGACTACATCCGCCGCGCCAAGGTCGCCGCGGGCGAAGCCGGCGGCATCACGCAGCACATCGGTGCCTACCATGTGGAAACCGAACGCGGCATGGTGTCGTTCCTCGACACCCCGGGTCACGAGGCCTTCACGGCCATGCGTGCCCGCGGTGCGCAGGCCACCGACATCGTGATCCTGGTGGTGGCGGCCGACGACGGCGTCATGCCCCAGACCAAGGAAGCCATCAAGCACGCGAAGGCGGCGGGTGTGCCGATCGTGGTTGCCATCAACAAGGTGGACAAGCCCGACGCCAACCTGGACCGCGTGAAGCAGGAACTGGTCGCTGAAGAAGTCGTGCCCGAAGAGTACGGCGGCGACGTGCCGTTCGTGCCGGTGTCCGCCAAGACGGGCCAGGGCATCGACGACCTGCTCGAGCAGGTGCTGCTGCAGGCCGAGGTGCTGGAACTGAAGGCGCCGGTGGATGCCGCCGCCAAGGGCCTGGTCATCGAAGCCCAGCTCGACAAGGGCCGCGGCCCGGTCGCTACCGTGCTGGTGCAGTCCGGCACGCTCAAGACCGGCGACGTGGTGCTGGCCGGCTCGACCTATGGCCGCGTGCGCGCCATGCTGGACGAAGACGGCAAGGCGACCAAGGCCGCCGGCCCGTCGATCCCGGTCGAAATCCAGGGCCTGACCGAAGTGCCGCAAGCGGGCGACGAGTTCATGGTGATGAGCGACGAGCGCCGTGCGCGCGAAATCGCCACCTACCGTGCCGGCAAGTTCCGCAACACCAAGCTGGCGAAGGCGCAAGCCGCGAACCTGCAGAACATGTTCACCGACCTGTCGGCCGGCGAAGTGCAGACGCTGCGCATCATCATCAAGGCCGACGTGCAGGGCTCGCAGGAAGCACTGGCCCAGTCGCTGCTCAAGCTGGCGACCGACGAGGTCAAGGTGCAGGTGGTGTATGCCGGCGTGGGTGGTATCAGCGAAAGCGACATCAACCTGGCCATCGCCTCGAAGGCGGTCGTGATCGGCTTCAACGTGCGCGCCGATGCCGGTGCGCGCAAGCTGGCCGAGGGCAATGGCGTCCAGCTGAACTACTACAGCATCATTTACGACGCCGTGGACGAGATCAAGGTCGCGATGTCGGGCATGCTGGCGCCGGAGCGCCGCGAGGAAATCATCGGCTCGGCCGAGATCCGCACGGTGTTCGTGGCCTCGAAGATCGGTACGGTCGCAGGTTCGTACATCACCTCGGGCTCGGTCAACCGCAGTGCGCATTTCCGCCTGCTGCGCGACAACGTGGTGGTCTACACCGGCGAAGTCGATTCGATCAAGCGCATGAAGGACGATGTCCGCGAAGTCCGCGAAGGTTTTGAGTGCGGTATCAAGCTCAAGAACTACAACGACATCAAAGAGGGCGATCAGCTCGAATTCTTCGAGATCAAGGAAATCGCCCGGACGCTGTAAGCGTTCGACGCGAGAGAGTCCATGCCGAAAAGAAAAGCCGCCGCCCCCAACCGCGCGTTCAAGGTCGCCGACCAGATCCAGCGGGATCTGACGGAGTTGATCGCGCGCGAGTTGAAGGACCCGCGCGTGGGCATGGTCACGATCCAGGCGGTCGAGGTGACGCCCGACTATGCGCATGCGAAGGTCTTCTTCAGCATGCTCACGGGCGACGTGACCGAGACCACCGAAGCGCTGAACCAGGCCGCGGGCTTCCTGCGCAACGGCCTGTTCAAGCGCCTGCATATCCACACCGTGCCCACGCTGCACTTCCTGTTCGACCGCACCACCGAGCGTGCGGCCGACATGAACGCGCTCATCGCGCAAGCAGTCGCTTCGCGCTCGAAAGACGACTAGCCATGAACGCGCCACGCACACGGGTGCAGCGGCGCCCTGTGCATGGGGTGTTGTTGCTCGACAAGCCGCTGGGACTCTCCAGCAACCAGGCCTTGCAGAAGGCCAAGTGGTTGCTGCGCGCGGAAAAGGCGGGCCACACCGGCACGCTCGATCCGCTCGCGACGGGTGTCCTGCCGCTGTGCTTTGGCGCGGCCACCAAATTCAGCCAGCTCCATCTGGATGCTGACAAGACCTACGAGGCCACGGCCCGCCTGGGCGTGAAAACCGCCACCGGCGACGCCGAAGGCGATGTCATCGCCGAGCGGTCCGTGCAAGTGACGCCGGAAGACCTGGCGCGCGTCGAGGCGCAGTTCACCGGGCCGATCCGGCAGGTGCCGCCCATGCACAGCGCGCTCAAGAAAGACGGCAAGGCGCTGTACGAATATGCCCGCGAAGGCATCGAGATCGAGCGGGCGCCGCGCGACGTGGTGATCCACAAGCTGGCGATCGACACGGTCGGCGCCATCGGCGACAACGTCATCCGCATCCTTGCCACCGTGAGCAAGGGCACCTACATTCGCACCCTCGGCGAGGACATCGGCGAGGCGCTGGGTTGCGGCGCGCACCTGACATCGCTGCGCCGCGTTGCCACCGGCGATTTCGTCGAGGCGCAGTGCGTCACGCTCGAAGCCCTGGAGGCCATGGACGAAGACGAGCGTCTGGCGCGCCTCCTGCCCGCCGAGGCGCTGGTGGACGGCCACAGCCGCGTCACGCTGGGCGCGGAAGATGCTGCACGCTTTCTTTCGGGCCTGCGCCGCCGTGGCAGCTGGGTCGATGCGGGCGAGGTGGCCGTTTTCGGCGCCGAGCCGGCCGCCTTTCTCGGGACGGCCCATGTCACGGCCGGTGAACTGATTCCGGGGCGCTTGCTGAACCCCATCGAAATCCAGCAAATTCTTTTGAACGCACAACAGACCGAAGCGACACCATGAGTACCAAGCAAATTCGCAATATCGCCATCATTGCCCACGTGGACCATGGCAAGACCACCATGGTCGACCAACTGCTGCGCCAGTCGGGAACCTTCGCCGATCACGAGAAAGTGGTCGATACGGTGATGGACAACAACGCGATCGAAAAAGAACGCGGCATCACGATTCTGGCCAAGAACTGCGCCGTGACCTGGCAAGGCACGCACATCAACATCGTCGACACCCCGGGCCACGCGGACTTCGGCGGTGAAGTGGAACGCGCGCTGTCGATGGTCGACGGCGTGGTGCTGCTGATCGACGCCCAGGAAGGCCCGATGCCGCAGACGCGCTTCGTGACCAAGAAGGCGCTGGCCCTCGGCCTGAAGCCGATCCTGGTGGTGAACAAGGTCGACAAGCCCGGCGCCAACCCCGACAAGGTGGTCAACGCCGCCTTCGACCTGTTCGACAAGCTCGGCGCGACCGACGAGCAGCTCGACTTCCCGGTGGTGTACGCCTCGGGCATCAACGGCTGGTCGTCGCTGGAAGAAGGCGCGCCCGGTGAGCAGTGGGGCCCCGACATGTCGGCCCTCTTCGACACCATCCTGAAGCACGTGCCGTCGCAAAAGGGCGACCCCGCCGCGCCGCTGCAGCTGCAGATTTCCGCGCTCGACTTCTCGACCTTCGTCGGCCGCATCGGCGTGGGCCGCATCAGCCAGGGCACGCTCAAGCCCATGACGGACGTCGTGGTCATGGAAGGTCCGGACGGCAAGTCGATCAAGGGGCGCGTCAACCAGGTGCTGACGTTCCAGGGCCTGGACCGCGTGCAAGCCACCGAAGCCGGCCCCGGCGAAATCGTGCTGATCAACGGCATTGCAGACATCGGCATCGGCGTGACCATCACCGACCCGGCCAACCCGGCACCGCTGCCGATGCTGAAGGTCGACGAACCCACGCTGACGATGAACTTCTGCGTCAACACCAGCCCGCTGGCCGGCCGCGAAGGCAAGTTCGTCACCAGCCGCCAGATCTGGGACCGCCTGCAGAAGGAACTGCAGCACAACGTGGCCCTTCGCGTGAACGAGACCGACGAAGAAGGCATCTTCGAAGTCATGGGCCGCGGCGAACTGCACCTGACCATCCTGCTGGAAAACATGCGTCGCGAAGGCTATGAAATGGCCGTCTCGAAGCCGCGCGTGGTGTTCCGCACCGTCAACGGCGAAAAGCACGAGCCCATCGAGCTGGTGACCGCCGACATCGAAGACCAGCACCAGGGCGGCGTGATGCAGGCACTGGGCGAGCGCAAGGGCGAACTGGTCAACATGGAACCGGACGGCCGTGGCCGCGTGCGCCTGGAGTACCGCATTCCGGCGCGTGGCCTGATCGGCTTCACCAACGAATTCCTGAACCTGACGCGTGGCTCGGGCCTCATCAGCAACATCTTCGACAGCTACGAGCCGCACAAGGGCGACATCGGCGGCCGCAAGAACGGCGTGCTGATCTCGATGGACGACGGTGAAATCTTCACCTACGCCCTGGGCAAGCTCGACGACCGCGGCCGCATGTTCGTGCGCGCCAACGACCCGGTGTACGAAGGCATGATCGTCGGCATCCACAGCCGCGACAACGACCTGGTGGTGAACGCCACGCGTACCAAGCAGCTGACCAACTTCCGCGTGAGCGGCAAGGAAGACGCGATCAAGATCACGCCCCCGATCGAACTCACGCTCGAATACGGCGTGGAATTCATCGAGGACGACGAACTGGTCGAAATCACGCCCAAGAGCGTTCGCCTGCGCAAGCGTTTCCTGAAGGAACACGAGCGCAAGCGCGCCGGCCGCGACACCTCGCAAGGCTGATCGATAGCCGTTGCCTTGCAGTGCGCCTCGGCGCACGGCGGGGCATCCCCCAAGAATCACCATCCGGTGCGGCTTCTTCGCGAAGCCGTCGCCGCTGGTGATTTTTGACGTCTGGGGCGTGCTTAGCGGGATGACTTGGGCGGCGGAGGAAGTGGTGGTGGCGGCGATGGCGGCGCCGGGAACGCAGGCATCGCTGCATCGCTCGCGCCGATCTTGCGCATGCGAGCTTCGACGACCTTGCGCATGAAGGTCTGCATGAAGTCGTCGCCCACGCGCCAGGTGCCGTTGTCCTGCACGAAAGTGAATTCGCCGGTCAGCGGCAGCGCCATGCCGCCATTGCCGGCAAGGGCGCCGAGCAGGCGGTCGTTGTATTCGACCACCAGCGGGCAGGCCTGCTGCCCCGCACCGCCCTCGAGGGCCCGGCATGGGCCTGTGGGTTCGATGTCGGCGATTTCGCGGGTGCGGTCAGGGTCGAGGTCCAGCAGCCCCGAGGCGGCGCGTTCCTGCGCACGCATGCGTGCCAGCGCGCCGGACGGCGAACGTGCCGACAGCGATTCGGCGCCTTCACGGAAGGCTTTTTCCATTGCCTCGCGGCCGATGGGTTCTGCATTGAAAAGAGGCTTGCCGCTGGCGTCGAGATGGCCGAAGCGTGCCTCGACGATGTCCGCATCCGCGCCGCGCACCACCATTTCGTCGCTCTTGGGCGATGTTGCGCCGATGGTGAAGGCCATCGAGTCCTTGTCGTCGCCCTGGGTCATCGTCGCGATGCAGCCGCGCACGCGCTGGTCCTTGCGGTAGCCGACTTCGCGGATGCCGCCGAGCACGGGCGTGTGGATGTCGGCGCGTTTCTCGGCATCGAAGGTGCGCATGCGCACGTCCATGGTCACGCGGAACATCATGTTGTTCAGGGTCTTGCGCGTGGAGCTGGCGTCGCAGGCGGGCACGCTGTCCGGCGCGAACAGATACCAGCCCGCGCCGCCACCGATCACGAGCACCGTGAGGATGAATTTCCAGGCGCCGCTGCGGCTCTGGCGCTGCGCGCGTGATTTCCATTCGGCGACAGTCCGGTCTTCGGCCTCGATCAGCGCCTGGGCCTCGGCGACGATGCGCGAGCGCTCGGCGGCCATGGCAAAGGCGGGTTCGGCAGCGACTTGCGCGCGGGTGGCGTCGAAGCGTTCCCGTTCGAGCGGACCGTCCGTCACCAGCCAGCCCAGCGTGGCGCCCAGTGCGGCGGGAACGGTGCCGGCGACGGGCGTTTCCTGCAGCGCCATGTCGCGCGTTTCCGCGTCGATCAGGCCGTCGCGGTAGAGCGCCTGGACCGCCTCGTGGGTGATGCCGCGCTCGGCGCATTCCATGAGGTCGTCGGCATCGATGGCGGTGTCGGTTGCGTCGTCGGCGTTCGGGTCGGGTGGCGTGGCGTCCTGAATCCGGTCGAGCGCCGCGTTCTGTTCTTCTTCGGTGACCAGGCCCTTGGCGCGCATCCAGGCGAGCGCGTGGGCCGGGCTCGGGAGCGGGGGAAGGGTGGAGGTCTCGGGGTGGGCGAGCACTGCGTCGTGCTGCGTGTCGGTGATGAGGCCCTGGTTCAACAGGGCAAGGAACGCGTCCGGATTGGCGTCAGAAGTCATGCGGGGATTCTGCCGTGGGCTCCCGGGGGCCTCGCGTCGGCCAAAGCGGACAAAACGGGCGCAGCGGACAAAAAAACGCCGGCGGGCGCCGGCGTTGTCTTGCGTCAGGTCCCGGGGGAATCAGGGGCGGGCAACTTTCCACGCGCCGTTCAGAGCGCCGTCGCCGGTCTTGTCGCCAGCCTTGGCGTCCTTCGACCAGTAGTACAGCGGCCAGCCCTTGTAGGCCCATTGGCGCTTGCCGTCTTCGCGAATGATGATGGTGTAGCCGCCCATGGGCTTGGCGGTTTCGGCCACGCCGAGCGCGGGCCAGTTGGTGGCGCACTGCGCGTTGCAGGCGGAGGTGCCGGCGCCGGCCGTGTCCTTGGCGAAGGTGTACAGCGTCATGCCGTTCGGGCCGACCAGAATGCCGTCGGCGGTGCGGGTGGGCGTGTCGGGGGCCGGGGACATGCTGCCGCAGCCGGCGAGCAGGGCTGCCGCGAGGATCGAGGCGCTGAGCAATTTCATGCAGTTTCTCCTTCAGTTGATGAATCGCGAAAACAAGGCCGGTGACCGGCCGGGGTGGTTGCGCGAGCCGGCAGTTTATGCGTTCGTTAAGACAAATCGCGGTAGGCCAGCGTCGCGAGTTTGAGCAAAACGTCACGCGGCAACTTGCCGGCGATGGCGTAGCCGAATCCTTGGTCGACCCAGTAGAAGCTGGGCACCGGGCCCTCGGATGCGAAGCGGAACGCGGTTTCCCGCGCGGCGGTGGCGCCGGCCGCGTTGGCGTCGAGGGTGCCAATGTAGAGCGTCACGCGCTCGCCGGCGGCGTCTTCGAACATGAACTGGGCGCGTGCACCGGTCTCTCCCGGCAGCAGGCGGCCGCCGACCAGGGTGTAGCCCTGGGCGGACAGGTCGGGCACCTTCAGCGGCCGGTCCAGGCGCCTGGAGAGCCATTGCACCAAGTGCTGCTGCTCGGCGGCGGTCACTTCGACCGGATGTCTTTTCTCGGGCGAATAGACGGCGTGCGCGACCGATGCGTCGTGCACGAACTCGCGCAGCGCCGGGGCGCGAGCCAGTTGCTGCTGTGCACCGCCGCGCGGCGCGGACCATTGGGCATTGCCCAGCCAGCCGGCGGCAAAGGCCACCAGCAGGCCGGCCGCCAGGCCGCCCCGGTGCATCCACGCGCCGCGCTGCGCATGGCGGGGTTGGCTGCGGTCCAGCACGGCCGTCAGCGTGTCGGGGACGGGCACATCGAGCAGTTCGCCGTGCAGCCGGTGCAGGGCGTCGCGCTGTGTGTGCCATGAAGCGATCTTCGCGGCCACGGCCGGGTCGCGGGCAATGGCGTCCTCGACCACGCCATGACGATCCGGGGCCAACTGGCCGTCGACCCAGGCGTGCAGCTCGTCGTCGGTGGGGGGCGGGGCGGGGCGGTTCATGGTGCGACGGGTTTCATTTGAGGCGGCGCAGGCCGGGGCGGACCGGCGCCGAGGTGCCGTCCATCAGTTCCTGGAGCCGCACGCGGGCGCGCGACAGGCGCGACATCACTGTGCCGGCTGGAATGCCCAGCACCTTGGCCACTTCGGCGTACGACAGGTCTTCGAGCGTGACGAGCAGCAGCACCGCGCGCTGTTCCTCGGGCAACTGCATCAGGCAGCGCTGCAGGTCGAGGCTGGTGTCCTGGCCGCGTCCAGAGTCGATGCCGCCGTGCAGTTCGTGCGGCAGATCGTCCAGCGGCACTACCGCGTGCGGCGGCGGCGTGCGCCGCACCTGGCTCGCGAAGATGTTGTGCATGACGGTGAAGAGCCACGCGCGCAGGTCGCTGCCCACCACCCACAGCCGCCACTTGCTGCAGGCGCGCTCGAGCGTGTCCTGCACCAGGTCGTCGGCCGCCCACGCATTGCCGGTGAGCGCCCGCGCGTAGCGGCGCAGGCTCGGGATGTGCTCGACCAGCAGGCGGGCGTCCATGGGTGGATCGGCGCGTCAGGGCTTGGCGGTTTTCCAGCTGCCGTTGACGCCGTCGCCGGTCTTGTCGCCCGGCTTGGTGTCCTTGGCCCAGTAGTACAGCGGCCAGCCCTTGGCGGCCCATTGCTTCTTGCCGTCGTCGCGCGTGACGATGGTGAAGTCGCCGGCGGGCTTGTCGCTGTCGGCCGCCACGAAAGGCGGCCAGTTGGTGGCGCAGGCGCCGTTGCAGACCGACTTGCCGTTACCGGCGGTGTCCTTGTCGAAGGTGTAGAGCGTCATGCCGTTGGGGCCGACCAGCGCGCCGTCGGCGGGCTTGGGCTGGGCGAGGGCGGGCAGGGCGAGCACGCCGCTCAGCAGGATGGCGGCGAGGCCGACGGAAGAGGCACGGAAGGTCGACATGAAGGGGCTCCTGGGCGGTTGGCTTGCCATCGGCGATCCGATGACAACCGCACAAACGCCCGCAGCCCGTGTTTTATTCCATCGCGCGCAAAAAAAGATTCAGCGGTTGCGGCTCTTCATGGCGCGTTCGACCTCGCGCTTGCCTTCACGGTCCTTGATGGTGTCTCGCTTGTCGTGCTCGGCCTTGCCCTTGGCCAGGGCGATTTCGCACTTCACCTTGCCGGCCTTCCAGTGCAGGTTGAGCGGTACCAGCGTGTAGCCCTTTTGTTCGACCTTGCCGATCAGGCGGCGGATTTCGTCCTTCTTCAGCAGCAGCTTCTTGGTGCGCACCGAATCGGGGTTGACGTGGGTCGACGCGCTCTTGAGCGGGTTGATCTGGCAGCCGACGACGAACAGCTCGCCGTTGCGGATCACCACGTAGCCGTCGGTGAGCTGCACCTTGCCTTCGCGCAGCGATTTGACTTCCCAGCCTTCGAGGACCATGCCGGCCTCGAAGCGCTCTTCGAAGAAATAGTTGTACGCGGCCTTCTTGTTGTCGGCGATGCGGGAGGAGGTATCTTGTTTCTTTGTGGCCATGACTCGGGAATGTTGGGGCTGCATGGCTTCAATACAATCCGTCGCGCACGCGGTGCCGATTCTATGAAAACAGTCAACAAGTCCGTCCTCATCTGGTACAGCGCCGAAGAGATGTATGCGCTCGTCACCGACGTGGCCAAGTATCCGCAGTTTCTGCCCTGGTGCGACAAGTCGCGAATCATCGAGCAGGACGAGGCCGGGATGACCGCCGAAGTCGGCCTGGCCTTTGCCGGCCTGCACCAGAGCTTCACCACCCGCAACACCCATGTGCCGGGGCGCGAAGTCCAGCTCAAGCTGGTCGACGGGCCGTTCTCCAACCTCGATGGCAAGTGGAAATTCGTGCCAGTCGGCGAGGAGGGCGAGCGCGCCTGCCGCGTCGAGCTGCACCTGAGCTACGGCTTCAGCAATTTCGCCCTGCAGACGCTGGTGGGGCCGGTGTTCGACACCATTGCATCGAGCCTGGTCGAAGCCTTCGTCAAGCGCGCAGAGCAGGTGTACGGCAGCTCTTGATGATCGAGGTCACGCTGAGCTGCTCGCCCGCGGCGCGCGAGGTGTTCGAGCAGGTCTTGCAGCTCGCGCCCGGTGCCACGCTGGTCGATGCGGTGAAGGCGAGCGGCCTTTCCGCGCGCTTTCCCGACCTGGATTGGCGCCATGCCATGACGCCCGGCATCTGGGGCAGGGTGGTCGAGTGGGAGCAGGCGCTGAAGGACGGGGACCGCATCGAGTTGTGCCGGCCCCTCGCGGTCGATCCCAAGGTGGCGCGGCGGGAGCGTTTCCAGCGCCAGGGCTCTAAGGGCACGGGCCTTTTTGCGACCCGCCGCAAGGGCGGCAAGGCCGGCTACTGAAGCGAGCGAGGCTGAGGCCTTACTTGCAGTCGGAGTCGATCACCGATTGCACGCGCTTCTGTTCGGCGGCGCGTGCCGTGTCATCCATGATTTCGCGTTCGCCCTGGGCATTGACCCGCGCGATGCGCATGCCGCTGTCGACCGTCGCCTTGGCCTGACGGGCGCGGGTGCAGTTCTCGGCCTTGGCCTGGGCCACCTTGGCGGCTTCCGCGGCCTGCTTGGCCTTGGCTTCGGCCTCGGCCTTCTTGGTCTTTTCCTCGAGTTCCTTGTCGACGCCGGTGGGCTTCGGAGCCGCGGCGGCCTTGGCGGGCGCGCCGCTGGGAGCGTCGGCAGCGCCTTCGGCCGGCGGTGCGTCGACATTCGGGTTGGCGGTGGAGCGCGCCGCGGGCGGCGGGCCTACACGGCGCAGGATGTTCTTCTCGGGCACCTCGGGCGGCGGTGCCTGGTCGCTGAAGACCTTCTTGCCGTTCTTGTCGAGCCATTGCCACTGCGCGCTCGCCGACAGCGGCATCGCAACGACACATCCCAATAGCAGCCAGTGCACGAATTTCATCCCCGAAGTTTAGCCTTGCCTTACTTTTTGCAACATCCGGATTGGGTTGTTTTGCAACGTTCGTTAATGGCCTGCGCCAGCAAACCCCTCGGGGCCCTCGTTACAATCCGTCTTTTGGAGCTTCACCCATGCGCCTTCTCGGCAAAGCGCTCACCTTCGACGACGTGTTGTTGGTGCCAGCGTTCTCCCAGGTCCTGCCCAAGGACACCTCTCTCGCCACCAAACTCTCCCGCAACATCACGCTGAACCTGCCGCTCATCTCGGCGGCCATGGACACCGTGACCGAAGCCCGCCTCGCGATCGCCATCGCGCAGGAGGGCGGCATGGGGATCGTGCACAAGAACCTCACCGCGCAGCAGCAGGCCGCAGAAGTGGCCCGGGTGAAGCGCTACGAATCGGGCGTGCTGCGCGACCCGGTCGTCATCACCCCGACGCACTCTGTGCGCCAGGTGATGGCGCTGTCCGACCAGCTCGGCATCTCGGGCTTCCCGGTGGTCGACGCCGGCAAGGTGGTCGGCATCGTCACGGGGCGCGACCTGCGCTTCGAGAACCGCTACGACGTGCCCGTCAGCGAAATCATGACGCGGCGCGAGAAGCTCATCACCGTGCCCGACGGCACCACGCTGGCCGAAGCCAAGGCGCTGCTCAATAAGTACAAGCTCGAGCGCCTGCTCGTCATCAACGGCGACTGGGAGCTCAAGGGCCTGATCACCGTCAAGGACATCACCAAGCAGACCAGCTTCCCCAACGCCGCACGCGACGCCAACGGCCGCCTGCGTGTGGGCGCGGCGGTCGGCGTGGGTGATGGCACCGAAGAGCGCGTCGAGGCGCTGGTGAAGGCCGGTGTCGACGCCATCGTGGTCGACACCGCCCACGGCCACAGCGCCGGTGTGATCGAGCGCGTGCGCTGGGTCAAGAAGAACTATCCCCAGGTCGACGTCATCGGCGGCAACATCGCCACCGGCGACGCAGCGCGCGCGCTGGCAGACGTCGGCGCCGACGCGGTCAAGGTCGGCATCGGCCCAGGCTCCATCTGCACCACCCGCATCGTGGCCGGCGTGGGCGTGCCGCAGATCATGGCGGTCGACAGCGTGGCCACCGCGCTGCAGGGCACGGGCATTCCGCTGATCTCCGACGGCGGCGTGCGCTACTCGGGCGACATCGCCAAGGCCATCGCGGCCGGCGCCAGCACCGTCATGATGGGCAGCATGTTCGCCGGCACCGAAGAAGCACCGGGCGAAATCGTGCTGTACCAAGGCCGCAGCTACAAGAGCTACCGCGGCATGGGCTCCATCGGCGCGATGCAGCAGGGCAGCGCCGACCGGTACTTCCAGGAATCGACCACCGGCAACCCCAACACCGACAAGCTGGTGCCCGAAGGCATCGAAGGCCGCGTGCCCTACAAGGGCTCGATCGTCTCCATCGTCTACCAGATGGCCGGCGGCGTGCGCGCCAGCATGGGCTACTGCGGCTGCGCGACCATCGCGGACATGCAGAACAAGGCCGAGTTCGTCGAGATCACCACGGCCGGCATCCGTGAGAGCCACGTCCACGACGTGCAGATCACCAAGGAAGCGCCGAACTACCGCGCTGAATAAGCCCAATCTGGCCAGACCTTGAAAGTCAGGCCAGACTGGGTTTAGAATTTGGGCCAGATTCAAATTTTCTGGCCCAAATGCAATCTATCGGTGTCGCTGAAGCCAAGAACAACTTCTCTGCCCTGATCGACTCCGTCGAAAAGGGCGAGGAGGTTCGCATCACCCGTCACGGCAAGGAAGTCGTGCGCATGCTGCCGGTGCGCCGCAAGCCGGTCATCACCGACGAGCAGATCCAGCGCGAGCTCGGCCAGATCGACGCGTTGCACGCCACCATCCAGCCCGGCCCCGCGCCGAGTGCCTTGCGCAGCGAAGGGCGCCAGCCATGACCGCCTTCGTCATGGACGCCTCGGTCACCGCCGCCTGGCTGCTGCCCGACCACGCCACCGAACACACCCGCAAGCTCTACGCGGCCATCCGCCGCGACGAGGTCGAGCCGCAGGCGCCCAATGTGTGGCAATGGGAGTGCGCCAACATCCTCGCCAACGGCGTGCGCAGCGGCCGCATTCCCTCGTCCGCGGTCGAAGGGCTGTGGAGCGTGCTCGACGCCATTCGCCACCGCGTCGAGCTGCACGAGCTTGCGCCGGCGCAGCACAAGGCCGTGCTCGCGGTGGCCATCGACGCCGGCGTGTCCCAGTACGACGCGGGCTATCTCTGGCTCGCAAAATCGCTCAATCTTCCGCTCGCCACCTTCGACGAGCGCCTCATCCAGGCCGCGCCGCAAGCGGGCGTCCGGCTGTTCGACATTTCAACGCTCTGAGTCCTCACGCCATGCAACACGACAAGATCCTCATCCTCGATTTCGGCTCGCAAGTCACGCAGCTGATCGCACGCCGTGTGCGCGAAGCCCATGTGCTGAGCGAAGTGCACCCCTGCGACGTCACCGACGAATGGGTGCGCGAATACGCCGCCGACGGCCACCTCAAAGGCGTGATCCTCTCCGGCAGCCACGCCAGCGTGTACGAAGAGACCACCGACAAGGCCCCGCAGGCCGTGTTCGATCTAGGCGTGCCCGTGCTCGGCATCTGCTACGGCATGCAGACCATGGCCCACCAGCTCGGCGGCAAGGTCGAGGGCGGCCACAAGCGCGAGTTCGGCTTCGCGGCCGTGCGCGCCCATGGCCATACCGCGCTGCTCAAGGACATTGCCGACTTCACCACGCCCGAAGGCCACGGCATGCTCAACGTGTGGATGAGCCACGGCGACAAGGTCACCGAACTGCCGCCGGGCTTCAAGCTCATGGCCAGCACCGACAGCTGCCCCATCGCCGGCATGGCCGACGAAGCGCGCCGCTACTACGCGCTGCAGTTCCACCCGGAAGTGACGCACACCGTGCAGGGCAAGGCGATCATCGAGCGCTTCGTGCTCGGCATCTGCGGCGCCAAGCCCGACTGGGTCATGCGCGACCACATCGCCGAAGCCGTGCAGAAGATCCGCGAGCAGGTGGGCGATGAAGAGGTCATCCTCGGCCTGTCGGGCGGCGTCGATTCGAGCGTGGCCGCCGCGCTCATCCACCGCGCCATCGGCGACCAGCTGACCTGCGTATTTGTCGACCACGGCCTGCTGCGCCTGAACGAAGGCGACATGGTCATGGAAATGTTCGAGGGCAAGCTGCACGCCAAGGTGATCCGCGTCGATGCCAGCGAGCTGTTCCTCGGCAAGCTCGCCGGCGTGAGCGACCCCGAAGCCAAGCGCAAGATCATCGGCGGCGAATTCGTCACCGTGTTCAAGCAAGAGGCCGCCAAGCTCAAGGCCGGCGACGGCGGACACAAGGGCGCGACCTTCCTGGCGCAAGGCACCATCTACCCCGACGTCATCGAGTCGGGCGGCGCCAAGAGCAAGAAGGCCGTCACCATCAAGAGCCACCACAACGTGGGCGGCCTGCCCGAACAGCTCGGCCTGAAGCTGCTGGAGCCGCTGCGCGACCTGTTCAAGGACGAAGTGCGCGAACTCGGCGTGGCGCTCGGCCTGCCGCCCGAGATGGTGTACCGCCACCCGTTCCCCGGCCCGGGCCTGGGCGTGCGCATCCTCGGCGAAGTGAAGAAGGAATACGCCGACCTGCTGCGCCGCGCCGACGCGATCTTCATCGAGGAACTGCGCAACTTCACGGACGAGAGCGGCAAGACCTGGTACGACCTCACCAGCCAGGCCTTCACCGTGTTCCTGCCGGTGAAAAGCGTGGGCGTGATGGGCGATGGCCGCACCTACGACTACGTCGTCGCGCTGCGCGCGGTGCAGACCAGCGACTTCATGACGGCGGATTGGGCGGAGTTGCCGTATGCGCTGCTCAAGAAGGTGTCGGGGCGCATCATCAATGAAGTGCGTGGCATCAATCGCGTGACTTACGACGTTTCGAGCAAGCCGCCAGCGACGATCGAGTGGGAGTGAGCGGAGCTAGGCACTGTGCGTGTGAGCCCATGGCTTCCGCGCGCAGCGCCTTACACGCACCCCGTGCGTGGGCAATGCCCCATCGCATACGATGACTGCTTGTTCGCCGCCCAGTCGAACGATGGTGCAAGCCTTCGTCTTTCGCTTCCTTCCTGCGAAACACAAGAAGCGCCGAATGCCAGCCACCTCGCGAATCCGCGAGCCAGCCCGCCACTGAAGCTTTCCTAGCGCCTGCCATCTGCCGTGGGGCGGCCTTCCCATTTCGAAGGACGCTGACATGCACCCGGATACCCCCAAGCACCGTTCGGACCGGCGCCAAGCGCTGGACCTCTTGCTCGAACGGCATTCGCCCTGGCCGCTGACCGAGCCAGCCCCATCCGCGGAAGAGTTGGACCTCGTGTTCCAGGCCGCGCTGCGTGCACCCGACCACGGGCAACTGCGGCCCTGGCGTTTCGTGATCATTCGAGGCGACGCGAGGGTCGCGCTGGGCAACGTCTTCGCAAACGCAGCGCGGCTGCGCGATCCGCAAGACGACGGCGAGCGCTTTCGTGGCAAGGCGATGGCCGCGCCGGTGCTCATCGCGATCTGCGCACGGGTGCAGGCACCGCACAAGGTGCCGGAGTCGGAACAGGTGCTCGCCGTGGGCGCCGCCGCGATGAACATGCTCAACGCGCTGCACCTGCTGGGCTATGGCGGCTTCTGGGCCACTGGCCTGAACAGCTACGACCGCAACGTGCAGCAGGCGCTTGGCCTGCAAGGCACGGAGCGGTTGCTGGGCTTCCTGTACGTGGGCACGCCGAAAGAAGCGACGCAGCCTCCAGAGCGGCATGCACCCGACGCGTTCGTGCGCGAATGGACGGGTGAAGCAACGCGCGAGGCGGCCGCGAACCTGGCGTGAGCACGCCGATCGCGGCCGCTGCGCAGGCGTTCAGGCGCTTGCTTAGAAGCTCGCCTTCAGACCCACCGACAGCATGCCGCCCTTGGCCTGCTTCGACAGCTTGCCGAAGTAGTCGTAGTCGGCTGTGATCGCGAGGTTCTGCGTCACGCGGTACTCGGCGCCGAAGCCCGCCATCAAGCCGGTCGAGCTGCCCGAGAAGCGCTGGCCGCCGGGTTGCCACCAGTAGCCGGTATTGTTGTTGTCGCCGCCCGAGATGCGGCCGCGCGACACGCCGAGGCGGCCGTTCAGGGCGAAGGCGTCGCCCAACGGCAGGCGTGCCGTGGCCGCCGCGTAAAAGGCCTGGCCGGTGCCGCTCTGCAGGCTGGAATAGCCCAGGCCCGCAGCGGTCCACTGGCTCACGCGGCCGAGGCGTGCATAGCCGACTTCCACGCCGAAGTTCTCCGTCAGGCGATAGCCGCCGTACAGCTTGTAGGCGGTGCCGGCCTTGCTGGCTTTCTGGCCGCCCCACGGGGTGGGCACGGTGTTGGAAGAAGAGAGGCTGTAGCTCGAACGGCCGACCGAGCCGCCCACATAAAGACCGGTGTCCTGTGCGGGACCGGCGGCGTAAGCGCCGATGGAAGCAGTGCCGAGCAGAAGGGCTGCGAGGACGGTGCAGGCTTGCGTTTTCGTCAAGATGAAATTCCTGGTTGGAGTCGTTGGGATCGATGAGACCGATGGCTGCTTGAAGCCATGCCATCAGCGCTCAGCGATTCTGAAATTCCAGCCTGAAGACGAGCTTGGTGCTTGCTGAAGAGCACCTGAAGGTGCCTGTTCGATGGGCGATGATCGAGGGATGTCTCAACAGCTTCTTCTTCCCGGCATCGATCCCCCGCCGCGGCCTTTGCCGCGCCCCCGCAGCAAGGCGCGACGCGCCGAGCCGATGCCGCATTCGCTCTTCTTCGCATTGCTTCCCGGCGCACAGGACGCCGCCACGATTGCCGCGCTCGGCGAGCGCATGAATTTCCAGCACGCACTGAAGGGCACGGTGGTCGAGGCGCATCGCCTGCACGTCACGCTGTTCGACCTGGGCGAGTACGCCGACGTTCCGCGCGACAAAGTCGAGCAGGCCATGGCCGCCGCCGCGACACTGCCTCCGCCTGAATTCGATGTCGTGTTCGACGAGGCCATGAGCTACGCGAAGAACCAAGCGCTGGTGCTCTACGGCGACGACACAGGCGTCGAGGCGCTCATGGCGTTCAGGCAGCGGCTCGGCGAAGCGCTGGCCGATGCCGGCTTCAAGCCCAAGCGCAGCTTCACGCCGCACATGACGCTGCTTTACGCAAGGCGCAAGCTCGAGAAGCACGCGATCGAGGAGCCGGTGCGCTGGAGCGCCGGCAAGCTCGCGCTGATCGACAGCCATGTAGGGCAGGGCGTGCACGAGGTGCTGGGCCAGTGGCCCGCTGCGACCCAAGCCTGAAATGAGGCGTTGCTGCGCCCGTCAACCACCGTCCGCAAAGTTGTCGAACAGCACCCCGCGCATCCACTGGTTGCCCGGATCGCGGTGCGCCTTCGCGTGCCAGAACAAATTGATCGCAATCTGCGGCAGCGCCACCGGGTGAGGGCGCCACACCAGCCCGAAAGGCTCGGCGATGCTCTGCGCGAGCCGCTCGGGCACTGTCGCAATCATGTGGCTCGAGTGCAGGATGTGGCCGATGGCCACGAAGTGCGGCACGCGCAGCTTGATGCGCCGCTGGATGCCCTGCGCCGCCATCACGTCGTCGGCCTTGCCGTGGCCGGTGCCGGCGGCCAGCACCTGCACATGATCGGCCGCGCTGAAATCCTTCAATGACACGCTGCGCTTCTTCGCGAGCGGATGCGCCTGCGAGAACAGGCACACGTACTGCTGCAGGAACAGCCTGCGCTGGAACACGCCCGCCTTGAGTTGCGGCAGCAGGCCGATGGCGATGTCGACGTGGCCGGCTTCCAGCTCGTCGCGCAGGTTGGTCGCGGTGTTGTTGCGCAGCGTGCTCACGGTCACGCCGGGCGCGGCCACGGAGAGCGCTTCCATCAGCTTCGGCGTGAAATAGATTTCGCCGATGTCGGTCATGGCGAGCGTGAAGCTGCGCGTACTGGTGGCGGGGTCGAACACCACCTGCTGATTGAGCGCCGTGTGCAGCGCGCCCATGGCATAGGCCACCGGCTCGGCCAGCTGCAGCGCGAAGGGCGTGGGCTCCATGCCGCGCGCGGTGCGCAGGAACAGCTCGTCGCCCAGCAGCTTGCGAAGGCGCGCCAGCGCATTGCTGATGGCCGGCTGCGAAAGGCCCAGCGATTCGGCCACGGCCGACACGCGCTTCTCGGCCAGCATGCGGTCGAACACCAGCAGCAGGTTGAGGTCGATGTCCTTGAGTTGCACTGTGGACCTTTATTCAGTTCAGTGATGTAAAGGATTCATCAGATTCTATTGGTCAATCGGACGAGGCCGCGCATCATCGCCCCCAGAGACAAGCCGGCACCCACGCCGGCGCAAGAGAACCCCACGATGGACCTGCACATACATCCCATTGCCCGCACCCTCGAGGTCCGCCCCGGCGCGAACCTGCTCGAAGTGCTGCGCGAGCATCACGTGCCGGTGTCGTACAGCTGCATGTCCGGGCGCTGCGGCACCTGCCGCTGCAAGGTGGTGTCGGGCCAGGTGCTCGACGGCGGACAGGACGCCATCCGCCCCGACGGCCAGGGTGAGCGCTACGTGCTGGCCTGCCAGAGCACCCTCACCGAAAGCTGCGCGATCGAGATCCCCGAGCCCGACGAGGTGGTGGTGCATCCGGCACGCATCCTCAAGGCCACGGTGACAGGCATCGACGAGCTGACCCACGACATCCGGCGCCTGCGTCTCAAGCCCAACAAGCCGCTGGAGTTTTCTCCCGGCCAGTATGCGCAGCTGCAGTTCGCGCCCGACCTCGCGCGGCCGTACTCGATGGCCGGGCTGAGCCGCGACGCCGAGCTCGAGTTCCACGTGCGCCGCGTGCCCGGCGGGCGCGTCACGGCGCATATCTTCGAGCAGCTGCGCGTCGGCGATTCGGTGCGCGTGAGCGGGCCGCTCGGCACGGCCTACCTGCGCACCAAGCACCGCGGTCCGATGCTCTGCGCGGCGGGCGGCACTGGCCTTGCACCCATTCTTTCGATCGTGCGCGGCGCCATCGCGACCGGGCTCACGCAGCCGATCCACCTGTACCTCGGCGTGCGTTCCGATGCCGACGTATACGGCCTGCATGAACTGCGCGAGCTGCAGGCGCTGCACCCGGGCCTGAACGTGCACGTGGTGGTCGTCACCGGCCCGGCGAATGGAAGCCGGCGCGTGGGCCTCATCACCGACGCGATCCGCGCCGACTGGCCCGGCAGTCTCGACGGCTGGCGCGCCTATCTTTGCGGCTCGCCGCCGATGGTCGAGGCCGTGACGCAGCTGGTGCGCGGCCGGGGCCTCGCGCCCGAGCAGACGCATGCCGACGCCTTCTATCTGCAAGGCACCTGAACATAAAACAAAGGAGACCCACGATGACCACGCAAGCCGTGTTCCCCGTCGAACTGAAATGGGAGAGCGAGCAGACCGGCCGCATTCCCTTCATGGCCTACACCGACGAGGCCTTGCACAAGAAGGAGCTGCAGCGCTTCTTCTACGAGAAGCACTGGTGCTACGTCGGCCTGGAGGCCGAGATTCCGAACCCGGGCGACTTCAAGCGCACCGCCATCGGCGAGCGCTCGGTCATCATGTCGCGCGACGAGGCGGGCGAGATCCATGTGTTCGAGAACGTCTGCGCGCACCGCGGCATGCAGTTCTGCCGCGAGCGCCACGGCAACAAGAAGGAGTTCGTCTGCCCCTACCACCAGTGGAACTACACGCTCAAGGGCGACCTGCAGGGCGTGCCGTTCCGGCGCGGCGTGAAGCAGGACGGCAAGGTCAACGGCGGCATGCCGTCCGACTTCAAGACCGAGGAGAACGGCCTCACCAAGCTCAAGGTGGCCTCGCGCGGCGGCGTGGTGTTCGCTTCGTTCGATCATGAGATCGAGTCGTTCGAGGACTTTCTCGGGCCCGACATCCTTCATTATTTCGACCGCCTGTTCGACGGCCGCAAGCTCAAGATCCTCGGCTACAACCGCCAGCGCATTCCGGGCAACTGGAAGCTGATGCAGGAGAACATCAAGGACCCGTACCACCCGGGCCTGTT
This sequence comes from Variovorax paradoxus, assembly GCF_022009635.1. Lineage (NCBI taxonomy): Bacteria > Pseudomonadati > Pseudomonadota > Betaproteobacteria > Burkholderiales > Comamonadaceae > Variovorax > Variovorax paradoxus. The sequence goes on from NZ_CP091716.1 coordinate 3,859,178, forward strand.
GCACACCTGGTTCGTGACCTTCGGCCTCTGGCGCGCCGACAACAAATCGGAGCTCAAGATGGACCCGCGCGGCCGCCATGCCGCGATGATTTCCACCCGCGGCAGCGCCGGCAAGGCCGCGCAGGTGACGCAGGTGTCGAGCTTCAAGGAGAGCATGCAGCTCAAGGACCCGCGCTTCCTCGACATCGTGCCCGAGCCCTGGTGGGGCGGCCCGACCGCGGTGATGATGACGCTGTTCCCGAGCCTGATCCTGCAGCAGCAGGTCAACAGCGTGTCGACGCGGCACATCCAGCCCGTGGGCCACGACGCCTTCGATTTCGTGTGGACGCACTTCGGCTTCGAAGACGACACCGAGGAAATGACCCAGCGCCGACTGCGCCAGGCCAACCTGTTCGGGCCCGCCGGGTTCGTCTCGGCTGACGACGGCGAGGTCATCGAGTTCTCGCAGGAAGGCTTCGAGCAGAAGCCCTATCACCGCACGCTCGCCGAGCTCGGCGGCAAGGAGGTCGCGAACACCGACCACATGGTGACAGAGACCCTGATTCGCGGCATGTACCGCTACTGGCGCGAGGTGATGGAGGCATGATGAAGCTCGACGCCGTCACTTATCTCGATCTCTCGCGGCTTTACGCCGCCTATGCGCACGCCGTCGATTCCGGCCAGTGGGACCTGTGGCCCGGCTTCTTCATCGAGCAGTGCAGCTACCGCCTGCAGCCGCGCGAGAACCACGAGCGCGGCCTGCCGCTGGCCACGCTTTCTTTCGAGAGCCGGGGCATGCTCGAAGACCGGGTCTACGGCATCCGGGAGACGCTGTTCCACGACCCGTATTACCAGCGCCACGTGGTCGGCCTGCCGCTGGTGCACGCGGTCGATGCCGACGGCACGATCCACAGCGAGGCCAACTACGCGGTGTTCCGCACCAAGCTCGACCAGCCCTCGACCGTGTTCAACGTGGGGCGCTACATCGACACCGTGGTGCCCACGCCCGAAGGCCTGAAGTTCGCGTCGCGCCTGTGCGTGTTCGACAGCGAGATGATCCCGAATTCCATCATTTACCCGATCTGAAACCAGAGTCAGCCATGCAGCAAAAAGAACCAGAGACACACGGCGCGCCGCTGCGCCGCTTCACCGACCCGGCCTATGTGCCGCTGTGCGCCAACCTCGCCGAGGTGCGCGAGAACATCGACCGGCTCGACCGCCAGATCGTCGCGCTGCTGGCCGAGCGCGGCCGCTACGTGAAAGATGCCGCGCGCTTCAAGCGCGACGCCTTCCAGGTCTCGGCGCCGCAGCGCCAGCAAGAGGTGATCGACAAAGTGAAAGCGCTGGCCGAAGAGAAGGGCGCTTATCCGGAGGTGGTCGAGGCCGCCTACCGCGCGCTCATCGCGGGCTTCATCGCGCGCGAGCAGCAGGACCACCTGGGCATGGCCGCGGTGGAGGCCAAGGCATGAGGTTCGCTCGACTCGGCATCGCCTTCACGGCACTGGCAATGGCCGCGGCCGCCCACGCACAGGGCTGGCCCCAGCGCCCGATCCGCATCGTGGTGCCGTTCGCGGCCGGCGCGTCGCCCGACATCCTTGCGCGCATCGTCAACGACAAACTCGCCGCGCGTCTCGGCCAGCCGCTGATCGTCGAGAACAAGCCCGGCGCGGGCGGCAACACCGGCACCGACCAGGCTTCCAAGGCGCAGCCCGATGGCTACACCTTCCTGCTGTCGGTGAACGCGCCGCTGGTCTACAACACTGTCCTCTACAAGAACCTGCCGTACGACCCGTTCAAGGACCTGGTGCCGGTGTCGCTCGCCGCCACCACGCCCAACGTGTGCGCGGTGTCGAATTCGATGAACGTCGATTCGGTCAAGGGCTGGCTCGACGCGATGAAGCGCAATCCGGGCAAGTTCAACTTCGCCTCGACCGGCAACGGCTCCATCTCGCACCTGGGCGTGGAACTCGTCAAGCTCAAGACGAATTCGTTCGCGGTGCACATTCCGTATGCCTCGTCGGGCCAGGCGGTCACTGCCATCATTCAAGGCGACGTGCAGTTCGCCTGCCTGCCGCCGGTCTCGGTGATGCCGCAGGCCAAGGCCGGGCGGCTGAAGGCGCTGGCCGTCACCTCGGCCGAGCGCTCGGCGCTGCTGCCCGACCTGCCGACGCTGCGCGAATCGGGCCTGCCCGACATCCAGGCGGTACCGTGGTTCGCCTACATGGCGCCCAAGGGCACGCCGAACGACGTGGTGCAGCGCATGAGCCGCGAGATCGCTGCTGTGCTCAAAGAACCCGAGACCGTCAAGCGCCTGCAGACCGCCTACTTTGACCCGGTGGGCAGCACACCCGAGGCGCTGACCAAGTTCATGACTGAAGAACTGCGCCGCTGGAAGCCCGTGATCGAGCGCGCCGGCCTGAAGCCCGACAACTGACCACCCCACCGAGCAAGGACAAGAAGATGAGCACGATGACCTGGGTCGACGCCGCGGCGGTCGACGACGTTCCCTCCGACGACGTGGTGGGCATCGAGGTGCAGGGGCGCGACATCGCGCTGTACGGCACCGAAGACGGCATCCACGCCACCGACAACATCTGTACCCACGGCCATGCGCGCCTGTGCGACGGTTTTCTCGAGGGCCATGAGATCGAATGCCCGCTGCACCAGGGCCGCTTCGACGTGCGCACAGGCAAGGCCATGTGCGCGCCGCTGACCGAAGACCTGCGCAGCTACCCGGTGAAGATCGAGGGCGGCCGCGTCTTCCTCGCGTTCGATCAGTAAGCGGGACAAGGCCGGGTCATCTGTTCCGTCTCCGGGCGGGCTGATCTGTATCTGTTTCCCTGAAGCGGGGCTGGCGACAATGAAGCCCCTTTTCATGGAACAGATATGACAGCGCAGAGCCGAGACCAGATCGCCGACCAGATTGCAGCCGAACTGGGCCACAGCTTCGACGGCGACATCATCGCCGGCGGCCACTATGTGCCGATCGTGCGCGACGGCCGCACGGTCTACCTCAGCGGCCAGGTGCCGCGCGTGGGCACCACGGTGGTCGTCACCGGCCGCGTGGGCGATGCGGTGTCGCTCGACAAGGCCCGCGAGGGCGCCCAGATCTGTGCGCTGCGCAGCCTTGCGCTGCTGCGCCGTTCGCTGGGTTCGCTCGACGCGGTAGAAAAGGTGCTGCGCGTCGGCGTGTTCGTGCAGTGCACCGCCGACTTCACGCAACAGAGCGAAGTGGCCGATGCGGCGTCCGACCTGCTGCACCGCGTGTTCGGCGACGCGGGCGTGCATGTGCGCACGGCTGTCGGCGTCTATGCGCTGCCGAAGAACGCGACCGTCGAGGTCGAGATGACCGTGGCGGCCAAGCTGAATATCGGCTGATCAGCCGGCGTTCAGCGCGGCAAGGTCGCGCGCCAGCTGCGCGATGGTCAGCGGTGCGCAGCCTTCGGCGTTGTTGCTCACGGTGACGAAGGCGTTCTGCCCCGCGCGGGTGGTGCCCGCGATCACCTTGGCGAGCGCGGCGCGCGTCTCGGGGTCGGGATCGACGATCTTGTCGAACGGGCCATAGAGTTTTTCCGCGTCTTCATAGCCGAAGCGGCCGTGGCGGCGGTGCAGGTTCCAGCGGCACACCAGCGGCCCGGGCCACAGGGCGCGCAGCATCGGCAATTGCTCTTCGATGGGCGGCATCTTGGCGTGCAGGCCCATGCAGAAGGTGGCGCCCACGCTGCGCAGCATGTCGGCGAAGGCGGAGTTCAGCAACTGCGGGTCGCGCACTTCGACGGCGATCACCGCATCGGGCGCGGTCTGCTTCAGGTCGGGCAGGGCGGCGAGCATGTCGGCGATGCGTGCCAGCAGCGCGGGCTGGTCGGCCAGCAGGTGGCCGGGAATCGGGCTCAGCTGGAACACCAGCACGCCGATGCGATGGCCCAGCCCTTCGAGCGCGGGCAGCACGAATTCCTGCCGCGCAATCTCGCTGCTGAGGAACACCGGGTTGGCCTGCATGCCGCGGCCGCTTTCGTCGCGCACCGTGGCGTCCGTCACCAGGCTGGGCGCTTTCACCATGAAGCGGAAGTCGTCGGGCACCATGGCCGCGTAGCGCGCGTACTGGCTGGCGGTGAGTGCGCGGTAGAAGTTGCGGTCCAGGCTCACCGTGCGGAACAGCGGATGCTGCGCGAGCGCCGAAAGGCCGTTCCTGGAAAGCACCGACTCGGCGTACTCGCCGTTCCACACGAGGTCGGCCCAGCCGGGGTAGCTCCACGACGAGGTGCCCAGCCGCAGATTGGGCGGCAGCATGGCGGCGAGTTCTACGAGCGCCGGGTCCGCCGGCGCGGGCTCGACCGTGCCGGCGCGCGATTTTTTCCGGGCGGGCGCCTCGTCGGGCGGCGCGGCCGCTTGCGCCTCTTGAGGGCGCGGCAGATCGGGGAAAAGGGAGTCCTGTACTTCAGCCATGTCTGGTGCGGCATTCTCGGCCAACATCGGAGCGCCTTGCCGCGCCGGGCACAATCCGCGCCATGAAACAGTGGTTGCGCGCGCAAGGTTGGTGGTGGCTGGCATGGGTGGTGCTCACCGTGGCCGGTGCCGTGTGGATCGCGCGCGCGGAGCTGGCGCAGATGCACCAGGACTTCGAGACCGACGTGCGCATCGCGCACCGGCTCATGAGCCAGCAGATGGTGCAGTACGACGCCGTGCTGGCCACGCTCGCGCTGCTGGAGCCCAGCACCGGCGCCGACCACCCCGAACAACGCCTGCCATCCGTTTATTCGTCGATCCTGCGGGTGCAGCGTCGCGAGCGCGACGAGCCCTGGCCGGACGCCGGGCCGGCGGCCAGCGCAACGCCCGCAGCGCTCGCCGCCGCCGAGGCGCGCTCGCGCAGCCAGCACCGCGCCGATCTCGCATCGCTCGACCTGGCGCATGGCCGCTACGTGCTGGTGATCGGCGCCATACCGTTCAGCTATGCGCTCGACATCGACCTGGCCGGCTCGGTGCCCTGGCGCGACTGGCCCATGAACCCGCAGGTCAGCCCGGTGCGCCTGAGCCTTCAGCGCGATGGCCAGCAACTCTTGCTTCAACCCGGCCGGCCCATGACGGGTGGCTGGCGCTTCGACCTGACCAAGCCGCTGGCATCGCCGAGCCAGCCCTTCGATCTCGTGGCCGAGCGGCATGTGGGCTGGGGCGAGCTCCCGTGGCGCGGCATCGGCGCCTGGGCCCTCGCGATGGCGGTGCTGATGGCCGGCCTGTGGATGGCGCAGCGCCAGCGCATCGCGCGGCGCCGGGCCGAAGAACTGCTGCGGCTCGGGCAGGTCGCGCGGCTCAACGCGCTGGGCGAGCTGTCGGCCGGGCTGGCGCATGAACTCAACCAGCCGCTGACGGCGGTTCTGGCCAACGCGCAGGCCGCGCGCCGCCTGCTGGACGACGAACCGCCGGACCTGTCCACCGCGCGCGAAGCAATGGGGCACGCCGTCGAGCAGGCCCGCTGCGCGGCGAACGTGGTCGGGCGTCTGCGGCGCGTGATCGAGCGGCCCGAGGCCGCGGGCGAAGCCAAGCCGCTGGTGCTGCAGGACGTGGTGCGCAGCGCCATGCACCTGCTCGCGCCCGAGTTCGGCCGGCGTGCCATCGTCACGCAATTCGACCCCACGGCGCAGGCGCCGGTGCGGGTGCAGGCCGAAGCCGTGGCGCTGGAGCAGATCGTGCACAACCTGCTGATGAACGCATTGCAGGCGCTCGAATTGGTGCCGGCGGGTGACCGGCGCCTGGTCATCGCGGTCGGACGCAATGGCGAGGAAGGCGTGCTGACTGTCACCGACAACGGACGCGGCATCGCGCCCGAAGCTCTGCCGCGCCTTTTCGAGCCCTTCTTCAGCACGCGCGAAGGCGGCCTGGGCCTCGGCCTGAGCCTGAGCGAAACGCTGGCCAGCGGCATGGGCGGCAGCCTGAGCGCGGCCAATGCGTCGCCGCGCGGCGCACGCTTCACGCTGTTGCTGCCGCTGGTCGCGCCGTCCACGGAGCGCGCGGCATGAACGCGCCGACACCCCACCAGCCGCAGTCGCCGCTCATTCACCTGATCGACGACGACCAAGCGGTGCGCGACAGCCTGTCGCTGCTGATCGGCACGGTCGGCTTGCGCGTGCAGGGCTGGGCCGACCCGCTCGCCTTCATCGACGGCTTCGATCGCGCGAGCGTCGGCGCCATCGTGCTCGACGTGCGCATGCCGGGCGTCAGCGGGCTCACGGTGCTCGACCGGCTGATGGCGCTGGGCGTGGACCAGCCGGTGATCATGCTGACCGGCCACGGCACGGTCGAGATGTGCCGCCGCGCCTTCAAAGCCGGCGCTGCCGAGTTCCTCGAAAAGCCGGTGGACGACGAGCAATTGCTCGAGGCGCTGCAGCAGGCGGTGCGCCAGCATGTGCGTTCGCGCCAGCGCTCGCAGGCCGACAACGCCGCGCGCGAGCGCGTGGCGCAGCTTTCGGAGCGCGAGCGCGAGGTGCTGGCCTTCATCGTGCAGGGGCTCACCAACAAGGAGATCGCGCGCGTGCTCGCGCTGTCGCCGCGCACGGTCGAGACGCACCGCGCCAACCTGTTCGCCAAGCTCGACTGCGATTCGCTCGCGCAGCTGATCCGCCGCTACGCGGTGCTGGTCGACGGCGGCGCTCCGTAGTTCTACGGAGCGCCGGGCGTAGCCGTACGAATGGCCGCGAAGGCCGGCGTTTTCTACAGTGGCGCAGCCGTCGGCAACAGCCGGCGCAAACACCGCATCCACTGGAGAAAACGAACAATGCAATCCATCCTTCGCCTCGGCGGCCTCGCCGTTCTGCTCGCTGCTTCGGTCGCTCAAGCCCAGACGCCGGCACCGGCCGTTCGCACCGAAAAGAACATGTCGCTCGCGCTGGCCAACCAGATCGCGGCGGAAGCCGTGGCGGCCTGCGCGGCCAACGGCTACAACGTGGCGGCCACCGTGGTCGACCGTGCCGGCACCGTGCGTGCCGTGCAGCGCGCCGACAACGCCGGCCCGCACACGCTCGGCTCCAGCGAGCGCAAGGCCTGGACTTCGGCTTCGGCCAAGAACACGACGCAGGCCATGATGGAAGGAGCGCAGAAGAACCCGGCCGGCGCCAACCTGGTGTACCTGCCGGGCATGCTGCTGTTGGGCGGCGGCGTGCCGGTGAAGTCGGGCAACGAAGTGATCGGCGCCGTGGGCGTGGGCGGCGCGCCCGGCGGCCACCTCGACGAGCAATGCGCCAACGCGGCGATCGAGAAGGTCAAGGGCCTGCTCTGATGATGGCGCGCGGTGTCTGGCGGAGTGTGCTGGCGGTTGCGCTCGGGTTGGGCGTGCCGCTTGGCGCGCTCGCCCAGGTGCCGCCGCCGGCGGCCGAGGTGCAGGCCTATGAAGGGCTGCACCAGGCCGCCTGGCAGGGCGACCTGCCCAAGATCAAGGCGCTGATTGCCTCGGGCGCGAACCTCGACGTCCGCGACATGCGCGGGCGCACCCCGCTGCAGGTGGCCACGCATGCGCGGCAACGCGAGGCGATCAAGCTGCTGGCCAAGGCCGGCGCGAATCTCGACTTGCTGGAGGATGACCGCTACGACGCGGTCACCATCGCCGCGGTGGCCGACGACAGCGCCACGCTTTCGGTGCTGCTGTCGCTAGGCGCCAAGGCCGGGCAGATCACGAGCCGCTACGACGGCACGGCACTGATTGCCGCCGCGCACCTGGGGCATGACGACGTGGTGCGCCGGCTGATCGCGGCCGGTGCGCCGCTGGACCATGTCAACAACCTGCACTGGACGGCGGTGATCGAATCGATCGTGCTCGGCGACGGCGGCCCGCGCCACCAGCGCACGCTGGCCGCGCTGATCGACGCCGGTGCCAGCCTGGCGCTGACCGACCGGCAGGGCAACACGCCGCTGCAGCTTGCAAGGGCCCGGGGCTACACCGCGATGGTCGGCTTGCTGGAGAGCGCGCGCACAAGATAGGCGGCTCGGGGACAATCGGACCTCGCCACGAGGAAACCGCCCCATGTATCTGCCTCCGCAGTTCAATGCCAAGGACCCGGCCATTGCGCTGGACCTGATGCGCTCGCATCCGTTCGCGAGCCTGATCTCGAACGACGACGACGGCCTGCCGTTCGTCACGCACCTGCCGCTGCTGGCCGAACCGCGAGAGGCCGACGAACTGGTGCTGCTGGGGCATTGCGCCAAGCCGAACCCGCACTGGCGCTACCTGCAGGCGCGTCCCACCGCGGTCGCCACTTTCCTCGGGCCGCATGCGTACATGTCGCCGTCGGTCTACCCCGACCTGGCGCGGGTGCCGACCTGGAACTACCTGGCGGTGCACTGCACGGTCGAGGCCACGCTGATCGAAGACCCTGCCGCCAAGGACGCGTTGCTCAAGAAGCTCATCGGCGACCACGAGCCGGCCTATGCGCAGCAGTGGCGCGACCTGGGCGAAGAGTTCCAACTCAAGATGCTCGCCGGCATCGTGGGCTTCGAACTGCGCGTGACGGCGCTTCAATGCAAGGTCAAGCTCAACCAGCATCGCCGTGAAGCGCACGTCGCCATGCGCGCGGTCTACGGCGCGGGTTCGCCGGACGAGCGGGCGCTGGCGACCTGGATGGATCGCTTGGGTCTGACTGCGGAAGCACCCGCGACGGAGGGCCGCTGACATGCGCGGACTTGGATTGATCGGCTTGTTGCTGGCGCTGTTGATCGTCGGACTCGTTGCGAAGAAACAGATGACCAGCACGGTCGTTCCCTCTGTGCCTGGCGTTGCCGCAGCCCCGCCAGGCGAGCCTGCGGGCAATGTGCGCGAGCAGTCGCAGCGCGTGCAGCAGCAGGTCAAGGACGCCCTGGAAGCGGCGAGCAAGCCGCGCGAAATGCCGGATGACAACTGAATCGACCTCGCTTTCAACAACGGACGATGCGCGCTGGATGGCGCTTGCGCTGGCCGAGGCTCGCCTGGCAGCCGAGGCGGGCGAGGTACCCGTCGGCGCGGTGCTGGTGCGCAACGGCCAAGTCATCGCGACTGGCCGCAACACCCCGGTGGCGCATCACGACCCGAGCGCGCATGCGGAGATCAACGCGCTGCGCGCCGGTGCCGCGGCGCTCGGCAACTACCGGCTCGATGGCTGCGAGCTGTTCGTCACGCTCGAACCTTGCGCGATGTGCGCGGGCGCGATGCTGCATTCGCGGCTGGCGCGCGTGGTGTTCGGTGCGACCGACCCCAAGACCGGCGCGGCCGGCTCGGTGCTCGACCTGTTCGCGGAGCCGCGCCTCAACCATCGCACGCAGGTGAGCGGCGGGGTGCTTGCCGATGAGTGCGCAGCCGTGCTCCAGGCTTTCTTCCAGCAGCGCCGCAGCGCGGCGCGCGAGCAGGCGGAGCCCTTGCGCGACGACGCGTTGCGCACGCCGGCGGATCGCTTCGCCGCGCTGCCGGACTACGCCTTCGCGCCGCATTACGTTCAAGACCTGCCTGCCCAGCGGGGCTGGCGCGTGCACTGGGTCGACGAAAGCGGGGAGGGCAGCGAAGGCGACATCGCCTCTTGCCTGTGCTTGCACGGCCCCGGCGAATGGGGCTATTTCTTCCGGCACCTCGTCGGCCAGCCCGGGCTGCGAACGCTGGTGCCCGACCTCATCGGCTTCGGCAAGAGCGACAAGCCCAAGCGCGAGGCAGCGCATCTACTCGGATGGCACCGTGACGTGCTGCTCGAATGGCTGGCACGCGTACAGCCCGCTTCGACGGTGGTGCTGGCGCACAGCGCGGCGGCGAGCGAACTGGCGTCGCTGCTGCATGCCGCGGCGCCCGGGCGCTTTGCCGCGCTGCTCGTGGCGCCCGAGGGCCATGAGCGCATCAAGGACGCATGGCGCGCACCTTTTCCCGACCGTGGCTACGAGGCTGCTCTGCGCGCGCTCGGCCCGGTCGCATCTTCCTCAGGGCCGACCGCCGCGCAGGCCCGAACGTTCGTGCAGCAGGTGCGAAACGCAATGGGATACTCGAACTCGTGACCAAACACATCTACATCTACTCCCCCTCCAGTGCCATCCGCGACAAGGCCGCGTTCCGGCGCGGCGTGAAGCGGCTCAAGGCACTGGGCCATGAAGTCGAAATCGACGAGGCGGCACTGTCCGTGCACCAGCGTTTCGCGGGCGACGACGTCACGCGGCTGGCCGCGATCTCGCGTGCGGCGGCCAGCGGCGCCGACGTGGCGCTCATCGCGCGCGGCGGCTACGGCCTCACCCGCATCCTCGATTCGCTGCCGTACAAGGCACTGGCCAAGGCCATCGAGAAGGGCACCGAGTTCGTGGGATGCAGCGACTTCACCGCGCTGCAGAACGCGCTGTTCGCCAAGACGGGCGCCACCACCTGGGCTGGCCCGGCGGTCGGCGAAGATTTCGGCGCCGAGGGCGGCCCCGACGACATCATGGAAGCCTGCTTCGACGACCTCGTGAGCGGGCAGGGCGAAGGCACCGGCTGGCGCATGCCGGCGCGCGACACGGAACTGAAGTTCAAGCCCGTGCAGGACGCCGTGCTGTGGGGCGGCAACCTGTGCGTGCTGACCAGCCTGCTCGGCACGCCGTACTTCCCGGTGGTGGAGAAGGGCGTGCTGTTTATCGAGGACACCAACGAGCATCCGTACCGCGTCGAACGCATGCTCGACCAGCTGAAGCTGGCCGGTGTGCTGGCGCGGCAGCGCGCGATCGTGTTCGGCCAGTTCACGGGCGTCCGCAAGGTGGCGGGCTACGACCGCGGTTTCGGCATGAACACGGTGATCGACCGGCTGCGTGCGTCGCTCAAGGTGCCGGTGCTGGCAGGGCTGCCGTTCGGGCACGTACAGACCAAGGTGCTATTGCCCGTGGGAGCCAAGGTCGCGATGGCAGCGGAAGGGCGCGATGTGTTCCTCGTCTGGGGCCATCGCCACGGAGCCGGGCATGACGACCACCACGACCACGATCACCACCATCATCACGCCCACTGAGGCGGGCGAGGAAGCCTTCGCGCGGCTTCAGCCGTTGTCGGTGAAGCGCTGATGTGCGCGCGGGCCCATCGAGCCGGGCAGGCCGCCCTTGAACATGCTGTTGATGGCTTTCATCTGGCGGCGTGCGGCGGTTTCGCCGTCGATGGCGCTCAACGCAATCATCACGTCCTGGCGCAGATACCAGAGTGCCTCGACGTCGACCGCGAAGCGGACGCGCTGGCTAACACGCTGGATGGAGTGACCGCCGTGGCCCTGAAGAATCGACAACATCGCGGTGCGGATACGGCCCAATTGGTTCTCCGCCACCTGGCGGGACCCGAAACCGGGTACGTTCAGCAGACGAAGAATGCGGCGGAAAAGCATGGGACGAAAAGCGTATTGCCGGGAGCCAGAACGGTCGCTACCTTAAGCCTCAGTTCACGGTTGCACAAGATCCGGAACAATGTTTCTTGTCTGCAAACAACACGCTTTACCTACGACTTCAAGCTGTCATTAAATTTTGTTTTCTTAAGTAGTACATCTGGTTGTGATAAATCTGCGAATCCGTCTTTCTGTTACTCGCGTATACAACTCCGTCAACAGAGAAGTTGTGCAGATCGTTCCTTTGTCCAGGCGCATGTCAAGGAAACTGCTTGCAGAGGAGCATGAGGAGCGCTGACCATCATTAACCAGAGATCGCAAGCGAGAACCACAACAATATGGGTGTCAATTCCACAGTCGTATTCGCGGACTTGACGGGGAGTACCAGGGTCTTCGAGGCCATGGGCAATGCAAGAGCCACCGAAACCGTGACGCGACTTACTCAATGGATCGGCGGTGTCTGCCAGGCACACGGCGGCCGGGTCGTGAAGTCGCTGGGCGACGGCGTGTTCGCCATCTTCTCCAGCGGCGCGGCTGCCACGCACGCGGTCATCGAACTGCAGCGCTATCACCAGAAGCGCCTGCTGGTCTGGCCCGCGCCGCTGCGCATGGCGCTGCAGATCGGCGTGGCCAGCGGCGACGTGGTCGAGGTCGAGGGCGATTGCTACGGCGATGCCGTCAACCTGGCGTCGCGGCTCAGCGACCTGGCGGGTCCCGGCCAGATCTGGGTGACCGACGCCGTGATCTCGCAGCTCGGCGAAGGCGGAGTGCAGCACCGCGATCTCGGGCTCATCAACATCCGCGGGCGCAGCGAGATGTCGGTGGTGCACCGCATCGACTGGCAAGAGGAAGTGACTTCGTTCCTGACCGTGCCCGCCGCGCTCGCGCCGATGCGCATGCCCGATTCGTCTTTCGGCCAGATCGAGCTGGCCTGGCTCGACGTGCGCTCCATGTTCAGCCTCGAGCAGCTGCCGATCCATCTCGGCCGGGTCGACGACGCGCAGTTCGTGGTGAACGATCCGCGCGTATCGCGGCTGCATGCGCGCATCGAGGTGCGGCAGGGCAGTTGCGTGCTGATCGACGTCAGCACCTACGGCACCTGGGTTCGCTTTCACGGCAACGGCGGCCCCAGCACCGAGATCGCGCTGCGGCGCGAGGAATGCGTGCTGCACGGCAGCGGGGAAATCGGCCTGGGCGCGCCGCTGAGCGATTTCAGCGCCCCGACCATTTCCTTCAACACGACCGGTGGCGACGTGATGTTGTCGCGCCGGGAAATCGCGCGTCGGTGACGTTTGGCAACCATCTGCCCGCGCGGTGGGTACACCGCGCGCGTGCAAGATGCGTTGCGTATGGACCCGGGCGCTGTCCGCCCCCGGTCCCTCCTGGCTCTGGAGCCGCCATGAACATCAAAAATCACTCTTCCGTTTTCAAATGGGCCGCCGTCGGCGCCATCGCAGCCACCGCCCTGCTCACCATGGGTTCCGCCAGCGCACGCACCAGCTGGTCGGTGCAGATCGGAACGCCGGGCTATGTCGAAACTTACCCGGCGGCGCCTGCCTACTACCCGCCGGCGCCGGTCTATTCGTATCCGGCCCCCATCTACTACGCCCCTCCGCCGCCGGTCTATTACCGGCCGCCGCCGCCCGTGTACTACCGTCCGGCACCGGTCTATGTGCCGCCGCCGGGCCGCGTCTACTACGGCCCCGGCTATCCGTACCGTCCGCCGAACGGCGACTACTACGAAGACCGCGACTGAAGCCTTCCTGAACCCGTGGCATGCCTTCTGGCATGCCATTTTTGTTTCTGGGAGTGACGAAAAAGTCACAATAAGTCACACTTATTGAGCCGGCCCGCGCATTCCCGCGTGGCCCCACATCTGATTTCCACAAGGCATGCCGCTTGCCTTGAGCGCTCCAACGGCACACGAAATGCCGAAGGAGCGAGGAACCATGGTGGAACAGATCGAGGCGACTCTCATCGAGGCGCCAGCGCCCGAGGAGGCGGCAGCAGCAACAACCGAAGAGCGGGCCGCCGACGCGGGCCCTCCCCTGAAAACGCTGGCCGCGTTTTCCATCTCTGCGGCACTGGCCGCATGCGGCGGTGGAGGGGGAGGCGGCGGAGGCGGCCTTCCGTTCGCGGGTTTCGGCGGCGCGGCGCCCGGCGCGGCCCCCGATGTCGCCGCCGACACCGGCCCCTACCACTATCCCCAGGCCAAGACCGACGACGAAGCCGCGCGCTTCCTGCTGCAGGCGCAGTTCTCGGCCTCCGACGCAGAAATCGCCGACGTGCGCGCCAAGGGTTACCTGCCCTGGCTCAGCGAACGCTTCAGCGCGGCGCGCGCGCCCACGGCCTGGGACTGGACCAACGGCAAGGCCTACAACACCGTCGACATCGACGCGGTGATCTGGCGCGATCTCATGGTCTCGCCGGACCCGGTGCGCAAGCGCATGGCGTTGGCGCTCAGCGAAATCTTCGTGGTCTCGGCCACCGAGATCGGCTCCAGCTGGCCCACCCACATGATGGCCCAGTACTGGGACATGCTGGTGGCCGGCGTCACCGGCAACTTCCGCCAGCTGCTGGAAGACGTGACGCTCAACCCGGCGATGGGCTTCTACCTGAACACGCGCGACAACCGCAAGGAAGACGCCTCCGGCCGCCAGCCCGACGAGAACTACGCGCGCGAAGTCATGCAGCTCATGACCATCGGCCTGTACCAGCTCAACCCCGACGGCACGCTCAAGACCGGCGCCGACGGCCAGCCGGTAGAGACCTACGTGCAGGACGACGTGTCGAACCTCGCGCGCGTCTTCACCGGCTACGACCTCGACATCAAGGCGGCGGAGCGCAACAGCTTTACCCCGCCCGGCGCTGGCTACACCATCGAGACCAACGCCTGGACCACGCGTCCGATGGCGTTCACGGCCGCGAAGCACTCGATGCTGGAGGCGCGCTTCCTGGGCACCACGGTGCCCGCCAACACCGCCGGACCGGCGGCGCTGAAGATCGCGCTCGACGCGCTCTTCAACCACCCGAACGTCGCTCCCTTCATCGGCAGGCAACTGATCCAGCGGCTGGTGACGAGCAACCCCAGCCCGGCCTACGTCAAGCGCGTGGCCGACACCTTCGCGAACAACGGCGCGGGCGTGCGAGGCGACATGAGGAGCGTGTTCGCCGCCGTGCTGCTGGACGACGAGGCGCGCGCGCCCACGGGCCTGAGCGACCCCAACTTCGGCCGCCTGCGCGAACCGATGCTGCGGCTCGTGCAATGGGGCCGCACCTTCGGCATCAGTTCCACGAAGGACACCTGGAAGATCGGCTCCACCTCAGACCCGGGCTCGGCCCTGGGCCAGAGCCCGTTGCGTTCGCCCTCGGTGTTCAACTTCTTCCGGCCGGGCTACGTGCCTCCGGCCACGGCCATCGCGAGCAACAAGATGGTCGCGCCCGAGTTCCAGCTGGTCAACGAGACCAGCGTTGGCGGCTACCTCAACTTCATGCAGACCGTGCTGCCCAACGGCTTCGACACCAAGGACGTGACGGCCAGCTACGCGGCCGAAAAGACGCTGACCGCCAACCCCGCCGCACTGGTCGGTCGGCTGAACCTGCTGCTCGCCGGCAACCAGCTGTCGGCCGCCACGGTCGCGCTCATCACCGATGCGCTGTCGAAGGCGCCGCTCGTGAACCCCGGCACCGACGCCGCGCGGCTCAACCTCATCTGCGCCGGCATCCTGCTCGTGATGGGCGCGCCCGAATACCTGGTCCAGAAATAAAGCACACGGGAGCGATCCGAATATGTACCTGATCAATCCAGCCGCGCACACGCGCCGCGCCTTCCTGCGCCGCGCGGGGCACCTCGCGATGGCCGGCACCGCGATGCCGTTCGCCCTCAACCTCGCCGCGATGGGCGAGGCCGCCGCCCAGGGCGCGCCGAGCGACGACTACAAGGCGCTGGTCTGCGTCTTCCTCTACGGCGGCAACGACTACGCCAACACACTGGTCGCCTACGACGACGCCAGCTACGGCAAGTACAGCACCATCCGCGGTGCCATCGCGCTACCGTCCCAGGCACTGGCGGACACCGAACTCCAGCCGACGATCGCGCTGCCGGGCGGGCGCAAGTACGCGCTCAACCCGAACATGAAAGGCCTGCGCACGCTGTTTGACAAGGGCCAGATGGCGGTGCAGCTCAACGTCGGCCCGCTGATCAAGCCGCTCACGCGCGCGCAGTTCAACGGTTCCAACCGCAAGGACTTTCCCATCCCGCCCAAGCTGTTCTCGCACAACGACCAGCAGTCGGTGTGGCAGTCGTCCTCGCCCGAAGGTTCGACCATCGGATGGGGCGGCAACATCGGCGACCTGGCGCTCTCGCAGAACGCGACGGGATCGCTGTTCACCTGCATCTCCGTGTCGGGCAACACCGTGTTCCTGTCGGGCGACGAGGCGCTGCAATACCAGGTCAGCACCGGCGGTGCGGTACGCATCAACAGCGTGAGCACCGCCAGCGGCAACGTCTACGGGTCTTCGGCGGTCAAGGCGGCCATGCAGCAGATCGCGCAGCAGGCGCGCGGCCATACGCTGGAGAACGAATACAACAAGGTCACGAAGCGCGCCACGGAAGCCGAGGGCCGGATCACCGGCGCCATCCTGGCGGACGACCTGACCGGCTTTCCTTCCGGCAGCACCAACTACCTGGCCGCCCAGCTCAAGATGGTCGCGCGCCTGATCCGCGGGCGCACGGCGCTGGGCGTGAAGCGCCAGGTGTTCTTCGTGTCGATGGGCGGCTTCGACCTGCACGACGACATCGACACCAAGCAAGGCCCGCTGATGGCGCGGCTGTCGGAAGCCATGTCCGCATTCCAGGACTACATCAACACCAACGACCTGGGCAGCAAAGTGACGGCATTCACCGCCTCGGACTTCGGCCGCACGCTGTCGAGCAACGGCAACGGGTCCGACCACGGATGGGGCAGCCACCACTTCGTCGTGGGCGGCGCGGTGAAAGGCCAGGCCCTGTACGGCACGCCGCCCCCGATCAGCGTCGGCAACACCTCCGCCGACGAAGACCAGTGGCACGTCGGCCAGGGCCGCTTGCTGCCGACCACCTCGGTCGACCAGTACGCCGCCACCCTGGCACGTTGGTTCGGCGTGCCGGATGCCGAGCTGAACGGCATCCTGCCCAATCTCAAGAACTTCGGCCTGACTGCGCCGAGCGGCATCGCCTATCCGCGCGACATCGGGTTCATGGGATGACAGGACTGATCGGAATGGAGGGCGGGGCCAGCATCAGCTTCGCACCGGAACGCCCCAGCCTGCCGCGCGTGCGCAGCGGCGATACGGCGCCGATGCCGGTGCATCCCTTCACCAGCGTCGAAGCCGCCATTGCCGCGGTGGACGCGCTCGACGGCGAGCTCGAGAAGTTCGAACTCGCCGTGGCCGACAGCCTGCAGGACTACCTGGGCGTGCAGATGGCGCAGATCACCGACAGCGCGCTGGCCCGCGGCTGGGAGCCGGTCAGCTTCACGCAGAAGGACGGCTTTCGCCTCTATCGCTACGAGGCCATGCGCACCTACACCCGGCGCGGCAAGCGGCGCTGAAGCGCTCAGGCGCTCGCCGTGGATGCGGCAAGAGCGCCGCGCACGCCCTGGGTCTCGAGCACGCCCAGTTGCTGCGCGACCGCGGCCACGAAGCGGGGCTCGCCACCCAGCTCGCCGAACACCGGCGCAAAGCCGGTGAAGAACGCGACGCGGTCCTGCATCGACGAAGCCGCATTGGCCCGGGCGAGCCGCCGTGCCAGTTCGCTGGCGAGCGGGTCCTGGATCTCATGCGCGGCGCCGGTCTCGTCCACCCCGCGCAGGTAGTGGACCCAGCCGGCCACCGCCAGCGCGAGCCGGTCGATCGGCAAGCCGGCCGCCAGCCGGTCGCGCACCGTGCCCAGCAGCCTCTGCGGCAGCTTCTGCGAGCCATCCATCGCGATCTGCTTCGTCTGGTGCCGCAGCGCGGGGTTCGAAAAGCGCTCGAGCAGCCGCGCACGGTAGCCGTCGAGGTCCAGGCCCTCCATGGCGGGCAGCGTGGGCGCGATTTCTTCGCGCATCAGCGCATCGATGAAAGCGCGCAGCGCGGGCTCGGCCATCGCGCGGTCCACCGTGCGGAACCCCGCCATCGCCCCCAGGTAGGCAAGCGCCGAATGGCTGCCGTTGACCATGCGCAGTTTCAGCCGCTCGAAAGGCTCCGCGTGCGCGACGAAGCGCGCGCCGCCCGCCGTCCAGTCGGGCCGGCCGCTCGCGAAGCGGTCTTCCACCACCCATTCGAGAAAAGGCTCGCCGATCACCGGCCATGCGTCCTCGACGCCCAGGCGCTCGGAGATGCGCGCGCGGTCTTCGTTGGTGGTGCGCGGCACGATGCGGTCGACCATCGAATTGGGGAAGGTGCAGTGCGCGTCGATCCAGTCGCGCAGCGCGACATCGACCGCCTGCGCGAAAGCCAGCACGATGCCGCGCAGCGTGTCGCCATTGGCGGGCAGGTTGTCGCAGGACAGCAGCGTGACCGGCGCGAGCCCGCGCGCGCGGCGCAGTGCCATCGCATGCACCACGAAGCCGGGCATGGTGCGCGGCGCCTCGGGGTGCGCGAGGTCGTGCGCGATGCCGACGTCGTCGAGCTTCAGCGCGCCGGTGGCCGGATCGTGGTGATAGCCCTTCTCGGTGATCGTGAGGCTCACGATGCGCGTGTCCGGATGCGCGATGCGCTCGAGCACGGCTCGTGGGTCTTCGGGCGCCACCAGCACGTCGAGCAGGTTGCCCACGACCTGCAGCAGCTCGCGCGGGCTGCCGTCTTCGGCCGCATCGCGCAGCGCCAGCGTGTAGAGGCCGGCTTGCGGCTTCAGTGCGTCGCGCGTGTCGGGCGCGCGCAGCGACACGCCCACCGTGCCCCAGCGCAGGTCGTCGCCCGCATGCAACGCGGCTTCGTTCACCACCGCCAGGTGCGCGCGATGGAAGGCGCCGACACCCAGGTGGACGATGCCCGCGCGCAGCGACTCCCGCCGGTAGCGCGGCACCGCGACATGCGCGGGCACGTGGGGCAGGGCGTCGGGATGAAGGCGCGGCATGGCTTCTTTCGCGCTCACCAGTTCCAGAGCGTGCCGTCGTGCTGCAGGCGGTTCACCGGCAGGTAGGCGCGCTTGTAGGGGTACTTGGCGGCCAGCGCCTCGTCGATGTCCACGCCGTGGCCCGGCGCCTCGCCGGGGTGCAGCATGCCGTTGGAGAAGGAATAGGAATGCGGGAACACGGCGTCGGTTTCTTCCGTGTGGCGCATGTACTCCTGGATGCCGAAGTTGGGCACCCACATGTCGAAGTGCAGCGCCGCGCCCATGCAGGCCGGCGAAAGGTCGGTCGCGCCGTGGCAGCCTGTGCGCACCTGGTAGAGCGAGGCCAGGTCGGCAATGCGGCGCAGCTGCGTGATGCCGCCCGCGTGGACCACCGTGGTGCGGATGAAGTCGATCAGCTGGTTCTCGATCAGGTCCTTGCAGTCCCAGATGCTGTTGAAGATTTCGCCTACCGCCAGCGGCGTGGTCGTGTGCTGGCGGATGAGCCTGAAGGCTTCCTGGTTCTCCGCCGGCGTGGCGTCTTCCATCCAGAACAGGTTGAAGGGTTCCAGCGACTTGCCCAGCCGGCCGGCCTCGATGGGCGTCAGGCGGTGGTGCACGTCGTGCAGCAGGTGGATGTCCGGGCCCACGGCGCTGCGCACCGCGTCGAACAGCTTGGGCGTGTGCTCCAGGTACTTGGCTGTCGACCAGTCGTGCTCGCTCGGCAGGTCGGCGTCGGCCGGCTCGTAGAACATGGTGCCGCGGCCCACGCCGTACACCTTCTCCAGGCCCGGCACGCCGCTCTGCGCGCGAATGGCCAGGTAGCCTTCTTCCTTGTAGCGCAGCACTTCGTCGACCGTGTGCTCGATGTCGCGGCCGTTGGCGTGGCCGTACACCATCACGCCGGTGCGGCTCTTGCCGCCGAGCAGCTGGTACAGCGGCATGTTGGCGGCCTTGGCCTTGATGTCCCACAGCGCGGTGTCGACCGCGGCGATGGCCGTCATGGTGACCGGCCCGCGGCGCCAGTAGGCGCCCTTGTACAGGTACTGCCAGATGTCCTCGATCTGGTGCGCGTCGCGCCCGATCAGGCAGGGAATGACGTGCTCGGTGAGGTAGGCGGCCACGGCCAGCTCGCGGCCGTTGAGCGTGGCGTCGCCGATGCCGGTGAGGCCTTCGTCGGTCTCGATCTTGAGGGTGACGAAATTGCGGCCGGGGCTGCAGACGATGACGCGTGCGTTGGTGATTTTCATGGTGTGTATCGAATGTGGGGAAGGGGGCGGCGAAGGCGCTCAGCCGTGCCAGCCCAGGTGGCCGAGGAAGTCGCGCGTGCGCTCGGCGGTCGGCGCCTCGAAGATCTGGCGCGGCGGCCCCTGCTCGACCACCTTGCCGTGGTCGAACACCACCACCCAGTCGGCCACGCTGCGCGCGAAGGCCATCTCGTGCGTGACCACGACCATGGTCATGCCCTCGTCGGCGAGCTTCTTCATGACGTTGAGCACTTCGCCTATGGTTTCGGGGTCGAGCGCGGAGGTGGGCTCGTCGAACAGCATCACCTCGGGCTCCATGGCCAGCGCGCGGGCGATGGCCACGCGCTGCTGCTGGCCGCCCGACAGGCCGCTCGGGAAGTTGTGCGCCTTGGCGGCCAGCCCCACCTTGTCGAGCAGCTTCATGGCACGCTCGCGCGCCTTCTCCTCGCTCATGCCCAGCACGGTGACCGGGCCGATGGCCACGTTGTCCAGCGCGTTCTTGTGCGGGAAGAGCTCGAAGTTCTGGAACACCATGCCCATGCGCTGGCGCACCTTGCGCGCCTCGCGCTCGTCGGTGGGCAGCGGCACGCCGTCGATCAGCACGCGCCCGCCGTCGATGGTCTCCAGCGCGTTCGTGCAGCGCAGCAGCGTCGACTTGCCCGAGCCCGAAGGCCCGATGAGGCACATCACCTCGCCCTTGTTGACCTGCACCGTGACGCCGTCCAGCGCCACGAAGTTGCCGTACAGCTTGCGCACCTTGTCGTACACCACGACCGGCGCCTGGCCGGCCGATTTGCGTTCGCCGTTCATCATTCCTTGACCTCGAATTTCTTCTGTATCCAGTCGACCAGCTTGGCCTGCGGGTAGCCCATGAGCCAGTAGATGACGGCCATGGCCGTGAGCATCTCCAGCACGCGGAAGCTCGACGAGCGGATCTGCAGCGCCACGTGCGCCAGCTCGCCCACCGCGATCACCGACACCAGCGAGGTGTCCTTGAAGAGCGACACCCAGGTGCTCGCCAGCACCGGCAGCACGCGCCGCCAGGCCTGCGGGATCACCACTTTCTTCATGGCCTGCCAGCGGCTCATGCCCATCGCGATGGCGGCCTCCATCTGCCCCTTGCGGATCGAGTTGATGCCGGCGCGGAAGGTCTCGGCGTTGTAGGCCGACACGTTCAGGCACAGCGCCACCAGCCCGGTGGTGAAGGCGGAGAACTCGATGTGCATCAGCACCGGCATCACGTAGAACGCCCAGTACACGACCAGGATCAGCGGCAGGTTGCGAAAGAACTCCACGAAGACCTGGCTCGCGCCCGACAGCGCCTTGCTGCTGGACAACCGCATCAGCGCCAGCACGATCCCCAGCGGCACGGCCACCAGCATGGTCAGCACGGTCAGCAGCACCGTGAGGCCGGCGCCGTGCAGCAGGTCGTAGCGGTGGGTCCAGACGATGTTCCAGTCCAGCTCCATCAGGACCTCCCCAGGTGCGCGACGCGCTTGTAGAGCGCATCGATCAGCCGTGTTCCGGGGAACAGGATGATGAAGTAGATGACCATGACCACGGTGAACACCTCGATCGGCCGGTAGCTCTGGCCCGCGATGGTCTCGGCGCGCTTCATGAGTTCAGGCACGGCGATCACCGTCGCGATGGCCGTGTCCTTGATGGTGATCGACAGCACCGAGCCGAAGGCCGGCAGCATGCGCACCAGCGCCTGCGGCAGCACCACCTTGCGCACGATCTGCGCGCGCGACATGCCCAGCGCCAGCGCGGCGCGGATCTGTCCCGGGCGGATCGACTCGATGCCCGCGCGCACGATCTCCGCCACGTAGGCGGCGATGTGCAGCGTGAGCGCCATCAGCGCGGCCCAGAACGGATGGAAGCTGATGCCCGTGAGGATGGGCACCGCGAAATAGAACCACACCAGGATCACCAGCACGGGAATCGCGCGCTGGGTGTCGATGTAGAACACGATAGGAATGCGCAGCCAGGCCGCGCCGTAGACGCGGCCCAGGCCGAGCGCGGTGCCGAGCACCAGCGCGCCGATGGCGGTGAGCACCGACAGCAGCAGCGTGACGCCCAGCCCGCCCAGCAGGTACTGCCAGCTGTCCAGCAGTGGGGAGAAGTCGAGATCCATGAGATCGTTGCGAGAGTCCGGCCGCGGCCGGACGGGTCACATCGCGTTGATGATCCGGGCCTCGTCCGCGTCCAGCTTGGGCTTCATCTGGTCGTTGACGGCCTTGAGCCAGTTCAGGTATTCGGGCTGGTTCTTGTCGATCGCCAGGCCGATGGGCGTGGCCATCTCGGTGGAGTCCTGGCAGTTGTTGGCGTCTGGCAGCACCTTCAGGCCCTTGACCTTGCGGTTCAGCGCCTGCCACGGCACTCGGTTGATGGGGGTGATGTCGGCGCGCTTGGCCATGATTTCTTCCACCGGCGCGGCGGTGCCGGCGGTCGACACGCCGCGCAGCTTGGCGTTGGGGAAGCGCTTCTTGACCCAGTTCTCCTCGCCGCCGCCGGTGAAGTAGGCAACCGTGATGTTCGGGTTGTTGAAGTCGTCGACCGACTTGGCGTTGGCCACCTTCGGGTTGTCGGCGCGGCCGAACACGCACAGCGCGGTGCGCGAGTAGGTCACGAAGTCGACCACCTTCAGGCGCTCGGGCGTCACCGACAGAGGAGAAATGGTCATGTCGGCCTGGTTGGAGGCCAGCACCGGCACCTTGGTCTCGTGCGAGACCGGCACCGCCTGCAGCTTCACGCCCAGCTGCTTGGCCACTTCATTCGCGAGCAGCCATGCCGGGCCGGCCCAGGCGTCGCCCGAGCCGGTGGTGTTTTCCACCAGCCACGGCGGATTCGACAGCACCGCCGCGCGCAGCACGCCGGCCTTCTTGATCGCGTCGATGCGCGCGCTGGTGCCGGGGGCGGGCACGGGCACCGTCTGCGCGGCGGCCTGGCCGACGAACGCCGCGGCCAGCAAGGCGGCGAGCAGGGTCTTGGTCGTTGTCATCTTCAGTCTCCAGTTCTAGGGGCACCCGAATCCGGGCAGAGGGAAAAGTGGAAAAGGCACAGCAGGGCGCGGCATCGCCGCGCGGCCGGCGCGCACGGCGTCAGCGCCAGGCCTGCGCGAACTCGGCGATCACGCGGTCGATGTGCGCGCGCATCGCGGCGCGGGCTTCAGCCGGGTTGCGTTCCAGCAGCGCGTTGAACACGCGCTGGTGGTCGTCCTGCGAGGCGCGGCGCAACTCGGGCGTGTGGAAGTGCGCTTCCATCTGCGACCAGATCGGCGCCTTGGTGTGGTCCCACAGCGCCGTGACCATCTGCAGCAGCACGCTGTTGCCGGTCGACTCGGCAATGCGCAGGTGGAACAGGCGGTCGGCCGCCTCGTTGGCCGCCTTGTCCTGCATGTGCTCGCGCATCGCGGCCAGCGCCGCGTAGATGCGGTCGATGTCGCTGTCCTTGCGGTTCTCCGCGGCGACGGAAGCGATTTCGGATTCGATCAGGCTGCGCGCGCGCAGCAGCTCGAACGGCCCCGGCCCGGGCGACAGCGTGTAGGCCGATGCGGCCGGCACCGCGGCACCGGCCACCGGCGCGCAGATGTAGATGCCCGAGCCGCCGCGCACTTCGACCGCGCCCTGGATCTCCAGCACGATGATCGCCTCGCGCACCAGCGTGCGGCTGACGTTGAAGCGCTCGGCCAGCGCGCGCTCCGAGGGCAGGCGGTCGCCCGCCTTGAACTCGCCCTCGGTGATGAGCCCGGCGATGCGCGCCGCGAGCTTCTGATAGGAGCGGTCCGATTCCGGCTCGGGAGCCTGGACGAGAGGGAGTTCTGTGAGCGTCGCCATTATTGGTGAGCCAGTTTAAAAGTGGTTCACCAATTTATATCTCGTGGTTTACCAGTATGGGTAAGCGGCCGTCGGACTGACTGGCTCCTCTACCTGTTTTCGGCGATGGACATGCGAGCTGGCCGCAAATATCGTCTCGCGCCATTGCTCACTACCAGATGCGAACGCCCGAATTCGGCGCCTTGCTCAGGCGCACGAGGCGCAGGCTGTTCGATTTCCACCCCTTGGCACTCCACCAGTCTTCTTTGGCACCGACCATTCACTTCGGCCAGCAAGAAAACGCGAGGCGCGTTGGATTCCCGGGACTTCATCGTCTTTTTCACGTCGTATCGTCGGTCCTCGCGTTCGTGATGCTCATGGCGCTGGGTGCGTGCGGCGGTGGCGGCAGTTCTCCAGGCGCATCCTTCGTGCCGCTGCCACAGCCTGCGGCGCCGGCCTCGCCGCCGAAGCTGGTCTCGATCCAGGTGACTCCGGCCAACCCCAGCCTGGCGGCCGGCACTTCGGTGCAGCTGACGGCCACGGCCATCTACAGCGACAACACGCACGGCGACGTGACATCCACCGCCGCGTGGAGCACGGCCGATACCGCCGTGGCGAGCGTGGACGCCTCGGGCAAGGCGCTTGGCGCGGCCCCCGGAACCAGCTCGGCCACGGCCAGCTTCGGCGGACAGAGCGGCAGCACCACGCTCACGGTCACGCCAGCCATCGTGGTCGGCATGGAAATCACGCCACGCACCGCTTCCATCGCCAAGGGAACCCAGGCACGGTTCATCGTCACGGCCACGTTCTCGGACCACACGTCGCAGAACATTTCCGCCGATGTCGACTGGAGTTCGTCCCCTCCCGCGGTGGCAACGGTCGATGGAACCGGGCTGGCCAGCGGTGTGACGCAGGGGCAGGCGACGATCACGGCAAGCTGCCGCCTCGCGCGCCCGTGCGCGTCCGTGCCCGCGGCCACGGCCACACTCGATGTCAGCGCGGCGTCGCTGGCCTCCCTTGCCGTCACACCCGCGAACCCGAGCATCGCGCTGGGCACCACGCAGCAGTTCACCGCCATCGGGACGTACAGCGACCAGACCACGCAGGACCTCACGGCCCAGGTGAGCTGGGCGTCGAACAACCTCTCGGCGGCGAGTGTGAATGCACAGGGCCTGGCCACCTCCGCAGCGATCGGCAGCACAGAGATCACGGCCGACCTGGGCGGGGTGAAGTTCACGACGACACTGACCGTCACGCAAGCGCGGCTGGCGTCCATCGCGATGACGCCGCCGTCCGCAACCGCCACGATCGGAGGGACATCCGGCGGCATCACGCAATTCACCGCGACGGGGACCTACACGGATGGCAGCACGCAGGACATCACGTCCCTGGTGACCTGGGCGTCCGACACCGTTGGCGTGGCGACCATCAGCAATGCGGCAGGAACCGCGGGTTTCGCGACGAGCGTGGTCCAAGGCACTGCAACCATCAGCGCGGCGCTAGGGAGCGTGAGCACGAGCGGACTTCTCACCGTCGAACCCAAGACGATCTTCTCCGCATCGGGCCCTGCGGCCTGGAAGGTGCCGGCTGGCGTCTACCTTGTCAGGGTTGTCGCACTGGGCGGCGGTGGCGGCGCTTCGGGCGCTTACAACCGCGGTGGCCACGGCGGCCGGGTGACGGCGCAGATGGCGGTCACGCCGGGTGAAACCTTGAGTCTTTTCATTGGGGGCGGCGGTGGCGGTGGCGGAGTCGGCACCAGCGGCGTCGGCGGTGGCGGCGACTCCGGCACGGCGGCCGGCGGCGGCGGGGCAACGACACTTCAGCAAAGCGCAAGCGTGCTGTTCATTGCCGGCGGCGGCGGAGGCGCCGGTGCCAGTGCGGGGGGAACCGAGGGTGGCGACGGAGGCGGGCACGGCTCGGGCTCCGGAATGCCGGGATCCGGCGTGGGCTCCGCAGGGGGCGGAGCGAACGGGAGCGGCGGAGCGGCGGGCACGGGAACCATCGCGCCCGGCTCCCCTGGCTCCAGCGCGAGCGGCGGCGACGGTTCGACGTTCGGCGGCGGTGGTGGCGCTGGATTCGGAGGCGGCGGCGGGGGCGGCTTCAATGGCAACTACGGCGGGGGCGGCGGCGGCGGGGGCAGTGCAGGCCCCGCCGGTGCCACCTATGACGTCGGCGGCAATGGCGCGACGTCCTACGACAACGGGGGCGACGGCTCGATCACGCTCTCTTACTGATGTGCCTCGCGGAGACCGCGGACACGCCAGGAATCCGGGCTCGACTCGAAAAGCTCGAAAACCTCGCAGGCGCGTCAGGAAGCCGACGCCAGGATCCGGTCCAGCTTGTCGATATCGATCGGCTTTTGCAGGTGGTGATCGAACAGGCCCTGGGCCGACTGGCCGCCGCTGTCCTGCGCGGAGAAGCCCGAGATCGCCACCAGCAGCTTCGGCGCGCCGGCATCCGCACTGGCGCGCAGCCGCCGGGCCACTTCGGTGCCTGGGAAGTCGGGCAGCGTCAGGTCGATCAAGGCGGCATCGAAGCTTTCCGCAGCGGCCGCGTCGAGCGCCTGCTGGGCCGTGTAGGTACAGCGCGCCGTGTGGTCCTGCAATGTCAGCAGTTCCTGCAACAGGTCGGCCGCGGCTTCGTTGTCGTCGACGATCAGCACGTTCACAGCTTTTTTTCTTTCCGGTAGTTCGAAGGATTCAGTATCGCGGGCGCTCGCGCGCCCGGGGGTAGGAGCATGCCTACGTTGGCTGCGCGGCGTCGCCGTCGGCCTCGGGGATGTGCAGCGGCAGATCGACGACGAAGCGCGAGCCCTCGCCGGGCGCGCTCTCCACGCCGATATGCCCTGCGTGCAGGGACACGATCTTGCGGGTGATGTACAGGCCCAGGCCAAGGCCCGCCGCGTGCCGGCGGCTGTCGTCGGTGCGCTCGAACTGCTCGAAGATGCGCGCGTGGTCTTCCGGCGCGATGCCGATGCCCTGGTCGCGCACCGCCACGCGGGCGGTGTCGCCCTCCAGGCTCACCGTCATCTCCACCGGCTTGCCGCTGCCGTAGCGCAGTGCGTTGGTCAGCAGGTTGGTCAGCACCTGTTCGATGCGGAACTCGTCCCACACGCCGCGCAGCTCGGCCGGCGTCTGCAGCGTGATCGGCGAGCCGGCAGCCTCGGCCTGCTGGCGCAGGTTCTCGACCACCGCGCGGGAAAGCGCGCTCAGGTCAACCGGCTTGGTCTGGATCGACAGCGCATCGCGCCGCATGCGGGTGACGTCGAGCATGTCGTCGATCAGCCGCACCATGTTGCGGATCTGCCGCTGGTCGCGCTCGATCATCGAGGGCAGCCGCTCGGGCGTGAAGTTGGCGAGATTGCCTTTCGACAGATGCAGCTGCCGCAACTGCGCCTCCAGGTAGAGCGTGTTGAGCGGCGTGCGCAGCTCGTGCGACACCATCGACATGAAGTCGTCGCGCATACGCACCGCGCGCTCCAGCTCGCGCTGGGTGTGCTGCAACTGCTGCACCAGTTCTTCCTGCTTGTGGTGGGCGACCGCGAGCTGGTCCATCTCGTGGCGCAGCGCCTTGCGGTGACGGTGCAGGTCGACGAAGACGTTGACCTTGCTGGTCACCGCGTGCGGGTCCAGCGGCTTGTGCAGGAAGTCGACCGCGCCGCTCTCGTAGCCCTGGAACGCGTAGTTCAGTTCGCGCCCGGCGGCGCTCACGAAAATGATGGGAATGTGCCGCGTGCGCTCGGTGCCGCGCATCAGCTCGGCCAGCTCGAAGCCGTTCATGCCCGGCATCTGCACGTCGACGATGGCCAGCGCGAACTCGTGCTCCAGCAGCAGCGCCAGCGCGGCTTCGGCCGAAGCGGCGCGATGCACCACGCGGCCCGGCGCGCGGATGAGCGCCTCCAGCGCCAGCAGGTTCTCCGGCAGGTCGTCGACGATCAGCAGCTTGCTCTCGACCTCAATGTTCATGGGCGGCCTCCAGTTGCAGAAGAAGGGCGCGCAGCTCGCGCAAGGGGAGCACGTAGTCGGGAGCGTGGCGCGCGATGGCGGCTTGGGGCATGGTCGGAATCTGAGCTTCGGTCGGTTCCTGTACGGCGGTCAGCCCGCCGGCCAGATGAATGCGGTGCAGCCCCTCGGCACCGTCGTAGTTGGCGCCGGTCAGCAAGAAGCCGGCGAGGGCGGGGCCGTAGGCATCGGCCGCGGAGGACATGAGCACGTCGATGGACGGCCGCGAGAACAGCACGGGCGGCTCGCAGCTCAGCGAGAAAGCGCGCTCGCGCTCTATCGACAGGTGATAGCCTGGCGGCGCGAAATACAGGCTGCCCGCCGAAAGCGGCATCTTGTCGGCCGCCTCGAGCACCTGAATCGGCAGCCGCTGGCCGAAGATCTCGGCCAGATGGCTGTCGTGCTCCTCGGGCAGGTGCAGCACCACCGCCATCGGTATGTGCCAGGTGGCGGGCAGGTCGTGCAGCAGGGTGGTGAGCGCGTCGATGCCGCCCGCGGAGGCGCCCAGCACCACGGCCTCCACGCGCTTGTTGGTCGAGCGAAGCCGCCTTTTCATGTGGCCTTGCGGTAGATGCGCTCCGCGCGCGCATGGGTGTCGAAGCGGGTGGCGTAGCCCGAGAAGTCGATGCTTTCCTTCGAGCCCAGCCCGAGGAAGCCGCGGTGCGACAGCGACTCGTGGAACAGGCCCAGCGCCCGGTCCTGCAGCTGCCGGTTGAAATAGATGAGCACGTTGCGGCACGACACCAGCTGCGTTTCCGCGAACACGCTGTCGGTGGCCAGGCTGTGGTCGGCGAAGATCACGTCGGCGCACAGCGAGGGGTCGAAGCGCGCGGCCTCGTAGGCGGCGGTGTAGTAGTCGGAGAACGCGCTGCGCCCGCCCGCGCGCTGGTAGTTGGTGGTGTAGCCGCGGATCGCCTCGAGCGGAAAAATGCCCTGGCGCGCCTTCTCCAGCGAGGCCGGGTTGATGTCGGTCGCGTAGATCTGCGTGCGTTCGAGCAAGCCTTCCTCGCGCAGCAGGATGGCCAACGAGAACACTTCCTCGCCGGTGCTGCAGCCCGCCACCCACACCTTGACCGAAGGGTAGGTGTGCAGGATCGGCACCACGTGCTGGCGCAGCGCCAGGAAGTACGAGGGGTCGCGGAACATCTCGCTCACCGGAATGGTGAGGAACTGCAGCAGCCGGCCGAACAGCGCCGGCTCGCGCAGCACGCGATCCTGCAGCGCCGAGATGCTCGGCAGCCCGAGCTGCTCGAGCGCATGCAGCACGCGGCGCTTCTGCGAGGCCACGGTGTAGTTTCGGAAGTCGTAGCTGTACTTGAGATAGATCGCCTCCATCAGCAGGCGCAGCTCGATCTCGGTGTCGCTCAGGGGCGGCAGCGGCGGGGGCGTGGAAGGCGAAGCGGAAGGCGGCAGGGTCACAGGCGCTCCATTTTCGGCATCCATACCCGCAGCAGGGAGAACAGGCGCTCCAGGTCCACGGGTTTGGCAAGGTAGTCGTTGGCGCCCGCGGCCAGGCACTGCTCGCGGTCGTCCTTCATGGCCTTGGCGGTGATGGCGATCACCGGCATCTTCTCGAAGCGCGGGTCGGCGCGCATGCGGCGCGTGGCTTCCAGGCCGTCCATCTCCGGCATCATCACGTCCATCAGCACCAGGTCGATCTCGCGCACCTGGTCGAGTTTTTCCAATGCCTCGCGGCCGTTGCGGCC
The DNA here is from genome assembly GCF_022009635.1 of Variovorax paradoxus. Classification (NCBI taxonomy): domain Bacteria; kingdom Pseudomonadati; phylum Pseudomonadota; class Betaproteobacteria; order Burkholderiales; family Comamonadaceae; genus Variovorax; species Variovorax paradoxus. Next base: position 3,888,328 of record NZ_CP091716.1, read on the forward strand.
GATTTCCACGGCCGCGCCGCGCTGTTCGAGGGCGCTGGTCAGCGCGAAGATGTTGCGCACGTCGTCGTCCACCAGCAGGATGGTGCGGCCCTCGAAGATGCGGTCGCGACCGCGCGCCGTCTTGAGCATGCCCTGGCGTTCGCTCGAGAGTTCGGCTTCCACCTTGTGCAGGAACAGCGTCACCTCGTCGAGCAGGCGCTCCGGCGAGCGCGCGCCCTTGATGATGATCGAGCGCGAATAGCGCTGCAGCTCGGTTTCCTCGTCGCGCGTGAGGTTGCGCCCGGTGTACACGATGACCGGCGGGAACGACACGATCTCTTCAGCCGCCATGGCCTTGAGCAGGTCGCTGCCCTGCATGTCGGGCAGCCGCAGGTCGGTGATCATGCAGTCGAACACGCGGGTGCGAAGCAGCTCCAGCGCCTCTTCGCCGGAGCCCACGGCCACGATCTCGATGTCGTCGTCCTCGATCAGCCGCATCACGCTCTCGCGCTGCAGATCGTCGTCTTCCACCAGCAGCACCACCTTGACCTTCTGGGTGAGCTTGTCTTCCAGCCGCGCGAACACGCGCATCAGTTCGTCGCGCGTGGTCGGCTTCAGCGCGTAGCCGATGGCGCCCATTTGCAGCGCCGCGCCTTGTGCGTTGTCGGCGGCGGAGACCACGTGGATCGGGATGTGGCGGGTGTGCGGCGAGTCCTTCAGGCGCTGCAGCACGTCCAGGCCGGTGCTGTCGGGCAGGCGCATGTCCAGCAGGATGGCGTCGGGCACGAACTGCGTGGCCAGCTCGAAGCCGTCGGCCGCGCCGTGCGCCACCAGGCAGCGGTAGCCGAGTTCGTGCGCCAGGTCGTAGAGGATGTGCGCGAACTGCGGCTCGTCCTCGATCACCAGCACGCGGCGCACCTGGTCGCGCGGCAGCGAGCGGTCGTCGGCGAATTGCGGCGCGGGCACCGGGGAGGGCGGCTGGGGCGCGAGCGGCGTGGCGGGCGCGGCCGGCGCCTGGCCCACCGGGGCGTGCGCCGGCTTGGGCGTGTAGATGGGCGACTGCGTGGCCGATGCATTGCCCGAAGCCTGCGGCGCCTTGGCCGGCAGCTGCAGCACGAAAGTGCTGCCCTGGCCCGGCTGGCTCTGCACGGCGAGCGTGCCGCCCAGCAGCTGCGTGAGGTCGCGCGAGATCGACAGGCCCAGCCCCGTGCCGCCGTAGCGCCGGCTGGTGGTGCCGTCGGCCTGGCGGAAGGCTTCGAAGATCAGCTCGTGCTGCTGCGGGTCGATGCCGATGCCGGAGTCGGACACCGCGAAGGCCGCGCCGCCATCGGCAGTGCCCGAGACCACCAGCGCCACTTCGCCGCGGTCGGTGAACTTGAGCGCGTTCGACAGCAGATTCTTCAGGATCTGCTCCACGCGCTGGCTGTCGGTCACCAGCGAGCCCGGTGCGTCGGGCCTGATGTCGAGGCGGAAGCTCAGGTTCTTCTGCATCGCCAGCGGGCGGAAGGTGGTCTCCAGGCTTTCGGCGAGCCGGCGCAGGGGCACGTCTTCCGGCACCACTTCGAGCTTGCCGGCCTCGACCTTCGAGATGTCCAGGATGTCGTTGATGAGCACCAGCAGGTCGTTGCCCGACGAGTAGATCGACTCCGCGAACTTCACCTGCTCGGGGCTCAGGTTGCCCTGCGGGTTGTCGCCCAGCAGCTTGGCCAAGATGAGCGCGCTGTTCAGCGGCGTGCGCAGCTCGTGCGACATGTTCGCCAGGAACTCCGACTTGTAGCGGCTCGCGCGCTGCAGTTCGTCGGCGCGGTCTTCCAGGTCGCGCTGCACGCGGCGCAGCGCGGTGTTGCGCTGGTCGAGCGCCTCGGTGCGCTCCGACAGCTGGCTGTTGGTCTGCTCCAGCTCGGCCTGCTGGTTCTCCAGCATGGCCTGGGAGGCCCGCAGCGCGCGCGACTGCTCCTCGAGCTCTTCGTTGGCGGTGCGCAGTTCTTCCTGCTGCACCTGCAGTTCCTCGTTGAGCTGCTGGGTCTCGGCCAGCACATCTTGCAATTGCTCGCGGTAGCGCGCCGCCGCCAGCGAGCTGCCGATGTCGTCGGCCACCACGTCCAGCAACTGGCTGCCGCGCTCGTCCAGCGCGCCCGGCAGGCCGAGTTCGATCACGCCGTTGACCATGCCGTCGCTGGCCACCGGCAGCAGCAGCACCGCCTGGGGCGTCATTTCGCCCAGGCCCGAATTCACCTTCAGGTAATCGGCGGTGACAGGTTCGATCACCATGCGGCGGCGCTCGGCCGCGGCCTGGCCCACCAGGCTTTCGGTCGGCGAGAACACCTGCGGCGTGGCTTCGGCCGCGCTCGAAAAGCCATAGCTCGAGGCGCGCCGCAGCGGTCCGTGCCGCTCGCGCACATACATGGCGCCGACCGAGGTGCCCAGGTGGCGCGAGAAGAAGGCCAGGATCTTGCGCCCCATGTCCGGCGCGCTGAGCTCGCCCACCAGTTCGCCCACCAGCTCGGTCTGCGCGCCGCGCAGCCAGGCCTCATGAGATAGGCGGTCGGTATGGGCGGCCTGTTCCTTCAGCACCGCGTCGTAGCTCTCGGACAGCCGCATCAGCTGCCGGCGGCCGAAGTAGGCGACCAGCCCGGTGAGCGTCAGCGTGAACAGCAAAAACAGGCAGATCACCCACCACGCGGTGCGGTTGGCATCGTTGTTGCGCTGGAAGCGCAGCGCCTGCTCGGTGTCGATGAAGGCGGTGAATTCCGCGCGCATGTCGTCGGTCAGCCGCTTGCCGCGGCCCAGCCGTACCTGCGCCTGCGCGTCCTCGCCGGCGCGGCGCGCGGCGATCAGGCTGCGCGCGAATTCGATCCAGGTGCCCTGGATGGCGGCGATGCGGTCCAGGCGCTCGACCTGCTGCCGGTTGTCCGACACCAGCTCGCGCAGCGCGGCCGTGTCGGTCTTCATGCGGGGCAGGGCGCTCTGGTAGGGTTCCAGGAAAGTCTCGTCACCGGTGATCAGGAAGCCGCGCATGCCGGTCTCCATGTCGATGCTCTGGCGCTGCAGCTCGCTGGCGGCGCGGGTCACGCGGTCGGTGTGCTCGACCCAGCCGATGGTGTTGAGCAAAAACAGGATCAGCCCGACGAACACCACGGCGCCGAAAACGCCGCCGATCAGCGGGAGCTTGAGGTTGCGGCTCAGCAGACGGTCGAAGTCTTCAGGGTCGATCGCGGAGGGAGTGTTCATCGGTCGCATTTGTAAGCAAAACTTGTCAAGTTTTGCCGAAAAACGACGCTGTTCCTGTCGGAGAAGAGCCCGTCAGGGATTTCTTCGGGAAATGGCGGCTCGTCAGGCTGCAATTTCGCGGGGGCGGAACAATGACAATTCACTTCACGACCAGATCACCGACCATGACCGCCCGCCATCTTTCCCTCCCTGCCGTGAAGGGCGGACTGCTCGCCTTGCTCGCAGCGGCTCTTTTCGGCATCAGCACACCGCTCGTCCAGCATTTCGGAAAGGGCGCGGGTGCCTTCACGACCGCGGCGCTTCTTTATGCGGGCGCTGCCGCCGTCGGCTTCGCGACCCGGCAGCGGGTGGAGCGCGAAGCGCGCATGGTGCGCGGCGACCTGCCCCGGCTCCTGTTGATGGCGGCTTTCGGTGCGTTGATCGGCCCCGTCGCCCTGGCCTGGGGGCTGCAGCACACGAGCGGCACCAGCGCTTCGCTGATGCTGACGCTGGAAGCGCTGTTCACGGCGGTGCTGGCGCGGCTGCTCTACCAGGAGACGATGGACCGACGCGTGTGGGCGGCCATGCTGCTCCTTTTTGCCGGCGGCGTGGCGCTGGTCCTGGACCAGGGTCGAAGCGGCGGCACGCAGCTTTGGGGAATGCTGGCCGTGCTCGTGGCGACGGCCGCCTGGGGCGTGGACAACACGCTTTCGCGCGCACTGGCCGAACGGGACCCGGGCCAGGTCGTTCTGGGCAAGGCCGCCATCGGCGCGGTGGCGGCGACCCTTTTGGGCTGGCTGCTGCACGAGCCGGCACCCGCGCCGGCTGCGATGGTGATCTTGTTCACCGTCGGCGCGACCGGATACGGGCTCAGCCTTCGCTTTTATCTTCTTGCGCAAAGAGCCTTCGGCGCCGCGCGCACCGGCTCGGTCTTCGCCTTCGCGCCGTTCATCGGCGCGGCCTTTGCCATCGCGCTCGGCGATCGAAGCGGTACCTGGGTAATGGCGGCCGGCGGCGTGCTGATGATGCTCGGCGTGGTGCTGCACCTGATCGAATCCCACGGCCACGAACATGCGCACGAGCGCCTCGCGCATGAACACGCGCACCGCCACGACGACGGGCACCATGACCACACCCACGAGGTCATGCCGTCAGGCGCCCACAGCCATCCGCATGTGCACGAGCCGTTCCGGCATGCCCATGCGCATGTGCCGGATGCCCATCATCGGCACGCGCACTAGCTAAGCCACTAGGCGGGAAGCAGGAAGGAAAGCAGCAGGCCCAGCACCGCGCAGGCACCGAGCAGCGGCAGCACGCCGACCTTGAAGCGGAACAAGGCAATCGCCGCGGCCACGGCAATCGCAGCCGAGACAGCGTCGAAGCGGCCGCCGAAGCCCTGCGGCCACAGCACGTGATAGGCGAAGAAAAGCGCCAGATTCAGGATCACGCCCACCACGGCCGCGGTAATGGCCGACAGCGGCGCGGTGAATCCCAGCTTGCCATGCGTGGCCTCGATGGCGGGGCCGCCGGCCAGGATGAAGACGAACGACGGCAGGAAGGTGAAGAAGGTCACCACCGTGGCGGCCAGCGCACCCGCCAGGAACAGCGAATCCGGCCCCAGCACTTGGTGCAGCCAGCCGCCGACGAAGCCGACGAAAGCCACGACCATGATCAGCGGGCCTGGCGTGGTTTCTCCAAGGGCCAGTCCGTCGATCATCTGCGTGCCCGTCAGCCAGTGATGCTGCTCGACGGCGCCCTGGTAGACGTAGGGCAGCACGGCATAGGCGCCGCCGAAGGTCAGCAATGCCGCCTTGGTGAAGAACCAGCCCATCTGGGTGAGGGTTCCGCTCAGCCCCTGGACGGCAACAAGAATGCCCATGGCTGCGAGCCACAGGCCCAGTCCAATGCCCAGAACCTTGATCAGCCCCGAGCGCGAGAAACGCGCATGCGGCGGCGTGGGCGTGTCGTCGTCGATCAGCGCGGCCCCGTAGCTCTGTCGTGCCGCGCCGTGGCCGCCGCCCAGCGCGAAGACTGCGGGCGCGCGTTTCGCGCCGAAGTGCCCGATCACGCCGGCCGCCAGCACGATGGCTGGGAACGGGGTGTCGAATGCGAATATCGCCACGAAGGCCGCGGCGGCGATGCCCCACATCCACCCGTTTCTCAAGGCCCGGCTGCCGATGCGGTGCGCCGCATGCAGGACCAGCGCGGTGATTGCCGGCTTGATGCCGTAGAAAACACCGGCCACCGCCGGCACGTTCCCAAAGCGGATGTAGATCCACGACAGCGCGATCAGGATGAACAGCGAAGGCAGCACGAACAGCGCGCCGGCGACGATGCCGCCGCGCGTCTTGTGCATCAGCCAGCCGATGTAGGTGGCCAGCTGCTGTGCCTCGGGGCCGGGCAGCAGCATGCAGAAGTTCAGCGCATGCAGAAAGCGCTTTTCGCTGATCCAGCGGCGGCGCTCCACCAGTTCGGTATGCATGATCGCGATCTGCCCGGCGGGGCCGCCGAAGCTGATGAAGCCGAGCTTGAGCCAGAAGCGAAAGGCTTCGGCGAAAGTGACGGGTTGCAGGGGCGCGGAAGGCGCGGGGTTTGCGTCAGGCAAGGCAGTGTCCACGGAATGCTCCGTTGAGGGTCTCCAGCGCTTGGACGGGACACCGTCTTGCTTTGCAGGCCGGGAGGCTGTTTTCCCGGTGGGGCATCGTAGCAGCGTCCTGTGTCTTCACGGAGGGGTAGTTCTTGGTCCCGGTCGGCGATAACATCTGTATATCCATCCAGTTGTTTCGCAATGGACCCCGACGAACCCCTCCCTCCGGTCGCGCACACCGTTTCCGTCAAGGCCCTGTGCGCCTTTGGCGCGAAGGCGGGCGACCTCGACCTGCGCTTCGTGCCCGCGCCCAGCGCGCTCGAAGGCATGGCCGGCCACGCGCTGGTGCAGCACCGGCGCGGCGGCGACTACGAATGCGAGGTCGGGCTCGAAGCCACCTGCGGCGAGATGCATGTGCGCGGCCGGGCCGACGGCTACGAGTTCCACAAGGCCAGGGTGGAAGAGATCAAGACCTTTCGGGGCGACTTCGACGCCATCCGCGGAAACCACCGCGCACTGCACTGGGCGCAGGCACGCACCTATGGCTGGATGCTCTGTGAGCGGGACGGCCACGACGAGATGACCGTCGCGCTGGTCTACTTCGACATCGCCACGGGCGACGAGACCGTGCTGGAGGAGCATCACACCCGGGAAACCCTGCGCGAGCACTTCGAACTGCTGTGCGGCCGCTACGCCGCCTGGGCCGCGACCGAGGCTGCGCACCGCACCGCGCTGGACAGCACGCTGGCCGCGCTCGTATTCCCGTACGGCAGCTTCCGCGCGGGGCAGCGCGAGCTGGCCGAGGCTGTCTACCGTGCCGGCGCGGGCGGGCGCTGCCTCATGGCGCAGGCGCCCACCGGCATCGGCAAGACGCTGGCCACCATCTTCCCGCTGCTGAAGGCGCGCGCCGCCCGCAAGATCGACAAGCTGTTCTTTCTCACCGCCAAGACTTCGGGCCGCCCGGTGGCGCTGGACGCGCTGCGCGTGCTCGACAAGGGCCAAGGCCAGGGCCGGCTGCGCGTGCTCGAACTCGCGGCGCGCGAAAAAGTCTGCGAATACCCCGACCGCGCCTGCCACGGCGACGCTTGCCCGCTCGCCAAGGGCTTCTACGACCGCCTGCCCGCCGCGCGCGAGCAGGCAGCGAAGGTGGCGTGGCTCGACCGCCAGTCGCTGCGCGACATCGGCCTTGCGTATGAGGTCTGCCCGTATTTCCTCGCGCAGGAAATGGCGCACTGGGCCGACGCCATCGTCGGCGACTACAACTACTACTTCGACAGCAGCGCCTTTCTCTACGCCACCATGCGCGAGGCCGACTGGCGCGCCGCCGTGCTGGTGGACGAAGCGCACAACCTGCTCGAACGCGCACGCGGCATGTACACGGCCGAGCTCGACGGCGGCGCGCTGGAAGAGGCCCATCGCATGGCACCGGCCGTGCTGCGCGGCCCGTTGGCCCGCGTTTTCCGGGAGTGGGACACGGTGCAGCAATCGCAGCAGGCCGACTACGAAACCGGCGACGAGATACCCGAGCGCTTTCTTCGCACCCTGCAGGCGGCCAACACCGCCATGGCCGAGCATTTCGCGGCCACGCCCGATGCTTCGCAGGGGCCGCTGCAGCGCTTCTTCTTCGATGCATTGCATTTCGCACGGCTGGCCGAGGCCTTCGGCGACCATTCGGTGTTCGAGCGCACCCTGGGCGCCACACAGCAGGCGCGCCGGCTGGCGATCCGCAACCTCGTGCCGGCGCCTTTCCTGCAGGGGCGCTTCGTGGAGGCGGCGTCGGTCACCTGTTTCTCGGGCACGCTGTCGCCTTTCGAGTTCTACCGCGACGCGCTCGGCCTGCCCGAAGACACCGCGCTGCTCGACGTGGCCTCGCCATTTCACAGCAAACAACTGCATGTCGAAGTGGCCATGGACGTGTCGACGCGCTTTCGCGACCGCGCGGGCTCGCTGCGCAACGTGGCGGACATCATCGGCGCGCAGTACGAGCGCCTGCCGGGCAACTACCTCGCGTTCTTCAGCAGCTTCGACTACCTGGAGAAAGCCTGCGCCGCCTTCTCCATGCGACACCCCGGCGTGCCCGTGTGGACCCAGACGCGCGGCATGCGCGAGGCCGAGCGCCATGGCTTCATCGCGCGCTTCGAGGAAGGCGGGCAGGGCATAGGCTTCGCGGTGCTGGGCGGCGCGTTCGGCGAGGGCATCGACCTGCCGGGCAGCCGGCTGATCGGCGCCTTCGTGGCCAGCCTGGGGCTGCCGCAATACAACGAACTCAACGAGATCACCCGCGAGCGCATGCAGACGCGCTTCGGCAAGGGCTACGAGTACACCTACCTCTATCCCGGCCTGCAGAAGGTGGTGCAGGCGGCGGGCCGCGTGATTCGCACGGAGGACGACCGCGGCGTGCTGCATCTGCTGGACGACCGCTTCGCGCGTGCCGAAATCCGGGAACTGCTGCCGCGCTGGTGGCATGTGCGGACTGCCGGGGTGCGAATATCGAGCGATGAATGAATTAGGAATTTGCTGACATTAGGCTCCCTCAATTGAATTGAAATTAACGCCGAATTAAAAAATTTCCGGGACTTCCTTTGGGGTCGTTGCCGCTTCCGCCAAATTCGGGATTTAGACTCGATGAGGAATATTCAACAACGGGATGGCCCTCAATGAAATCAATTCGCTCGGTCAAGAATTCGGCAGTCATTAAAAAATCGCGGAGGCGGTTCTTGCAAACAGGCGCGCAAACCGCAACGGTGCTTTGGGGAGGTTCGGTTCTGGCCGGCTGCGGCGGTGGAGGCTCGGGTGGCGGAGCAGGCCCGGGCATTGAAAGCTTGCTTCCTCCCGCAGCCAACCCGCCTCGTGACAACCCGCCGCCCGCCGCAAGCGGATCTGCCACGGAGAACCCGCCGCCTTCGGCAACCAACTCGGCCATCGAAGATTTTTCGCCCACTGCGACCAGCCCGGTCATTCAGTCTTTTTTCCCGTCCGCCGGGGTTGCTGGCAGCGTAATTGTTATCAAGGGTTCTAAATTCGATTCGACCGCGTCGGTGAGCTTTGGCGGTAAGGCTGCAACTCAATTCACAGTGGACTCCGAAACACAGATTTCAGTGACCGTGCCCGCGTCGGCGACCACCGGTCCGGTCATCGTCCGAACGGCTAGGGGAGCCGCCCGATCCAGCGCGCAGCTTGCGGTACTGGCCGCGCCTGGGCCAGCAAAGGACTATCGACTCACTTGGCATGACGAATTCGATGGCACCAGCGTGGACAGCAACAAATGGCGGGTGGTCGACAAAAGGCGGGACGATGCGCAGCAGACGCCCGACGCCGTCGCTGTCTCCAACAGCATCGTGACGATCTCTACCTACACGGACGCAGGCACGCATTACACGGGCTGGCTCGATACGAACAAGGACCCGGGCTGCAAATTCACTTTCGGGTATATCGAGGCGCGCATTCGATTCGTGAACGCTCCGGGGCAGTGGTCCGCGTTCTGGTTGCAGTCCAACAGCAACAGGGTGTATACGCCAGAAAATCCGGCTGCGGGAGCGGAAATCGACGTTATCGAACATCGGGCGGTCGGGGCGAACAATGCGGATGACGTCAGCAATTCGCATTCGAGCGCAGTGCATTGGAATGGCTATACGCCGGGAGAGGCAAAGAGCAGAGACAGCAAGGTGAGGTCACTGCCGGCGGGACAGTCGTTCTCCGACTGGCATACGGTGGGTTTGCTTTGGACTTCGACCGAATATCAGTTCTACCTCGACGGGAAGCAGTTCTGGAGCACCACAGAGGGCATTTCCGAGAGCCCCGAATACATCCTGCTGACCACCGAGATCAAGGACAAGGCCTGGGCGGGCAACATTCCGCCGGAGGGCTACGGTCCGCGCGGCGCCAGTACCAATCCGGTCATGCAGGTCGACTGGGTCCGCCTCTGGCAACCATGACTGAGGGCCCGTGACAAGGAAGACGCGCTCCACCCGACGCCTCGAGCATGCCGCCCAGCCCGACCTGTTCGGCGAGGCGCCCGTGGCTGCCATCGAGGGCCTGCGCTACGAGCGCGACTTCCTGTCCTTCGCCGAAGAGGCCGAACTGCTGCGCATCGTGCAGGGCTTGCCGCTCAAGGAGATGCGCTACAAGGAATACACCGCGCGCCGTCGCGGCACCAGCTTCGGCGGCAGCTACGACTTCGACACCAACCGCCTCAAGCCCGGCGCACCGCTGCCCGAGGTGCTGCATCCACTTCGGGAGAAGGCGGCGGCATGGGCCGGTATCGCGCCCGAAGATCTCAGCCATGCGCTGATTGCCGAGTACCGCCCAGGTACGCCGCTCGGCTGGCACCGCGATGTGCCCGACTTCGAGGACATCGTCGGCGTCTCGCTGCAAGGCGACGCGGTGATGCAGTTTAGGCCCTACGTGCCGGGCTCGCCCAACTCCGGGCCGGCCGCGCTCGAATTCCTGATCGAGCCGCGCTCCGTGTACCTGCTGCGCGGGCCGGCCCGCTGGGCGTGGCAACATGCCATCGCGCCGACCGAGGCGCTGCGCTACTCCATCACCCTGCGAACACGGAAAACACGCTGACCATGAACCGCACCGTCTTTCTCAAGCTGCTCGCGCAAAAACTCCATCCGGTTCTGAAGGCCGAGGGCTTCGAGGGCACGGGCCAGACGCTGCGCCGCATCGACGGACCGATGATCCATGTGTTCAACGTGCAGGGCGCGAGCGGCGGCAAGAAGTGCTACCTGAACCTCGGCGCGCACCTGGACTTTCTGCCGACCGAAGGCGGCGGCAGCGTGGCACCCGATGCAACGGAAGAATCCCACTGCGTGTTCCGGGACCGTCTCGAGCCGCCCCCCGCGCATGGTTCCGACTGGGCCTACGGGCAGACGAAGGAGGAGGCGGAGGCGAATGTCGATCTCATCGTGCGCGAATGGGCGGGCGCGGGCCGTGCGTTCTTCGCCAGGTACGGCAGCTACCCGCAAAGCTTCGAGCAACTGCTGCGCGAGGCCGATCCGAAGCAGATCCATCCGCGCAACGGCTTGCACCTGGCGCGCATCGCCGTGCACCTGGGCGACCGCGAGCGGGCGCGGGTGTTGGTCGACGAGGCGTTGGCGCGCGCGCCCGAGCGGGCAACCTCGTTGAAAGCCGATCTGGCCGAGGTCCTGGCCGGCTGAGGCGGCCCCATCCTTGCCCTGCGCAGCGCGGCAGCCGCGCTCCTACAGGCGCCGGCGCCACGCACCGACGGGGTCGCGCGCAGGCCGTCCCTAAGGTCGGCGCATGTTCGATGCCGCCCCCGACGATGTACTTGCCTCCCTGAAGCTCCGGCACGGCCGCGACCTGGCGCTGAAGCACCTCGTCGACGCCGGCATCGACGTGCTGCCGCGACCGGGCGGCGGCCAGACCCTCGCGCGCTGGCGCGTGCTCGCGGCAGTCGCGGCGCACGATCTTTCGCTCGTCAAGCTCTTCGAAGGCCACACCGACGCGCTCGCCATCCTGGCCGAGCTGGGCGGCGCACCGGCCGTTCCCATGGGCGTGCGCTGGGGCACTTGGTGCGCCGAGCCGCCCGATGCGCGGGTTGTTTTCGAAAAGGGCGATGCAGGGCGAGACATCCGGCTGAACGGCACCAAGGCCTGGTGCTCCGGCGCGGCCAGCGTCACGCATGCCGTGGTCAGCGGCTGGAATACCGAAGGCGAGCCATGCCTCGCGGCGGTCGCCATGGACCAGCCAAGCGTGCGCGTGACCAACGAAGGCTGGCATGCCGTCGGCATGGCCGGGAGCGCGAGCGTCGATGTTCGCTTCGACAGTGCCCGCGCCGTGCAGATCGGCCAGCCTGGCGACTACACCCGGCGGCCGGGCTTTTGGCAGGGCGGGGCGGGCATTGCCGCCTGCTGGTTCGGCGGCGCGCTCGGCATCGCAAGGCGGGTGCGCGAATCAACCGGGCCGAAGGCCGATGCCCACCGGCTGGCCCATCTGGGCGCTATTGAAGTCGCACTCGGAGCAGCCGCTTCTTTGCTGCGCGAATCCGCCGCATGGATCGACCGTCATCCGCAAGGCAATGCACAGCGTGTCGCGATGCGGGTCCGCCTTGCCGTCGAGCAAGCCGCCCAGGAAGTCATGCACCACGCCGGCCGCGCTGTAGGCGCCGGACCGTTGTGCCGCGAGCCGCGGTTCGCACATGCGATGGCCGACCTGCCCGTGTTCCTGCGCCAGAGCCATGCCGAGCGCGACCTTGCGGCGCTCGGCCAGTTGGTCACGACAGACAGCACCGAAGAGGAGACACCGCCATGGACGCTGTAGAGCGCCGCGCCATCCGGGGCGAAGGCACGCCCGAAGCCGAATGGCGCAACTGGCCCGGGATGGCCGAGCTGCCCACGGTCGCGCCGCGCGATCTCGTGCCCGCCGGTTCGCGCGCGGTCGTGGTCGCGCCGCATCCCGACGACGAGGTGCTGGCCGTCGGCGGACTGCTCGCGCAGTTGGCCGACAGCGGCACGCCGGTCGAGGTGATTGCCGTGACCGACGGCACGGCCAGCCATCGCGGCTCCACCGAATGGCCCGCCGAGCGGCTCGCGCAGGCTCGTCCGCGCGAGAGCCTGCGGGCGCTGCACCGGCTGGGGCTGGAAGACGTCGAGCCCGCGCGGCTCGGCCTGCCCGACGGTGGCCTGAAGGCGCTGCGGGCGGTGCTCGCGGCGCGCCTGGTGTCGCTGCTGCGACCGCGCGACGTGGTGTTCACCACATGGCGCCGCGACGGCCACCCCGATCACGAAGCCACCGGAGAGGCCTGCGCGCTGGCCGCCGCGAGCGCAGGCGCGCGACTGGTCGAAGTGCCGGTGTGGGGCTGGCACTGGTCGAGCCCGGGCGATGCGCGCATGCCCTGGAAGCACGCCTTCCGCCTGCTGCTCAGCGAAGAGGCCGTGCGCCGCAAGCGCGCCGCGGTCCAGTCCTTCACCAGCCAGTTGCGGCGCGATGCTTCCACCGGCTCCGGTCCGGTGCTGCGCGCCACCACCGTGCAGCGCGCCGCGCGGCCATACGAGGTGGTGTTCCTGTGAGCGAGGGGCAGCGCCCTTATTTCGACGCGCTCTATGCGCGCAGCGACGACCCCTACGAGTTGCGCTATCGCTGGTACGAATCCCGCAAGCGCGACGTGCTGCTGGCCGCGCTGCCGCAGCCGCACTACGGCAAGGCCTACGAGCCGGGCTGCGGCGCCGGTGAGCTCACGCACGCGCTCGCGCCGCGCTGCGGACGGTTGCTCGCGAGCGACTTTTCCGACCGGGCGGTGCAGATCGCGCGGGGGCGCACCCGCGAATGGTCCCATGTGCATGTCGAACGGCAGTCTCTGCCCGGCGACTGGCCGCATGACGCGGACCCCTTCGACCTGATCGTGCTCAGCGAAGTCGGCTATTTCCTGTCGCGCGACGACATGCAGCGCGTGGCCGAATGCTGCGAGGCCTCGCTGGCCGCCGACGGCACCCTGGTGGCCTGCGACTGGCGGCCGGGCTTCCAGCAGCGCAGCCTCTCGACGGACGAGGTGCACGGCATCCTGGGCGCGCTCGGTCTCGCGCGCCTCGTGCGCCACGAGGAAGACGACTTCGTGCTGCATGTCTGGGCACGCGACGGGCGCTCGGTGGCGCGGCGCGAGGGCATCCGGTGATCGGCGTCGTCATTCCCGCGCACAACGAGTGCGAGCTGCTGGGCGCGGCGCTTGCCGCCGTGTGGGTGGCGGCGCGGCACCCGGCACTGGGCGGCGAGCCGGTCGGCGTGATCGTGGTGCTCGACAGTTGCACCGACGGCAGCGAACGCGTGGCCGAGCATCACCGCGTGGCGCGGCTGGCGCTCGACGTGCGCAACGTCGGCGTTGCGCGCGGCCGGGGTGCCGAGCTGTGCATCGAGGCCGGCGCGCGCTGGCTGGCCTTCACCGACGCCGACACCGTGGTCGCGCCCGACTGGCTGGCGATGCAGCTCGCGGAGAACGCCGATGCGGTGTGCGGCTGCGTCAGCGTCGACGACTGGAGCGCACACGGCGCCGAAGGCGAGCGGGCGAGGGCGCATTTCGACAGCCGCTATGTGCATGCCGAAGGCCATCGGCACGTGCACGGCGCCAACCTCGGCGTGGCGGCGCAGGCCTATCGCCGCGCCGGCGGCTTCGCGCCGCTGGCCTGCAGCGAAGACGTGGCGCTGGTCGAGGCGCTGGAGGCCGTCGGCGCGCGCATCGCCTGGAGCGCCGGCCCGCGCGTCACTACCAGCGCCCGCACCGACGCGCGTGCGCGCGGCGGCTTCGGCGACACGCTGCTGGCCATGGTGGCCTCGCTCGCGCCGGCGCCGTTGCTCGCCAGCGCGCCGACGTGAGCTTCGGCCCCGGGGCTCAGCCGCCCTTGGCGCCGCCGGCCACCGACACGCCCCACAGGCGCGGCTTGCCTTCCCACACCGCGAAGCCGCTCACGCGCTTGCGCACGGCCCAGGCATCGATGCCGTTGAACAGCATCACCATAGGCACCTGCTGGATCATCAGGCCGTGGATCTGGTCGAACAGCGCCTGGCGCTTCTTCGGGTCGGACTCCGCGAAGCTGTCGTCGATGAGCTTCAGCGCCTGCGGGTCTTCCCACACCTTGCGCGACTGCTTGTCCTTGGGGCCCGAGAACTGCTCGTAGCTCAGCGCGGGGTCGAGCCGCGACGAATAGCTGAAGGAGCTGATCTGGTAGTTGCCGCTGTTGTAGCGGTCGAGCTGCGTGGCCCATTCGAGCACTTCCAGCTGTGCGTTGATGCCCACCGACTGCATCATGGCCTGCGCCAGCACGGCCACGGTGTAGCTGGGCACATGGGCGCGCTTGTTGGTCTGGATGGTGATCTTCTCGCCCTTGTAGCCGGCCTCGCGCAGCAGCTTGGCGGCCTGGGCGGGGTCGTAGTGCCAGCCCTTTTTCTGCGCGGCGCTGTAGAAGGCCGAGCCCTTGTGGATGGCCGAGTTGTTGACCGAGCCCAGCCCTTCGGAAGCGGCGGCCACGATCTGCTCGATGTCGAGCGACGCGGCAATTGCCTGGCGCAGTTTCTGGTTCTTGAGCAGCGGATCGCGCGTCTGGATCAGCAGCACGTTCTTGATGGCCTCGGGCGGCGCCTGCACCGCGAGGTTGCGGTCGTTCTTGAGCTCCTGCGCGTCGCTCGACGTGATCTGGCCCGCGTCGATGGCGCCCGACTTCAGGCCCGCCGCGGCGGTGGCGGCGTCGGGCACGACCAGAAATTTCACCGAATCCACCAGCGGCGCCTTCAGGCCGATGTAGCCGTCGGACTTGGTGGCGCCGGGCGTGGAGGTGTAGCCCTTGAAGGCGGTGAGCGTGACGTACTCGCCGCGCTTCCACTCGCCGAACTTGAACGGGCCAGTGCCCACGGGCTTGTCCCAGCTGCCGTCGGCCTTGAGCGAGCTCTTGTGCAGGATGGCGGTCATGCCGCAGTCGGTGCGCGCCAGCGTGTCGAGGAACACGGCCGAGGGCTTGTTGATCTTCATCACGAAGGTGCCGGCGTCTGGCGTGGCGGTCTCCACCACCTTCAGGCCGTTGCGGCCGTCGTACTCGCTGGTGCAGCGCCAGTCGGTCTTCGGGTCCATGTAGCGCTTCCAGTTCCAGGCCACGTCGGCCGAGGTCAGTGGCGCGTCGTTGTGGAACTTCACGCCCTTGCGCAGCTTGAAGGTGTAGGTCAGGCCGTCGGCCGATACGTCGACCGACTGCGCCAGCAGCGGGCCCACGCTGCCGTCCATGCGGTAGCCGACCAGCCCCTCGACGATGTTCAGCACCACGCCGTCGGTGGTGTTGTCGCGGTTCACGCCGGGGTTGGTGGAGCGGATGTCGGCGGGCTGGGCCACCGTGACGCTGGTCTGCGCGAAGGCGCCCGAGGCGGCCAGGCAGGCAGCGGCGAGGGCGGCGTGGCGGAGGGGAAAGCGGGGCATGAAGAACTCCTGCGGTGCAATGACAAAAAAAGATCAGGCGAGGGCGGGTGCCTCGGCGCCGAAACGCCAGCGCAGCCGCACGCCGCCGCCGGCGGTGGGCTCCAGCGCCGGAATGGCGGACAGCAGCTTGCGCGTGTAGTCCTGCGTCGGCGCGTCGAACACGGTGTCGCGCGAGCCTTGCTCGACGATGCGGCCGTCCTGCATCACGACGACGCGGTCGGCCACCTGCTCGACCACGCCCAGGTCGTGGCTGATGAAAAGGCAGGAAAAGCCGTGGCGCTTCTGCAGTTCGGCGAACAGTGCCAGCACCTGCGCGCGCACCGTCACGTCGAGCGCCGACACCGGCTCGTCGGCAATCACGAAGGCCGGCCGGCGCACGATGGCGCGCGCAATGGCCACGCGCTGGCGCTGGCCGCCCGACAACTCGTGCGCATAGCGCGGCGCGAAGCCCGTGCCCAGGCCCACTTCTTCGAGCACTTCCTGCACGCGGCGCGCCCGGTCGGCCGTCGACATGCCCTTGACGAGCCGCAGCCCTTCGCCCACGAGCTGGCCGATGGTCATGCGCGGATCGAGCGAGGCATACGGGTCCTGGAACACCATCTGGCATTGCAGCCGGTAGTCGGACCAGCCGGCGTCGGAGCGCAGGATGGGGCGCCCGCGGAACATGATCTCGCCGCCGCTGGGTTGCAGCAGGCCCGCGATGGTGCGCCCCAGCGTGGTCTTGCCCGAGCCCGAGCCGCCGACCACCGCGACCACCTCGCGCGGCCGCACCACCAGGTCGATGCCGTGCAGCGCGCGCTTGGGCACGGTCTTGGCGAAAAGGCGGCGATGGCCGGCGTAGTCGACCACCAGGTTGCGCACCTCGACCACCGGCGCCTCGTCGGGCACCTGGCGCGCGGGCAGGCGGTGCGGCATGGCCTGCAGCAGCTCGCGTGTGTAGGCGTGCCTGGGCTGTTCGAGCATGTCGTCGGTGCGGCCGGTTTCCATCACCTCGCCGTGGCGCATCACGACCATGCGCTGGGTGAAGCGGGCGACCATCGGCAGGTCGTGGCTGATCATGAGCACGGCGGTGCGGTGCTCGCGCGTGAGGCCGACCATGAGCTCCAGCACGTCGCGCTGCACCACGGCGTCGAGCGCGGTGGTGGGCTCGTCGGCAATCAGCAGCGCGGGCTCCAGCAGCATCACCGAGGCCAGCATCATGCGCTGGCGCATGCCGCCCGAAAACTCGTGCGGCCAGGCATCGAGCGCGCCCTTGGGGTCGCGGATGCCCACGCGCGCCAGCATGTCGAGGATGCGCTCGCGCCGCGCCGCCGGCGACAGGTCGCGCCGGTGCAGCGCCAGCGCCTCGACCAGTTGCTTGCCGATGGTCATCGACGGGTTGAGCGAGGTCATGGGTTCCTGGAACACCATGCCCACGCGCGCGCCGCGCAGTTCGCGCAGCCGCGCCGGCTTTGCCTGCGTGAGGTCTTCGCCCTCGAACAGGATGCGGCCCGCCGTGCGCACCAGCGGCGGCGGCGTGAGCCCCATGATGGCGCGCGCGGCCTGCGTCTTGCCGCTGCCCGATTCGCCGACGATGCCGACCATCTCGCCCGGCGCGATGTCGAAGGACACATTGCGCACGATCTCTCGCCCGCCCATGCCGACGGCCAGCGTCAGGCCTTCCACGCTGACCAGCGGCGTGCCGTTTGTGATGTTGGTCGTCATTGCACGCCCTTCATGCGCGGATCGAGCCAGTCGCGCACCGCGTCGCCCAGCAGGTTGATGCCCAGCAGCGTCAGCGCGATGCACAGGCCCGGAAGAATCGAGAGGTAGCTGGCCTGCGCCATGAACGGGCGGGCCGACGCCAGCATGTTGCCCCAGGTGGGCGCCGGCGGCGGCACGCCCAGGCCCAGGAAGGACAGCGCGCTCTCGGCCAGGATGACCCAGCCGAACATCGAGGTGGCCAGCACCGTGAGCGGCGCGGTGCAATTGGGCAGCACGTGGCGCACCATGGTGTAGAGCTCGGAGTTGCCCAGTACGCGCGAGGATTCGATGAACTCCTTTTCGCGCAGCGACAGCACCGTGCCGCGCACGATGCGCGTCACCGAGGGCGTGTAGGCCAGCCCCAGCGCCAGCACGATGCCGTACTGGTTCGCGCCCACCACGGCCAGCAGGCCCAGCGCCAGCAGCAGGCCGGGGAAGGCCAGCAGCGCATTGTTGAAGGCCATCACGATGCGGTCGGTCCAGCCGCGCAGGAAGCCCGTCAGCACGCCGACGATGCTGCCCACCACGATGGAAAAGCCCACGGTCAGCACCGCGATCCACACGCTGGTGGCGGCCCCGGCCATGAGGCGCGAGAGCTCGTCGCGCCCGAACTCGTCGGTGCCCAGCAGGAACGCGCCGCCGGGCAGCTTCAGGCGCGCGCCGAAATTGATGCGCAGCGGATCGTGCGGCGTCCACACCAGGCTCACGAGCGCGGCGGCCACGATCAGGCCGACGATGACGATGCCGATCAAGGCGTTCAGGGGAATTCGCTTCTTGCGTTTCATCGTTGTCATTCGACGGCGACTCTCGGGTCGAAGAAGGGGTAGCAAAGGTCGATGACGAGGTTCACCGCCACGTAGATCACCGCCACGAACAGCAGGCAGCCCTGTATCACCGGGTAGTCGCGCGCGAAGATCGCGTCGACCAGCAGCCGGCCCAGACCCGGAATGGTGAACACGGTTTCCACCACCGCGATGCCGCCCAGCAGGTTGCCCAGCACCAGGCCGATCAGCGTCCAGGTCGGGCCGAAGGCGT
Organism: Variovorax paradoxus; assembly: GCF_022009635.1. Taxonomy (NCBI): domain Bacteria; kingdom Pseudomonadati; phylum Pseudomonadota; class Betaproteobacteria; order Burkholderiales; family Comamonadaceae; genus Variovorax; species Variovorax paradoxus. The sequence continues at coordinate 3,906,801 of NZ_CP091716.1, forward strand.
TCTTGAAGGCGTGGCGCATCAGCACCGCGCGCTCCGACAGGCCCTTGGCCCGCGCGTGCGTGATGTAGTCCAGCCGCAGCACTTCGAGCGTGCTGGCGCGCGCCATGCGCATGAGCACGCCGATCTCGTGCAGGAACAGCGTGAGCACCGGCAGCAGCAGGTAGAGCAGACCGTTCTTCCAGTCTTCGGAAATGCCCACGTAGCCCACCACCGGCAGCCAGCCCAGCTTCAGGCCGAACAGCAGCAGCAACAGCAGGCCGAGCCAGAAGGTGGGAATGGACACCAGCAGCGTGGCCGCGCCCACCAGCAGCAGGTCGGGCGCGCGGTTCTGCTTCCAGGCGGCGATCATGCCGGCCGGCACCGCCACCATCGCGGCCAGCGCGACGGCCACCAGCACGATGCGCCCGCTGATGAGAAAGCGCTCGGTGACCAGCGAGAGCACGTCCTGCCCGCTGTTGATCGAGGTGCCCAGGTCGCCCTGCAGCACATGGCCGAACCAGATGCCGAACTGCGCCGGCACCGAGCGGTCGAGCCCGAGGCGCGCGCGAAGCTCGGCCAGGCTGGCCGGCGTGGCGAGGTCGCCCAGCAGCAATTGGGCAGGGTCGCCGGGAATCAGCCGTATCAGCACGAACACCGACACCGCCACGATGAGCAGTGTGGGAATCGCCATCGCGATACGGGAGGCTGCGAAACGGAACATGGGCCGTATTCCTCGTTGAAGTGGACGTCAGGCCGACGATGACACAGCGCGCGGCTCGCGCAGCGCATTCAGCGCGTCGGCGAAGAACTCCTGCACCTGGCCCACGCAGGCCAGGCCGTTGTGCGGCACGTTGTCCAGCAGCTCGAAGCGGACCTTGATGCCCGCGGCCTCGAAGGAGCGGCGCAGCGTGTCCAGCCGCTCGGGGCGGGTGCGGCCGGCGTCGTTGGCGCCCGGCATGTAGTACTTGCCGCCTTCGCGGTGCGTGATCTCCCAGGTCTCGATGTCGGCCTTGCCGGCGATCATGTGCACCGGCAGCTCGCGCAGGGCCTCCAGGTTCATCGGCTTGCCGAAGCGGCCGGCGAAGTCCTTGGTGCCGACCCACCAGCCTTGCTCCGGGTCGATCAGCGTGACCGAGCCCGGCGCGCCGATCGACACGGCCCACAGCCGCTCGGGGTGCAGCATCGCGAAGCGGTTGGCGAACTGGCCGCCGCCCGAGTAGCCGAAGAGCGCGAAGCGGCTGAAGTCGCAGCCGAATTTCTCCGCGACCTCGGCCACCATGTCCAGCAGGATGCGGTCGTAGTGGATGTCGGCCTCTATCAGGTGCTTGAAACCGTCGCGGTTGCCGTCGCCGCGCACGCCGGCCGGGAACAGCGGGCACAGCACGATGCAGTCGTTCCACCGGGCAAAGCCGCTGAAGGCCTCGCGGTAGTTGACGAAGCCGCGGCCGGTACCGTGCATCACCACCACCAGCTGCATAGGCCGGGCGCCGGGCTTGCCGATGTGCTCGGGCACGTAGGTGCAGTAGGAAAAGCGCGGGTCGCTGCGCGAGGCGTAGATGGTGCTCGGGCCCAGGTCGTAGATGGCGCGGGCGCGCTGCTCGGCGAAGGCGGTGTTGGGTTGCGGTGTGGTGGTCATGGGCGTTCGGGCCTGGCTTGCTTACAGCGTGTATTCCTGGAAATTGCGTGCCTCGTAGGGCTTGCGCGCCACCCACATCACGCGGTTGGCGGCGTCCATCAGCGTGGTGGCCACGGTGGCGGAGATGCTGCTGAAGTCCGCGGGCTTTGGGGTGCGCAGCACGCCGTCGGGCTTGCCGAATTCGTCGGCCAGCGCGGCCTTGACGTGGGACCAGTCGATGCGGCGGCCCTCGGGCTGGGCGGTCACGCGGCGCAGCGCGTTTTCGACGCGGTGCTGGCGGTAGATGCTGTCGGGCCGCTGCGGCAGGCCCGGGTCGCGCAGCTTGACGATGGCCGATGGCGACATCCAGTGATTGGCGTGCACCAGCAGGTCGTTCTCCGGCAGGGTCCAGAAGATCTCGCCGGGCGAGGTCTCCAGGCTGATGCCCGAGCCGTCGTTGCCGGTGGCCTGCGCCAGGATCATGTTGTTGGCGCAGTAGCGCTTCGACGCCCAGATGGTCTTCATGGCCTGGGCCAGGTTGGCGGCCTCCAGCACGCGGCGGCGCAGCAGCACCAGCGGCACGCCGGCGCCTTGCTGGAAGTCTTCATGGCAGGTCAGCGAATTGCCGGTGAGAGACACGCCGTTGCTGTTGAAGCCGTGCCGCGCCAGCGCGCCGGCCTCGGTGAAAGTCAGCATGTCGGGGCCGCCCTCGGTGCGGATGCGCAGCACGATGCCGGTGTCGACGCATTCCTGACGCCAGTCCCAGTTATGGGCGTGCATCAGGCGGCCGGTGGCCGAGCGCGCGGGCAGCACGACGAGGCCGGTGCAGTCGCCGTCTTCCGACGAGGCGGCGTCGGTATCGACCTTGGCCTTGGGTTCGGCCGAGCTCTTCATGTCGGCATAGCCGAACAGCATCTCGGTGCGGCAGTTGATCATCACGATGTCTTCGAGCGGCACGCCCGCGCCTTCGGCGATGCCGCGCATTTCCTCGAGGTAGCTGGCGTCGTAGGCCTCGATCAGCGGGAGCATGGACCGGGCCAGGCGGGCGATGGTGGCGTCGTCCAGGCCGCGGCGGCCGAGCTGGGCGCGGTAGAGCGCGACACCGCCGGCCACGCGCTCGGGCACCGCGCGGCCGTGCTGCACGCCGCGCGCATGCGGCGTACCGGAAACATCGACGAGGGGAAAGTACTGGGGGGTGGTCATGGAATGGAAGGGCTGTGTTGTTCTTGTCATCGGCCTGCCGCCCAAAGGCGGTATGGCGATGACCATGGGCCGCATTGTTTTGCATGCACAGGAAAAAATAAATTTAAAAATTATTTAGAATTAATAAAGAAATTCTTTCCCTTTGAACACGGCATGAGCAGCATCCGCTTTCTTCGAACCTTCGTGGCCGCGGCCCGGGGTGGCTCCTTTGCCGCGGCGGCCGACCAGGTCGCGCTCACGCAGGCCGCCGTGGGCCAGCAGATGCGCGCGCTCGAGGCGGAAATGAAGAAGCCGCTGTTCGACAAGACCGGCCGCACCATGGTGCTGAGCCCCGCCGGCCATCTGCTGCTGCCGCGCGCGGAGGAACTGCTGGCGCAGTACGAGACGATGCGGCGCGACCTGCAGGACCAGCGGCAGATCGCCGGCACCATCAAGCTCGGCTCGCTCATCTCGGCCATGGGGCTGCTGTCGAGCACGCTGGCGCAACTCAAGTCGCTGCACCCCAACCTCGAAGTCGAGCTGCGCGTGCGCGAGCAGATGAAGCTCATGGAAGACGTGGCCAGCGGCGAGCTCGATGCCGCCGTGGTGGTCGAGCGCCAGTGGCCCGACGTGCCGGGCCTGCAGTGGACGCCGTGCTACGACGAGTCGCTCACCGTCATCGCCAACTCGGGCATCGCCTCGTCCGACACGCCCATTGCCAGCCTGTTTGCCACGCACCCCTTTATCCGCTTCGACCGGCGCACGCCGACCGGGGCGCGCATCGACCGCATCCTGCGCCGGCTGCAACTGGTGCCCAAGGAGTTCCTGGAGCTGAATTCGCTGCTGGCCATTGCCGAGCTGGTGCGCAAGAACGTGGGCTTCACCATGGCGCCGCTGCTGAAGAACTTCGACTGGGAAAGCGACCCCGCGCTGTGCGTGCTGCAACTGCCGGGCCGGCCGGTGGCGCGGCGGCTGGGCATGCTGGAGAACGGTCGGCGCAGCCACATCACCGGCGTGGTCCGCGAGGAAATGCTGGCGCACCTGCGACGCATGAAGCCCGGCTCCTGACACGCCCTTGACAGAAGACAGACAGCGCTTACGCGAGGCGCGTGCGTCTTCTTACCCGCAAGGCGGCGCGCGTCTCCAGCATCGGAATCTCCCCAACCTTGCAGGAGCACGAACATGCCAAGAGGCGACAAGACGTCCTATACGGACAAGCAGAAGCGGCAGGCCGAGCACATCGAGGAAGGCTACGAACACCGAGGCGTGGGCAAAGGTGAAGCCGAACGCCGCGCCTGGGCCACGGTGAATGCAGAGACCGGCGGCGGAAAGAAATCAGGCTCCGGCCGGGGCAAGGCTGAAAACCATGCGCCGGCCCGCAAGGGTGGCCGCTTGGGCGGTGCCGCTGCGGCAAACCGCACGGCCGCCGAGCGTTCCGCTTCGGCAAAGAAGGCGGCGGCCACGCGCAGGCGCAACGCCGAAAAGCGGGGCTGACCGGCGCGGAGCCAGGCGATGCATATCGTTCTTGGTGCCACCGGCCATGTCGGCTCGGCGCTCGCGCAAGCCCTGCTGGCTCGCAGCGAACCCGTGACCGTTGTGACGCGCGATGCCGGCAAGACAGAAGCTCTGCGCCGCAAGGGCGCCCACGTGGCGGAAGTCGACGTGTTCGACACGCCCGCGCTGCACCGCGTGTTCCAGGGCAGCCAGCGCATCTTCGTGCTGAACCCGCCCGCTGCGCCATCGACCGACACGGTGGCCGAGGAGCGCAGGAGCATGCGCGCCATCGTCGCCGCGCTCGAGGGCTGCAGGCCCGAAAAAATCGTCGCCGAATCGGTCTATGGCGCACGACCCGGCAAAGGCATCGGCGACCTCGGCGTGCTCCACGAGTTGGAGCAGGCGCTGCAGGCCGGTCCGGCGCCGTTCAGCGCACTGCGCGCGGCCTACTACATGAGCAACTGGGACGCATCGCTGAAGACCGCGCGCGAGGAGGGCAAGGTGCACACCATGTATCCGCCCGGCTTCACGCTGCCGATGGTCGCGCCGCACGACCTGGGCGAGTTCGCCGCGAAGCTGATGCTGGGCCCAGCGGAATCGTCGGGGCCGCACCATGTCGAGGGGCCGGCGCGCTACTCCTCGGCGGACGTGGCGGCGGCTTTTGCCGAGGCGCTGGGGCGCCCGGTGGAGGCGGTGCAGACGCCGCAGGCGCAATGGGTGCCGGCGTTCAAGGCACTGGGCTTTTCGGATGCGGCGGCAAGGTCGTACGCGGAAATGACGCGCCTCACTCTGGAAGACAAGTTCGAGCCGGAGAAGCCTGAGCGCGGTGCGATCTCGCTGCGTGACTACATCACGGCGCTGGTGAGAAAGAGTTCGGACTAGCCGGTTGTCGAGAACGCGCCAGTCAGGCGTCCGAAAGTCGAGGAATGGCTGCGCTCGCCAGCGAGAACCGGACATTCCACGGCGATCTCTGGCGCCAGCCTGACAACTTGCAACGAGCCCGCTTGCGTGTTCGCGCGCACATTGCCGCTGTCTTGCACCACCTTGCGCCGAACGCGCGCGCTACCCCGGTCAACATCGCCCAACACACCGTCTTGTCGCACGCCAAAAGCCCGTTTGCCGGCCGCCTGACACGCCGATACGATCCCGCGCCTCAGTCCCTCTTCAAGGAATGCGCGGGTGCCTTCATCGACCGATTTTTCTCCCGGCAACGCCGGCTGGCAGCAACGCAGCCGGCGCCATGTGTGGCACCCGTGCACCCAGAGCATCCGGCTCGAAGCCGTGCCGCCGCTGCCGATTGCGCGCGGCGAGGGCGTCTGGCTCTTCGACCACGAAGGCAGGCGCTACATGGACGCGACCAGTTCCTGGTGGGTCAATCTTTTCGGCCATGCGCACCCGGCCATCAATGCCGCGCTGAAGGCGCAGCTCGACACGCTGCCGCACGTGATGCTCGCGGGCTGCACGCATGCGCCGGCGGTGGAACTGGCCGAGCGCCTGTCCGCGCTCACCGGCCACGCACTGGGCCATTGCTTCTATGCCTCCGACGGCGCCTCGGCGGTCGAGATCGCGCTGAAGATGAGTTTCCACGCCTGGCGCAATGCCGGCCGTGGCGGCAAGCAGCGCTTCGTCGCGCTGCGCCAGGGCTATCACGGCGAGACGCTGGGCGCGCTGCACGTGACCGACGTGCCGGTGTTCCGCGACGCCTACGCGCCGCTGCTCGCGAACGCGCACCTCGTCGCTTCGCCGGATGCGCGCTCGGCGTTGCCGGGCGAAGGCCCCGCCGACGTGGCGCGCCGCGCGGCGGCCCAACTCGAATCGCTGCTGGCCGGGCACCACGACAGCATTGCCGCCGTCATCCTCGAGCCGCTGGTGCAGTGCGCCGCCGGCATGGCGATGCACGACCCCGAGTACCTGCGCTTGGTGCGCGCGCTGTGCGACCGCCACGAGGTGCACCTGATCGCCGATGAAATAGCCGTGGGCTGTGGCCGCACCGGCAGCTTCTTCGCCTGCGAGCAGGCCGGCATCTGGCCGGACTTCCTGTGCCTGTCGAAGGGCATCAGCGGAGGCTATCTGCCGCTGGCACTGGTGATGGCGCGCGACGCGATCTACCAAGCCTTCATCGACGACGATGCGGCCCGCAGCTTCCTGCATTCGCACTCGTACACCGGCAATGCGCTGGCCTGCCGCGCGGCGCTGGCCACGCTCGACCTGTTCGACAGCGAAGACGTGCTGCGGCGCAACCGCAGCCGCGCCGCGCGACTGCTGCAAGGCCTGCAAGAAGGGCTCGGCGGCCTGCCGGTCGACCATCTGCGGCAGCAGGGCATGATCACCGCGTTCGACGTGCGCGAGCCCGGCGCGCGCTTCGCGGAGCGATTCCACATGGTCGCGCGAGAGCAGGGACTGCTGATGCGACCCATCGGCAACACGGTCTACCTGATGCCGCCATACGCCATCGATGACGGCGAGATCGACCAGTTGGTGGGCGGCACGCTGGCCACGCTGAAGGCGGTCGCTGCCACCGGCACGAAGCAAGGAGCCCGCGATGTCGCGCTTGCTTGACCGCCTGCAGGGCGAGATCGACGCGCTCGACGCGCAATCGCTGCGCCGCCGCCGCCAGATCGCCGAGACCGCCTGCGCTCCCCGGCAGACGCTGACCCTGCACGGCGCCGCCGCGCCGCGCACCATGCTCGGCTTCAGCAGCAACGACTACTTGGGCCTGGCCGCGCACCCTGCCTTGGCGGCGGCCTGGGCTGAAGGCGCGGCGCTCTACGGCACGGGCAGCGGCGGTTCGCACCTGATCCTGGGCCATTCGCGCGCGCATGCGCAGCTCGAAGAACGGCTCGCGGACTGGATGGCGCCGTTCATTCCAGATGCGCGCAGCCTGTTCTTCTGCACCGGCTATATGGCCAACCTGGCGGTGCTGTCGGCGCTGGGCGGCGCCGAGGCGGCGATTTTCTCGGAGGCACTCAACCACGCCTCGCTGATCGACGGCGCACGGTTGGCCAAGGCCCGTGTCGAACGCTATGCGCACCGGGACGTGGCTGCGCTCGACGCACAGCTCGGTGCCTGCGATGCGCCGGTCAAGCTCATCGTGAGCGATGCGGTGTTCAGCATGGACGGATGCATAGCGCCGGTGGCCGAACTGCTGGCGCTGGCCGAGCGGCACGACGCCTGGCTGGTGCTGGACGACGCACACGGCTTCGGCGTTCTGGGCGCCACGGGGCGCGGCGTGCTCGAAGCCATGGGGCTGCGTTCCGAGCGGCTGGTGCTGGTGGGCACGCTGGGCAAGGCGGCGGGCGTGGCGGGCGCTTTCGTGGCGGCGCACCAAACCGTCGTCGACTATCTGGTGCAGCGCGCGCGGCCCTACATCTTCACCACGGCCGCGCCGCCGGCCGTTGCGCATGCCTTGCTCGCGAGCCTGTCGCTGATCGAAGGCGAGGAGGGCGACGAACGGCGCATCCGGCTGCGGGCACGCATTGCCCAACTGCGACAAGGCTTGGCCGGTGTGCTTCCCCCGGACGGCAGCGCGTGGCTGCCCGATTCGTCCACCGCCATCCAGCCGCTGATCGTCGGAGACAACGCACGTGCGATGCGGACGATGGCGCTGCTCGACGCACAAGGCCTGCGCGTCGGTGCGATCCGTCCGCCGACCGTGCCCGCGGGCACCGCGCGGCTGCGCATCGCGCTGTCGGCCAGCCATTCGGAGGCGGACGTGGCGCGGCTGGTCGACGCGCTGGGGCAATCGCTCGCATGGCAACAGCCCTGCAAGGAGGCCGCATGACGCCGCGCCGCTGGTTCGTCACCGGCACCGACACCGGCATCGGCAAGACGCTGGTCAGCAGCGCCATGCTGAGCGTGCTTGCCGCCTCGGGCCTGCGCGCCGTCGGCATGAAGCCGGTGGCGGCCGGTCTCGAACAGATCGACGGCGAATGGTGCAACGAAGACGTCACACGCCTGCACGAGGCCGGCAACGTCGATGCGCCGCTCGCGCTGCGTTGCCCGTACCTGCTGCGCGCGCCGATGTCGCCGCACCTCGCCGCCAGGGAGGAGGGCATGCGCATCGCGCTGCAGCCGCTGCTGTCGGCCTTCGAGCAACTGTCGGCGCGTGCCGATGCGGTGGTGGTCGAGGGCGTGGGCGGCTTCTGCGTGCCCTTCGGCGACGACCTGGACAGCGCCGATCTCGCCGTGGCGCTGGGCTTGCCGGTGATTCTCGTGGTCGGTGTGCGGCTGGGCTGCCTCAACCATGCGCTGCTGACCGCCGAGGCGATCCGCGCCCGTGGTTTGGTGCTCGCGGGCTGGGTGGCCAGCATGATCGACCCGCTGATGCTGGCGCCGCAGGCCAACCTGCAAACGCTGCGCGCCCGCCTGGGCGCGCCCCTGCTGGGCATCGTGCCGCACCTGGAGCATGCGAATGCCGCGCAGGCGGCCCGGCACATCGACCTGCGCGCCCTGCGCGCGACGGCGGCCCACGCCGCGCGCCTCGCTGCCCTGCAGGCGCCGGAAGTTTCAGCCGCGCTGGCCTGATTCCGCCAGGCGCTTGGCCCGCGCGCCGCCCTGGCGCTCGAGCATCCAGCCGGGGTATTCGGCGGGCAGCGCGCTCACCTTGTCCAGCGTGGCCAGCTCTTCCGGCGTCAGCTTGATGGCGGTGGCGGCGATGTTGTCGTCGAGCTGCTCGGCGCGCTTGGCGCCGATGATCACGCTGGTCACCACCTGCTGGTGCAGCAGCCATGCCAGCGCGATCTGCGCAACCGACACCTTGCGGGCATCGGCCAGCTTGCGCATCGCGTCGATGCAGTCGTAGGCGCGGTCGACGTTGACGGGCGGAAAGTCGAAGGTGGCGCGGCGGCTGCCTTGCTCGGCCTCGATGTCGCGGCCGAACTTGCCGCTCAGCAGGCCGCCCGCCAGCGGACTCCAGACCATCAGGCCGACGTTTTCGCTGCGCAGCATCGGCGCCAGTTCGCGTTCCAGGTCGCGCCCGGCGATGGTGTAGTACGCCTGCAGCGACTCGAAACGCGCCAGCCGGTCGCGCTCGGCGATGCCCAGCGCCTTGGCGATCTGCCAGGCGGCCCAGTTCGACACGCCCACGTAGCGCACATGGCCGTGGCGCACGAGGTTGTCGAGCGCATGCACCGTTTCCTCGATGGGCGTGACCGGGTCGAAGCCGTGGATCTGGTACAGGTCGATGTGGTCCAGCTGCAGCCGCTTCAGGCTGGCCTTCACGCCGTCCATGATGTGAAAACGCGAGGCGCCGGCGGAGTTGACGCCCTTGCTGCCGGTCTCGCCCAGCACCTTGGTCGCCAGCACGAAGCTGTCGCGCGGCACCTTGAGGTTCTTCAGGGCCTGCCCGGTCATGACCTCGGACATGCCTTCGGAGTACACGTCGGCCGTGTCGATGAAGTTGATGCCGGCGTCCAGCGCGCGGCCGATCAGCCCTTCGGCCTCGGCCTGCTGCAGGTTGCCGATCTGGCCCCAGATGCCGGAGGAGCCGCCGAAGGTCATGGTGCCCAGGCACAGTTCCGAAACCAGGAGGCCGGTACGGCCGAATTTGCGGTATTGCATGGCGTTGTTCCTTTGCGTTGAAGGCGCTCCAGGGCCGGTCGGCCGTGGGCGACAGCCAAAAGTATCCGGCCGGGCGCGCCGGCGGGGCGAGCGCGTTCCTGCAAAGTATTTGCCTGATTCTCCAGACCTCCCCGGCGGCGCGTGCGAATTCGCGGGAGGGGCGCTAAGCTGCAAACCGCTCATTCCTCCATGGGGCCGCTGCGCGGCCCCCATCGCGACAAGGCCCCGAACATGTCCGAAGCAACATCCGAAATCACCGCCGCGGTCGGCCAGCCGGCCCAGCCGATGCCGCTCGAACCCGAGATCGACGACGCCCGCAAGGAGCTGGTGTCGCTGCTCAAGCACATCATGGGCGGGCAGGACGGCACCGTCATCACCGCCGTGCCCGGCCTGCACGTGTTCTGCATCAGCAAGCCCGAAGGCCCCAAGCACGCCTTCGCGTCCCCGGCGCTGGGGCTGATCGCGCAGGGTTCCAAGCGCATCATCGTGGGCGACGACATCTACGTGTACGACCCCATGCACTACCTGGTGACCTCGGTCGACCTGCCGGTGTGCGGCCAGGTGCGCGTGGCCAGCAACAACGAGCCCTACCTGGGCCTGCGGCTGGAGCTGGCGCTCGACGACATCGGCGAGCTCATCCGCGACGATAAGCTGCCCGCCAAGGCCAACGCGCCGGCCTCGCGCGGCATGTACGTCAACCGCATCGCGATGCCCGTGCTGGAGCCGGTGCTGCGTCTGCTGCGCCTGCTGGACACGCCCGAAGACGTGCCGATCATGGCGCCGCTCATCAAGCGCGAGATCATGTACCGCCTGCTGGTGAACGGCGAGGGCGCGCGGCTGCGGCAGATCGCGCTGCAGGACAGCCACACCCAGCGCATTGCCAAGGCCATCAGCGCGCTGCGCGTGAACTATGCGCAGTCGCTGCGGGTGGAGGACATGGCGCGGGCGGTGCACATGAGCGTGTCGTCGTTCCATCACCACTTCAAGGCCGTCACCGCCATGAGCCCGCTGCAGTACCAGAAGCAGCTTCGGCTGCAGGAGGCACGCCGGCAGATGCTGATCGCCGGTGCCGACGTGGCTTCGGCCGCGCACAACGTGGGCTACGAAAGCCCGTCGCAGTTCGCGCGCGAATACGGCCGCATGTTCGGCGCGCCGCCGCTGCGCGACAAGCGCCGCTGGCTCGGCGAGGCGGGCAACGATGCCATCGCCGCCGCGTCGATGGAAGCGGCATGAAGCGCGCCGCGGCCCGCTCGCTTCATGGCTGAATCGAAGATCGCGATCTACGGCGCCATCGGCGCCAACGTCGCGATCGCGGTCACCAAGTTCGTGGTGGCGGGCATCACCGGCAGCTCGGCCATGCTGTCGGAAGGCATCCACTCGGCCGTCGACACCTTCAACGGCGTCCTGCTGCTGGTGGGGCTGCGGCTGAGCAAGCGGCCCGCCACGGTGGAGCATCCGTTCGGGCACGGCAAGGAGCTGTACTTCTGGAGCCTGATCGTCGCGGTGCTGATCTTCGGGCTGGGCGGCGGCGTGTCGTTCTTCGAGGGCATCCAGCACATCCGCAACCCCGAGCCGATGCGCGATCCGACCTGGAACTACGTGGTGCTCGCGGCCGCGGCGCTGTTCGAGGGCACGAGCTTCTTCATCGCGCTGAAGGAGTTTCGCGCGCAGGCACGCGGGCAGCCCTTCTGGCAGGCGCTCGACCGCAGCAAGGACCCGACCACCTACACCGTGCTGGCCGAAGACTCGGCCGCGCTGGCGGGGCTGGCCGTGGCCGCGCTGGGCATCTACTTCAGCCATTCGCTGGGCATGCCCGAGCTCGACGGCGTGGCCTCGGTGGTCATCGGCCTGCTGCTGGCGGGCGTGGCCGTGTTTCTCATCAGCCAGGCGCGCGGGTTGCTGATCGGAGAAGGCATCCGGCCCGAGACGGCACGCGCCATACGCGCCATTGCCATGGAGCAGCCGGGCGTGGAAGACGTGGGCCATGTGCTGTCGATGTACATCGGGGCCGACGAGGTACTGGTGGTGGTCGACGTGAACTTCCGCGACGACACGTCCACCGGCGACGCGGCCGATGCCGTCGCGGCCATCGAGAGGCAGGTGCGCGCGCGCTTCCCGATGATCAAGCGCATCTTCATCGAGGCCAGCGACGCGCCGGGGCAGGACAAGGCAACGCAAAGGCAGCCGGGCGCCTTCTAGCACTTGCCGCGATTTCTTGCGTCGTCACGACCATGCAGAACTTACAAAATTTCGCTATTGTTTTGGTCGCTGCAGCAGCCCGCTCATTCGAACGGGGGAACCAAACAACACGGAGAAATGCATGCTTTGGGAAAAGAAGCTGGCGCAGTGGAGCGCCGGTGTCCGCGCACGCGCCAACCTGCCAGCGCGGCTCACCTTGTGGGACGGACAGTCCTTTGACTTCGGCACCTTCAGCGGGCCCTCGGTCACGCTGCATGTCAAGTCGCCCGCGGCGCTGTCGCTGATGCTGCAGCCCACGCTCGACAACCTGGGCGAGGCCTACGTCAAGAGCAAGATCGACATCGAGGGCAAGCTCAGCGACGTCATCGACATCGCCTACGGCCTGGCCAAGACCTCGATCGACAAGCCCGGCGGCGCGCTGCAGAACATGGCGCGCTACTTCACGCACACCAAGTCGTCGGACAAGAAGTCGATCCAGTACCACTACGACGTGTCGAACGCCTTCTACCAGCTGTGGCTCGACCCGAACATGGTGTATTCGTGCGCCTACTTCGAGAACGGCGACGAAGACCTCGCGACCGCGCAGCTCAAGAAGATCGACCACATCCTCACCAAGATCGAACTGAAGCCGGGCCAGACGCTGCTGGACATCGGCTGCGGCTGGGGCGCGCTGGTGATCCGCGCGGCGCAGAAGTTCGGCGCGCGTTGCGTGGGCGTGACGCTCTCGCAGAACCAGTTCGACCTGGCCACCGAGCGCGTGAAGGCCGCCGGCCTGGAAGACCGCATCGAGATCCGCCTGCAGGACTACCGCGACGTGACCGGCCAGTTCGACCGCATCACCAGCGTCGGCATGTTCGAGCACGTGGGTCGCAAGAACCTGCCGGCGTACTTCAAGCGCGTGCAGGAGCTGCTGGCCGAAGACGGCGTGGTCATGAACCACGGCATCACTTCGTCGGACCCCGAGGGCGGCGGTGTGTCTTATGGCGGCGGCGACTTCATCGACCGCTACGTGTTCCCGAACGGCGAGCTGCCGCACATCAGCCTGGCGCTGCAGGCCATGCAGCAGGGCGGGCTCGAGGCCTTCGACGTGGAGAACCTGCGCCGCCACTATGCGCAGACGCTGCGCTGCTGGAGCGACGCCTACGAGGCCAATGCCGCGAAGGCGCACGAACTGGTCGATGAAGAGAAATTCCGCATCTGGCGCATCTACCTGGCGGGCTGTGCCTATGCCTTCGAGAACGACGACGTGGCCATCTACCAGATCGTCGGGCGCAAGGCGGGCAGGGCGGCCAGGACACTGCCCTGGTCGCGGCGCTACATCTACGACAACACCTCGGCGCTGAGCGCCGGGAGCTGAACCCCGGCGCGACCCGTCAGCTGCCGGAGGGCTCCGGCAGCTTGGCGATGACCTTGATCTCGAACTGGAAGCCGTAGAGCCAGGTCACGCCGATGCCGGTCAGCGTGGGGTGCGGCGCCTCGCCCCAGTACTGGGGCACCAGCTTCCAGATTTTCTCGAAGTTCTTTTCGGGGTCGACGATGAAGACGGTCACGTCGACCACGTCGTCGAAAGTGCAGCCCGCGGCCGCCAGGATCGCGTTCAGGTTGCCGAAGGCGCGGTGCACCTGCGCTTCGAGCTCCGGCTCGGGCGAGCCGTCCTCGCGGCTGCCCACCTGCCCGGAGACAAACAGGAAACCGTTGGCGCGCACCGCCGGCGAATAGCGGTTCTTTTCATAGAGCGCTTGGCGCCCGGGCGGAAAAACGACGTCGCGTCGAGTCATGGATTGCTTTCTTCCTGCTGTGATGGATGACGATGAAGGGACTTTAGGAGGGCCTGCCTTCGCGATAAACGGGCAAAGCCAACAATCACTGTTTGGAAAACCCAAACAATCACCCCATCGACAGGAGCAGCGCACATGGACCGTTTCGATGCGATGCAGGCCTTTGCCCGCGTCGTGGAAGCAGGCAGCTTCACCAAGGCGGCCGACACGCTGCACATGAGCAAGACCACCGTGACGCAGCTGGTGCAGCAGCTCGAAGCCCGGTTGCGCGTGAAGCTGCTCAACCGCACCACGCGCAAGGTGAACGTCACGGCCGACGGCGCGGCCTATTACGAGCGCGTGGTGCGCCTGCTGGCCGACATGGACGACGCCGAAACCAGCCTGTCGGGCGCCTCGGCGTCGCCAAGGGGCCGGCTGCGGGTGGACGTGCCCAGCCCGCTGGCGCGGATGATCCTGGTGCCGGCGCTGCCGGCCTTCCACGCGCGCCATCCCGACATCCAGCTCGACATGGGCGTGAGCGACCGGGTGGTGGACGTGATCGGCGAGAACGTGGACTGCGTCGTGCGCGGCGGCGAGCTGACGGACCAATCGCTGATGGCGCGCCGCGTGGGCGACCTGCAGCTAGGCGTCTACGCAGCGCCGTCCTACCTGGCGCTTGCCGGCACGCCGGCTCATCCGCGCGAGCTGGAAGACACGCATCACCGCATCGTGGGCTTCCTGTGGTCGCGCAACGGCAAGACCTTCCCGTATGCGATATGGCGTGAAGAAGGCGACGAACGCATCGAAGTGCAGGGCCGCTACGTGCTTTCGGTCGACGACGGCAACGCCTACCTGGCGGCCGGTCTTGCGGGGCTGGGCGTGCTGTGGCTGCCGGACTACATGGCAAGGCCCCACCTGGCGAGCGGCGAGCTCGTGCCGCTGTTCCAGGACTGGCGGCTCGACCCGATGCCGCTGTACCTGGCGTTTCCGCCCAACCGGCATGTCAGCGCCAAGCTGCGCGTTTTCATCGACTGGGTGGCCGAGCTGATGGCGCTGCATGCGCCCGTGATGCGGCCCCGAGAGCTTGAGCAGCAGACAGGGGCTCGCGCCGTCTATAGCATCCACCGCTCATGACATCCACAGCAAGAACAACAAGACGCCCCCTGGTCATCGCGTCGATCATGGCTTCCATGGCCATGGTGGCCATCGAAGCGACCATCGTTTCCACCGTGATGCCGCAGATCGCCTCGGAGCTTGGCGGCCTGCACCTGTACAGCTGGGTGTTCGCATCCTTCCTGCTGGCGCAGACCGCGATGACCGTGGTGTTCGGCAAGCTCTCCGACCTGTACGGCCGCAAGCCGATCATGTTCGTGGGCATCGCGATCTTCGTCCTGGGCTCGGTGCTGGCGGGCTTCGCGTGGTCGATGCCGGCCATGATCTGCTTCCGGCTGATCCAGGGCATTGGTGCGGGCGCCATCCAGCCTGTGTCGCTCACCATCGTGGGCGACCTGTACCCGGCGCGCGAGCGCGGCAAGGTGCAGGGCTACCTGGCCAGCGTATGGGCGGTATCGGCGGTGGTGGGGCCGATGATCGGCGCGCTCATCGTGCAGAAGCTGTCGTGGGCGTGGATCTTCTGGGTCAACGTGCCCATCGGCCTGGCTGCCGCGGCCGGCTTCTGGCTCTACCTGCACGAGGCGCCGAGCGTGCGTCGCTCGTCCATCGACATCGCCGGTGCGGTGCTGTTCACCATCGGCATCGCGGCGCTGATGATCGCGCTGACCGACTTCGGCATCGGCGACACCGGCAGCGCGGCGTTGTGGACGGCGGTGTTCGCCGTCACGCTGGTGCTGTTCGTGATGCAGGAGCGCCGCGCCGCCGACCCGATGGTGTCGCTCAAGCTGTGGGGCGCGCGCATCATCGCCACGGTGAACGGCGCGGCCATGCTCGGCGGCATGGTGCTGATCGGCATCACCACCTTCCTGCCGATGTACGTGCAAGTGGTGCTGCAGCGCTCGTCCGTCACGGCCGGGCTCACGCTCACCATGGTGATGCTGGGCTGGCCCATCGGCGCGACGCTGACCTCGCGCACCTTCCACCGCATCGGCCTGTGGCGCATGGTGCTGATCGGCGGGGCACTCATTCCGGTCGGCACTGCCGCCTTCGCGCTGCTGTCGGCGGGCAGCACGCCGCTGCTGGCGGCGGTGGGCTCTTTCATCATGGGCCTGGGCATGGGCGTGATGAGCCTGGCCTCGCTCATCCTCATCCAGGAGGCGGTGGACGTGGCGCAGCGCGGCGTGGCCACGGCGTCGAACGTGTTCTCTCGCAACCTCGGCAGCGCGCTGGGCGCGACCTTCTTCGGCGCGGTCTTCAACTTCGGCCTCACGCGCGGCGATGGCGCCATGGCCTTCACCGACGACCAGTTGCGCCTGCTGCTGCAAGGCTCGCATGGCACGGCCGCCACCGATGCCGGCATCCGCCTGGCGCTGGGCGGCTCGCTGCACCTGACCTTCGTGACCATGCTGGTGGTGAGCCTGGGCGTGGTCGCGCTGGCCTTGCTGCTGCCGAAGGAAGGGCTGGAGAGCCACGCGATAGGGGCCGGCAAGCCGGCCCCGAAGTAAGCAGGGCGGATCAGCCGGGCGCGGCCATCAGTGGCTTGCGCATGAGCTGCAGGTAGTAGCCCGGCGCGTAGTCGTCGATGCGGGCGTAGTCCTCGTAGCCATGCTTGAGGTAGAAGCCGCGCGCCTGCCACTCGAAGGTGCTCAGCTTCGCGTTCTTCGCGCCCAGCGCCATGCCCTGGCGCTCGGCGTCGGCCAGCAGCCGGCTGCCCAGGCCGGTGCCGCGCATGTCTTCCTCGACGAACAGCACGTCGATGTCGAGCCAATACAGAAACACATAGGCGCGCAGCCCGCCGACGAGCTTGCCGGACTCGTCCCGCGCGTTGATGCGCACGTACTGCTGCTCGGGGTACTCGCCGACGAAGCCGTAGTTGAAATGGCGCAGCTTGCGGCCGAGTTCGCCCGAGCGGAGCTCTTCGTCGGTGGGTGTCGAAAACGTGATGTTCATGGCGGCCGGGCTCCGATGTGTGTGGCGGAGGCGGCATTCTGCCCATCCCCGGCTGCCGCATATCGATGCGCACTTTCCTTCTTTGTGCCCCGCGCCCCTCGTTGATACGGTCACTCCCTTTGCATTTGCGGGGCAAGCGACCATGGGCGCGAGAGAAGATTTCGAGAGACAGGCTCTGTCGGGCACCGACGGTGCCATCCAGCACCAGGCCGACGTGCTGGTGATCGGCGGCGGACCGGCCGGCGCCTGGGCGGCGGTGAGCGCGGCGGCGCAGGGCGCGCGCGTGCTGCTGGCGGACAAGGGCTTCTGCGGCACATCGGGCGCCACCGCGCCTTCGGGTACCGGGCTCTGGCATGTGTCGCCCGACGGCAAGGCGCGCGAGGAGGCCAAGGCCAGCCGCTACGCCATGGGCGGCCAGCTCGCCGAGCATGCGTGGATGGACCGCGTGCTCGCCCAGACCTGGGACAACGTCGAGCGGCTCAAGGACTGGGGCTATCCGTTCCCGGCCGACGACCAGGGCACGCTGCGCTGCACTTCGCTGCAGGGCCCCGAATACATGCGCCTGATGCGCAAGCGAGTGAAAGAGTCGGGCGCGCGCATCCTCGACCACAGCCCGGCGCTCGAGCTGCTGGTGGACGAGCACGGCACCGTCTGCGGCGCCACCGGCGTGAACCGCCAGACCGGCGACACCTGGGTGGCGCGCACCGGCGCGGTGGTCATCGCCACGGGCGGCTGCGCTTTCCTGAGCCGCGCGCTGGGCTGCAACGTGCTCACCGGCGATGGCCAGCTGATGGCGGCCGAAGCGGGCGCCGCGCTGTCGGGCATGGAGTTCTCCAACGCCTATGGGCTGGGGCCGGCGTTTTCGTCGGTCACCAAGTCGCTGTTCTACAACTGGGCGACCTTCTACACGGCCGACGGCGTGGCCATCGAGGGCGCGGGTTCGTCCAAGGGGCGCGGGGTGATCGCGCAGACGCTGCAGTCGCAGCCGGTGTTCGCCTGCCTCGACCGCGCCGACGCGCAGATCCGCGCGTGGATGCGCACCGCGCAACCCAATTTCTTCGTGTCGTTCGACCGGCAGGGCATCGACCCGTTCACGCAGCATTTCCCCGTGACGCTGCGGCTCGAAGGCACGGTGCGCGGCACCGGCGGGCTGCACCTGGTCGACGATTCCTGCGCGACTTCGGTGCCCGGCCTCTATGCGGCGGGCGACGCAGCCACGCGCGAGCTGATCTGCGGCGGGTTCACCGGCGGCGGCAGCCACAACGCAGCCTGGGCGCTGTCGTCGGGCTTCTGGGCCGGCGCGGGCGCGGCCGCCTTCGGGCGCGATGCGCGCGCCAGGCTGTCGCAGCGCACCGCGTTGCGCGCGGGCGGTGTTGCGCTTTCGACGCGCGGAGCCTCGCAGTTCGACAGCGCGGAGGTGATCCGCGCGGTGCAGGCCGAAGTCTTCCCCTACGAGCGCAACTGGTTCCGCGAAGGCGATGCATTGCGCGACTCGCTCGGCCGGCTCGATGCATTGTGGGCGCGGCTGCGCACCAGCGCGCCCGCCGCCACGGCCGCTGAGGCGGTGCGCGCCCGCGAGGCCGCGGCCATGCTGGCCACTTCGCGCTGGATGTACCGCAGCGCGCTGCAGCGCACCGAGACGCGCGGCATGCACCGGCGCCGCGAGCACGGCGTGCTCGACCCCGCGCAGCGCCATCGCCTGCTCAGCGGCGGGCTCGACGAAGTGTGGGTGCAACGCCAGGCCGTGCAGGAGGCCACCGCATGATCGAAGTCGTGAGCGCCGAGCGCTGCACCGCCTGCAACATCTGTGTCAATGCCTGCCCGACCAACGTGTTCGAGGCCGTGCCCGGCGCGCCGCCGCGCATCGCCCGGCAGGACGATTGCCAGACCTGCTTCATGTGCGAGCTTTACTGCCCCGAAGACGCGCTGTACGTCGCGCCGATTGCCGACCGGGGCGCCACCGCCGAGGAGCGCGATGCCGCAGCCGAAGCATTGATGGGCAGCTACCGCAGCGCCGTCGGATGGGGCAGGGGACGCCAGTCGACGGCCTCCGCCGATGCGAGCTTCGAGCTGCTTGGCCGCGCGCACTGAACCACCTTTTTCCTTTCCCTTGTTGTGAGTTTTCGATGACCGATCAGTCCGGCCGCCGCAGGTTGTTGCGCGGCGCCATTGCGGTGGCAGGCGCCAGCGCCTTGCCTCTTTTCTCCATCGCCCAAGGCAGCGGCCAGGTGCTGCGCCTGGGCTACATCGGCCCGGGCAAGAAGCCCGCGAACGCCACAGGCTGGGCCTTGCGCCAGGGCCACCTTCAGCGCGAACTCGCGGCGCTGGGCTTCAGCGACGTGACCACGCGCAACTTCCCGAACGGGCCCGACCTCAACGAGGCCTTCATCTCGGGCGCGCTCGATGTGGGCATCTACGGCGACACGCCCGCCATCGTCGCGCGCTCGCGCGGTCTGGAAAGCCAGCTCATCGGCTTCGACGCGGTCGGCATGAACGTGTGGCTGCTCACGCCCCGCAATGGCGCGCGCAGCGTGAAGGAACTGGACGGCAAGTCCATCGGCGTGGCGCGCGGCTCCTACATGCACCGCTATGTGCTGGGCCTGCTCAAGGAACACGGGCTGCAGAAGTCCGTCAAGGTGATCCACATGTTCCCGCGCGACGGCGAGGCCGCGCTGGACCAGGGCTCCATCGCGGCCTTCGCTGCACAGATCGACGTGGGGCCGCTGCTGGCTTCGCGCGGCTATCCGGTGATCGACGAGGCCGAGCAGCATCCGACGCTGCGCGGCACTTCGGTGATCGTCGCTTCCAGCAAGCTGCTCGCGGCCGCGCCGGGCGTGCCCGCCGCATGGACCCGCGCGCGCCGCACCGCGCTGCAGGAGATCCGGCGCGACAACGCGGCCTACTACGCCTTTCATGCCGAGGTCAGCGGCTTTCCGCTCGATGTCGTCAAGGTCTCGCATCCGCTGTCGCAGTTTCCCGAAGCCGCATACCCTGCCGAAGGGCTGGCGCTGCTCGACGAGGTCAAGAAGTTCCTGCTGGCCGAAAACCTCGTGAGCCGAGACTTCGCGCTCGCGCAGTGGCGCGCGCCCGAGGCCTGAGCGGCTCGGGCCGATTTCGGGCAAACCGCCTACCAGCACGGTCACGCGCGCCGCAGTATGGTTGCGCGGTGCGCTCATGCGTGCCCTTCCTCATCGTTCATTCATCGCGTGGAAATCCTCATGACCTACCTCGCTTCTTCGCATCGCTACGACGCGCTTCCCTACCGCCGCGTCGGCCGCAGCGGGCTCGTGCTGCCAGCCATCTCGCTCGGCCTCTGGCACAACTTCGGAGACACCACCTCCATCGCCACGCAGCGCCAGTTGCTGCGCACGGCCTTCGACCTGGGCATCAACCACTTCGACCTGGCCAACAACTACGGCCCGCCGTACGGCAGCGCCGAGAGCAACTTCGGCCGGGTCCTGCGCGAAGATTTCAAGCACTACCGCGACGAACTCATCATCTCCAGCAAGGCCGGCTGGGACATGTGGCCCGGCCCTTACGGCAAAGGCGGCGGCTCGCGCAAATACGTGCTCGCGAGCCTCGACCAGAGCCTGCAGCGGCTCGGCCTGG
The DNA here is from genome assembly GCF_022009635.1 of Variovorax paradoxus. Classification (NCBI taxonomy): domain Bacteria; kingdom Pseudomonadati; phylum Pseudomonadota; class Betaproteobacteria; order Burkholderiales; family Comamonadaceae; genus Variovorax; species Variovorax paradoxus. The sequence goes on from NZ_CP091716.1 coordinate 3,927,258, forward strand.
ACTACGTCGACATCTTCTATTCGCACCGCTTCGACCCCGACACCCCGCTGGAAGAAACCGCCTCCGCGCTCGCCCAGGCCGTGCAGCAGGGCAAGGCGCTGTACATCGGCATTTCTTCCTACTCCGCAGGCAAGACCCGCGAAATCGCGGCGTTGCTGCGCGAATGGAAGGTGCCGCTGCTGATCCATCAGCCGGCCTACAACCTGTTCAACCGCTGGATCGAAAAAGACCTGCTCAACGCCACCGACGAACTGGGCGCGGGCGTCATCGCGTTCACGCCGCTGGCGCAGGGCCTGCTGACCGACAAGTACCTGAACGGCATTCCGGCCGATGCACGCATCAACCGGCCGGGCGGTGGTTCGCTCAAGCAGGAGCACCTGTCCGAGGCAAACGTCGAGCGCGCCCGTGCGTTGAACAAGATCGCGCAGCGCCGCGGCCAGACGCTGGCCCAGCTTGCATTGACGTGGACCTTGCGCGACCCGCGCGTCAGCTCCGCGCTGATCGGCGCGAGCCGGCCGGAACAGATCGTCGACAACGTGGCTGCGCTCGCGCATGCACCGCTGAGCGCCGAGGAACTGGCCGAGATCGACAAGTACGCAGTCGAAGGCGGCGTGAACCTCTGGGAAAAGCCGTCGACCGATTTCGCCTGATAGCGCGGCGGCCGCGGTCTCGAATCGCGGATCGCATCAGGTAACTTGGAATCCGTCTTTGGCAAAAGCGCGTGCGCTTTGCAGAATCGGGCAAAGCGTTCATTCGATTCATTGCCTGCCATGCAACTGCGCACCCACTATGTTTCCCCGGCCGCCCAGGCGCGCCACGTTCTGGATCTCACGGCACGGGCCTGGCGCGTGCCGCCGCGCTCAGCCCATGAGGCGGCCCGCCGCGCGCCCCATGGCTACGTGCCGGCAAGAGTGCTGCGTCGGCTGCATGCGGCGACGGTGCTGAGGCTGCTGCCGCATTCGTGGTGAGCCCGCGCCATTGCGCGTTCACCAGATATCGATAGAGGAATTCAGCGCAAACGGCGCATGCGATGCCCGAGAGAATTTGCGCAGGAAAAGAGGGGAGAGGAAGACCGGAATGAGTTCGAGGTGAGTCGGAGCCGGGCTGTGTTTATTGCTGCCCGGTGGGCGACTTTTGAGGCGGGCTCGCGAGGCCCGCTTTTTTTTACCCCTGCGGCGCGCCGAGCAGATAGTCCGTGACCTCTTCCGAGAACCCATAGCGCTGTTGACCGATCAGCACGCCGTTCGTGCCCGCAGGGTCGGGCGTTGCCGTGGGCATGCCATGCGCGACCAGCGCTTCGGCGCAGCCGAGCCAGTCGCCATTTTCGACCGGCTCGTTGACCGAGGCCCATGACAGCGAGCCGCATGCGTTGTCGTCGAAGCCGTGGCGCTCCTGCCAGCTCGCGCCGTGTTCGAGCATGAAGCGGGCGAGGGCGGCATCGCCCCGGAACACGGCATGGTTGAGGGCCGAGGCGTTCCAGTCGCCGGCGCGCACGGCAACGGGCCAACCGAGTTCGACCATGAGCTTCACCGCATCGTCGCAGCCCTCGGCGGCGAGTTCGGGCAGCAGCCGAAGCTGGGTTTCGGACAGCATGCCGATGAGCTTCGGGTTCTTGCCAAGCATCCGTCGCGCGCTCGCCTCGTCGACCCGCGCACAGGCGGCGACGAAGGCTTCGGTCTCGGACAGCATCGAGCCGCCGCCTGCGTGTTGCAGCAGTTGCGCGACCTCGGTAAGCCCGAAGCGCAGGGCCAAGGTGCAGCTGCTGGTTCCGTCCGGCGTGGTGGCCGAAGGGTTCGCGCCGGCGGCCAGCAGGGTTTCGATGTGCGCAGGAGAGCGCCGGCGCCTGATGGCCCACAGCAGCGGCGTGCCCCATTCGGACGTGGGCGAGCTGCGAGCAGGTTCGTTGGCGTCGCCGCCATGGGCGAGCAGCAGCCGCAGCGCTTCGAGCGCATCGAGGTCGAGCACGCGATAGAGTGCATTCGAGCCGGTGACGCGCGCGCCGGCCTTCAGCAGCAGCTCGACGCAGGCCACGCTTTCCAGCGAGTGGTAGAGCGATTCGTTGTCGTTCGGGTCGGCACCGGCCTGCAGCAGCAGCCGCGTGAGTTCGGCGTCGTGGTTCTGGCCGGCGGCGCCATAAAGCGCGGAGAGGCGCTCGTCCTCGTCCGGCGCTTCGAGCGATGCCGGCGGCCAGCGGTTGCCGACCGACTGGTTGGCATCGGCGCCGGCTTGGAGCAGGAACCTGGCGCAGGCCAGCAGGCCTTCGCGGTAAGCCGGCAGCTTCAGCAGACCGGAATGCGTGACAGCGACCAGGGGCGGCAACTCGAGCGGGCCGCCCGGCCGACGGATCCAGCCCGGGTCTTGCGCCGTCGCCTGGCGCAAAGTGGCTTCGTCGCCGACGGCGCAGGCCAGGTAAGGATCAGCGCCCAGCAGACCGGGGCTTTCTTCCAGCAGCCGAACGGCGACCGAGGGCCTGGAACGGTCCGTGCCGCCGGCGATGTCGCCCGCATACACGCAGCGCAGCCAGTGCAGCACGGTGTTGGCCGGATCGTCCGCCTGCGCCCTGCGCGCGAGCACGAAGCCCTGCAGATCGGCCCATGAGGCGAAACCGTATTCGCGCGCAATGCACGACTGCGCATCGTGCAGCCGCAGGCCGAGCGATGCGATCGCGGCATCGCTCTTGCCGGCGGCGGCCGGCAGGGCATCGCGGAATCGGATGGTGGCGGTGGGGTCGTTGGCCCGGTAGAAAGCAAGCAGCTCCTTGGCTTGCTTCTTCAGATGGCCCAGGTCGGGCCGTGCGGGAATGCGCTTCATGAAAACCTCCGTGCAACAGACGCCGAGGACCCGCAATTCCGGCTGCACAAAAGGCTGATGAATGAATCAGCAACACATGAAGGCAAGTGGGTTCAACCCTTCCCGCGGGTCCGGGCGCGGCTTGCAACCGCGGCCCGCATCTTAGCGCAGCGCCCCGGCGTGGAGCACATGCGGCCGTGCTCAGAAATCGTGCACGTCCCACTCGTAAGCAATGGCCACTTCGCCCAGCAGTTGCAACCGCTTCTGCGGCTCCAATGCCAGCGCCTCGACCAGCCTGGCGTTGAAGCCCGACAGCGTGGCCTTGGCGGCATCCGCGAAGTCGCCGCTGATGCCCTGGTCTTCGTAGGTGCGCACATACGACTGCGCTGCGATGCCGACCACGAAGTAGAGGCCGGCGTTGTCGGGGTCGGTCTTCATGAGCGCGAAGGCGTCCTTGTAGAACGACTTGAAGGCGTCGGTGCCCGAGGGAGCGCTGTCGAAACGCTGTGCGATGTCCTGGAATGCCATGTGTCGATCTCCTGTGAGTCTGTGTGTCTGTCTAGGCTTGAAGGGGCGCGCGCAGGCCGCCGTGCGCCTGCGACCAGCCCGCGGGGTCGGCCAGGAAGTCCTGCAGTTCGCCGAGCGCGGCGGCGCCGAAGTCGCCGCGCTCGCGCGCCACGGCGAGCACGTCGTGCCAAGTGGCCAGCGCGTGCACCCGTACGCCGAGCGGGGCCAGCAGCTGCGCGGTCGGAAAGGTGCCGTAGTCGAAGACCACGAAGATGTCGGCCACGCGTGCGCCTGCCTCGGCCAGTGCCTGGCAGAAGCGCAGCTTGGAGTTCCCTGCGGCCATGAGGTCGTCGACCAGCAGCACCCTGCCGCCGGGCTGCACCACGCCCTCGACCTGGCCTTGGCCCGCGCCGCGCTTGCGCACGTACTGCAGCGGCAGGTCGAGCGCTTCGGCCAGCCACGCGGCCAGCGCGATGCCGCTGGCTTCGCCCCCGGCCACCGAAGCCAGTCCGTCGATGGCGCCGCGCGAGGCGAGCAGGGCGATGCCACGCGCCACGAGATCGCGGCGCAGCGCCGGAAACGAGATGAGCCGGCGGCAGTCCATGTAGACCGGGCTGGCCCAGCCAGAGGGCAGGCGGTAAGGCTCGTCGGTGCGCACGCCGACGCAGCCCGCGTCGATGAGGCCGGCGGCCACGCCATGGGCAATGGAAGTGGACAAGGCAGCTCCGTTTCTCATGTCGACGCTCGTCGATGCTTCAGTCAATGAATGCGCTCCAGCAGCTTGCGCAGATGCTGCGCGCCGGTGCGGCCCTTGTAGGCGCTCTTCCAGAGCCGGGCGATCATGTCCTCGTGCATGCGCACGGCTTCGGGCGAAGCCGTCACGGTGGCGATGCCGTTGCGCACGTTGGGCAGCTCGCCGAGCCGGAACGGGCTAACCGCCAGCACCGCGTGCCGGGGCCCGGAGAACAGCTGGAAGGTCGAAGCCGGCATGGCGTCGTCGATCAGGCCGATCTGCACATGGAAAGGTTCGCTGTCCATCAGCTCGGCGATGCGAAGCACCTCGCGGCGCGCGGCCTGCACGCGCTGGGCGCGGACCTTCTCGGGCAAGTCCACCCGGCCCACGAGCCCGGTGTGCACGAAGCGCTCCAGCTCGCGCAGGCCGATCAGGCTGACGATCTGCGGCTTGCGCTTTTCGAAGAAGGCCTTTCGCTCCGCCATGATCTGCAGCATCTTGTCGATGTCGGAAGCCTTCGGGCCCTTGCCGGGCGCGCGCGGAGAGGCCTCCATCAGCATTTCGCGCAGGTGCGGCAGGTAGTCGTCGGAGGTCAGCAGCAGCGAGATGGGCTCGAAGTGCGCGAGGATGCGGTCGGAGTTTTCCTCCAGCTGGCGCATGCGCTCGAACAGGCCCAGCGCGGTGCCGTAGTACTCGACCTCCACGCCTAGCAGCGACGCGAGCGAGGTGTCGAGCAGCGCGGCGAGCCGCTCCAGCGTTTCGATCTTGACGATCTCGCCTTTCTCCATGCGGTAGACCACCGCACGCGAAATGCCCAGCTGCTCGGCCACGTCCTCCGCCAGCAGCGACGCACCGATGCGGTAGGCCCGCAGGCGGTCGCCCAGCGCGGCGTAGTCGATGGACGTCCTGAATGCCTCGGGTGGTTCTGCAGCCATCTCTTTTTCCTGCTCGGGGATCGAAAAAGACACTATAGCGACCAGGGCAGGGTGCTCCCGCCGAGAAAGGGGTGCACGGCGGCGCCATCGAGCAGTTCGACGTTCTCGGGCACGTCCATCGGCGTCCTGTGCAAGGTGACGGTGCCCTCGTTGAGCGGCAGGCCATAGAAACGCGCGCCGTTCACGCTGGCGAAAGCCTCGAAGCGCTCGAGCGCCTTTTCCTCCTCGAAGACGGTGAGATAGCTCTGCAGCGCGACGGGCGCATTGAAGATGCCGGCGCAACCGCAGCCTGCCTCCTTCAGCATGCGCAGATGCGGCGCCGAATCGGTGCCGAGAAAAAAGCGTGCATCCCCCGAAGTGGACACCCGGCGCAGCGCCAGCCGATGGCGCTCGCGCTTGAGCACCGGCAGGCAATACAGGTGCGGCCGGATGCCACCGGTAAAGATGGCGTTGCGGTTGAACATCAGGTGCTGCGGCGTGAGCGTCGCGCCCAGCCTGCCGCTGGCGTCGGACGAGACGAAGTCCGCAGCCTCTTCGGTGGTGATGTGCTCCATTACCACCTTGAGCGCCGGAAAGTCCGCCAGCAGCGGACGCAGCGTGCGGTCGATGAAAGCGGCCTCGCGGTCGAAGATGTCGACGTCTGGGTCGGTGCTCTCGCCATGCACCAGCAGCGGCATGCCGATGGCCTGCATCGTTTCCAGCGCCTTCGCGACCCTGGCCGTGGAGGTGACGCCGAATTCCGAATGCGTGGTCGCGCCGGCCGGATACAGCTTGACCGCGGTGAACACGCCTTCGTCGAAACCCCGCCGCAGTTCGTCGGGCGGCGTGCCGTCGCAGAGGTAGGCGGTCATGAGCGGTGTGAAGTGCGCGCCAGGCGGCAGCGCGGCCATGATTCGTTCGCGATACGCGCGCGCTTGCGCCACGGTGGTGACCGGCGTCTTCAGGTTCGGCATGACGATGGCACGCGCGAACTGTCGGGTGGTGTGGCCCAGCACCGTGCGCAGCATCTGCCCGTCGCGCAGGTGAAGATGCCAGTCGTCGGGACGGCGGATGGTGATCGAGCTGGCGGAAGTCATCTGGTTCATGACGGGTAATCCAGCTGCAGGAAGGCGTCGCTGAGTGCCTGGGCGCCCAGCATGAAGTCGCCGATGTCCATGGCCTCGTGCGGATTGTGCGAACCGTTCTGGTTGCGCACGAACAGCATGCCGGCCGGAATGCCGGCGTTGGCAAACAGCGATGCGTCGTGCCCCGCGCCGCTGGGAATGACCTCGAACGGCACGTCGAGATCCGCACACGCCCTGGAAAGCACGCCGCGGATGCGTTCGTTCATCGTGGCCGGGTCGCTCGTCAGGCGGCGGTCGAATTCGAATCGAACGCCGCGCTCGCGCTCGATGGCGGCGCACTCGGCGCGCATCAACCTGTAGAACGCCTCCAGGGCGTCGGCGCTCTTGCTTCGGGCTTCGAGGCTGAAGCTCACATGCCCCGGGATGCGGGAAATCGAATGCTCGGCCGCGTTGGTCTGCACGATGCCGGTGGTCACCACCAGGTCGGTGCCGCGCTCCAGCAACGCACGCCAATGCTCGTCGATGCGCATGATGAGGTCGGCCACCGCGAACATCGCATCGTGGCGCAGCCATCGCGGCACCACGCCCGAGTGCTGGGCATCGCCGGTGCAGACGATGCGGTTGTGCCGCACGTTGCCACGGATGCCCGAGACCACGGCCAGCGGCAATTGCCTCGCGATCATCACGGGGCCCTGTTCGATGTGCAGTTCCAGGTATGCCTTGACGCGCGACTGGGCGAACAGGGGCTGCTGCGAGCGGATGGCTTCCACGTCGGCACCGGCCTTGCGCATGCACTCGGCCATGGTCTCGCCTGTGTCGCGCTGCCTGAGTTCGAGGTCCGCCTGGCCGATCTTTCCGAACAGCGCGCCCGAGCCCATGTAGGCCTTGCCGAACCATGCGCTTTCCTCGCCGCGAAATGCCAGCACCTCCAGCGGCAGCGCGGCCGCGTGGCCTTCGCGCTTGCGGGCCACCAGGCACAGCAGGCCCGCGACCACGCCGGCCAGTCCGTCGAAGTTGCCGCCCTGCGGGACCGAGTCGATATGCGATCCGGTCCATGCGACGGGCGCGTCCGGCGCCGTGCCGGGCAGCCGGAACACGAGATTCGCGGCCCGGTCCGGCTCGGCTTCCAGCCCCTGGGCGCGTGCGAAATCGCGCAGGTATTCGGCCGTTGCCGATTCGCCGCGTCCGTAGCTTTCGCGCGTGACGCCCACGCCGTCGAAAGACAGGGCGCGCACCTCGTCGAACAGTTGCTCGGCGAGCGGGCGCAGTGCAAGAAGGTCCATGTGAGTGGTCGTCATGAAAACGGGCCGCGATTCACCCCGACTGCTGCGCAAAGCGCAGCCAGCGGTCCGACAACTGACGGTCGAGCTTCACCTGGCCGGTGAGGTCGCGCACATGCGCCACGCCCATCTCGCGGCAATAGGCTTCCAGCCCGTCGATGATCTTCTGCATCACGCCAGGGTCGATAAAAGACGCTGTGCCCACCTGCACTGCGCTCGCGCCGGCCAGCATGAATTCCACCGCGTCGTCAGCGCTGCAGATGCCGCCGCAGCCGATGACGGGAATGCGCACGCTGCGATAGCACTGGTGCACCATGCGCAGCGCAATCGGCTTGATGGCCGGGCCCGACAGGCCGCCCATCACGTTGCCGAGCCTGGGCTTGCGCGTGCGCACGTCGATCGCCATGCCGAGCACGGTGTTGCCCATGACGAGTGCATCGGCACCGGCTTCTTCGGCCGCCTTGGCCACGGCGGCAATGTGCGAGGCATTCGGCGTGAGCTTGGCCCAGAACGGGTGACGGGTCTTGCGGCGGATGGCGCTCACCACCTTGTAGGTGGTCTCGGGCGTCATCGCGAAGGCCATGCCGTCGGCTTCCAGGTTCGGACACGAAATGTTGGCCTCGATCACGGCGACTTCGGGCAGCGACATCTCGGCCACGGCCTCGGCGAACTCGTCCACCGTGTCGGCCGAGATCGACACCACCACGGGCGTGTCGAAGCCGGTGTAGGCCGGCAGCACCTCGCGGCGGTAGTAGTCGAGGCCCTTGCTCGGAATGCCGATCGAATTGAGCATGCCGGCGTGCGCCTCGGCGACGCGCGGCGTGGGGTTGCCGGCACGGCTCACGGGCGACACGCTCTTGACCACCAGCGCGCCGAGCCGGTTGAGGTCGAGCGCTTCGCTGTACTCGATGGCGAAGCAGCCCGAGGCCGGCATCACCGGATTGCGCAGCTCCAGCTCGCCGATGCGGATGTTGAGATCAGCCAAACTCCACCTCCCCGACGACGTCGCGAATGGAAAACACCGGGCCTTCGCGGCAGACGCGAAGGAATTGCTTGTCGCCGTCCTTGTCGAACAGCCGCACGCAAGACAAGCACACCCCCATGCCGCAGGCCATGCGCTGCTCCATGGCGACCTCGCCGCGGGTGTGCGGGTAGTCCTCGAGCACGCGCTGCAGCAGCATCAGGATGCGATGCGAGCCGCAGGTGTAGACCACGTCGTGGCGGGCCGCGTCGAGCAGGCGGCGCAGCAGCACGTCCATGGCCTCGACCGACGAACTGCCGTCGCTGTCGTACACGCAATGCACGTCGGCGTCGATGCCGCGCAGGAACTCGTCGCGCATCAGGTCCTTGGGCGCGCGAGCCGACATGACGGCGGTGATCTTCACGCCGGCCTTCGCGGCCTGCTGCAGCAGCGGAGCCATGGTGGCCAGGCCCACGCCACGCGCTACCACGAGGATGCGCTCGAAGTCCGGCTCCATCGCGAAGGTGTTGCCGAGCGGGCCGACGATGTCCATGTGGCCGCCGACCTCCAGGCTGGCCAGCGCGCGGGTGCCGGCACCGGTGACGTTGTAGAGGAACTCGATGGCGCCTGCCTCGGGCCCCATGCCGTACACGCTCATGGGGCGCAGCAGGAAGGGCTGCGAGTCTTGCGTCTGCGGGCAGCGCAACTGGTAGAACTGGCCGGGCTTCGTGGTGCCGGCCAGGTCGGCACCCGCCGACAGGCGCAGGTAGCGGTAGCGGTCGTTCACCCAGCGGTGCTCTGTCACCTCGCAGCGGTGCGAGGCCACGGTCTCGGCGTTGCGCTGGAAGCACGCGGGTGTCTGCTCCATGGCAAGGGAAAGTGCGAAGTTCATTCGAGTTCCTTGCCCTTGAGTTCGGGAATCAGGAAGAGGGTGGCGAGCATGTCGAGCACATAGATGGCCGCGAGCAGCGCAATGGCCACCTGGAAGGAATAGGCCGTGGCCAGCGCGCCGACCACCACGGGGCCGAAGCCACCGATGCCGCGGCCGATGTTGAAGAGCACGTTCTGCGCGGTGGCGCGCGCCTCGGTCGGGTAGGCCTCGGACATCAGCGCGCCGTAGCCGCCGAGCATGCCGTTTACGAACATGCCCATCACCGCTCCGGCCCAGAGCATCGACACCGGGTCGGAGAGCTGAGAGTACGTGAGCACCATGGCCACGGCGCCGGCCTGGAACAGCAGGAAGCTGGGCTTGCGGCCGATGCGGTCGGCGAGTTGGCCGAACACGAAGATGCCCAGCATCATCCCGAGGATGGTCACCGAGGTCCACAGCGCCGACTTGGTGAGATTGAAGCCGAGCTTGTTCGCGAGGAAGCTCGGCATCCAGATCATGATGCCGTAGTAACCGAAGTTCTGGACTCCGCAAAGCGTGACGAGACCAAGGCTGGTGCGCGCGGTGCGGCCATCTTTCACAAGCAGCTTGAACGCCTTGAGCTTCGAGCCCTTGGCCGCCGGACGGCGCACGAACACCTCGGGCTCGTGCAGCTTGTTGCGGATGACCCAGGCCACCACGGCCGGGATGACGCCGATCAGGAACATGCCGCGCCACCCGATGTGCGGAAGAAGCAGCGGCGTCAGGAGGGCCGCGCCCAGCACACCGGTCTGCCAGCCCAGCGCCACGTAGGAGGACACGCGCGCCCGGTGCTTCGCGGGCCAGGCCTCGGCGGCCAGCGCCATGCCGATGCCGAACTCGCCGCCCAGCCCGATGCCCGCGAGCGTGCGGTAGGCCAGCAGGTCCCAGTAACCCTGCGCGAAGGCGCAAAGGCCGGTGAACACCGCGAACATCACGATGGTCCAGGTCAGCACGCGGATGCGGCCGTAGTAGTCGGACAGCGAGCCGAAGACGATGCCGCCGGCCACGGCGCCCACGAGCGTCCATGTGACCAGCGAGCCGGCCTGGCCCGGCGTGAGGTGCAGGTCTGCCGAGATGGCGGTGAGCATGAAGCCGAGGATCAGCAGGTCGAAGCCGTCCATCGCATACCCGACGGCCGAGCCGGCCAGGGCCTTCCAGCTGTAGCCGGTCACCTTGTCCTTGCCGTCGGCCGTGGCGGCGTTGCCGGCAATGGGCGCCGCGTTGTTCACTCTTGCTTCCACGTCGTGGTCTCCAGGCTGTGCGCGGTGAAGTCCGCGACTGGGGTTTGTTCAGGTTTTGATATTAGTATCTTTTTTAAGACTGGTAAAGTTTTCGAGACCGGGACAAACCCGAGGGGCGGCCAAGGGCGACCGAAATGCAAGACGAACAGCCGGCGTAGGCCGGCTGGTGTCGATGGGGGAAGTGGGGTTGCCGCCGCAGCTTCAGGTGCTGCTGGCGTTCGTCACGCGGTCATGCGCATGCGGAGGCGGTCCGCGCGCACGACGATGTCAGGGAAGGTGGCTCAGGCCCGCAGGCCGAGCGGACTGTGCTCGGTGTCTTTCACGACCGCGTCGTTCATCGCCATCGCCGACGGGTCGCCGCTGCTGGAGCGCCAGATCAGCAGGCCCTGCTTCATGGCCTCGCGGACTGCCTGGGTGCGCGACTTCACACTGAGCTTGCGGTACAGGCTCTTGAGCTGTGCCTCGATGGTGTTGATGGAACGGTGCGTGGCTTCGGCGATCTCGCGGTTGCTCCAGCCGCGCGAGATGAGCCACAGCACCTTGAGTTCGCGCGAGGACAACAGCGCGTTCGCTTCCACGGGCATGAAGTGCTGCATGGCTTCGACGTCGGCATCCACCGTGGCGGGCGGTGACTGCGCCGGAAACGCGATGGGCCTGAGGATCTCGTGCGCCAGCCGCGCCGCGGCCGAGGCGTCGCCCTGTTCGATGGAGCGCAGCAACGATGCGAGTTCCGACTCGCTGGCCTTCGTGAACAGATGGCACAACGCACTCGCCACCGCAGCCGCGCTGGCGGTGCGCGCATCGGGTTCGTCGTGGCCCGTCACCAGATGGAGTTCCGGTGGCGGCGGCCTGTGTGCGACAACAGTTTCGAAGGAAGGAGAGGGCGGCATCTTGAAGCGATTCGCCTCGACGCGAGTGGTGAGCCGCAATCCGGTTCACGCATCTGTCGAAGCGAAGCCGATCGTATTAACTAAGGCCGCCGCGCGCAGCCTGTTTCGCGGCGCGGATGTGTTCCGCATCACATCCGCGCGCAATCAGCGAGGAGCACGCAATCAGCGTGCGGGTGCGGACTCCATGCGCAACTGCTCCTTGAGAATCCGCCGTATCTCCAGGATGGCCAGCGGGTTCTCCTGCACGCTGTGCTGCGACGGAATCACCAGCTCCGACGCCGCGCCATCGAGGTGCGCGCTTTCATACGGCACGATGCCGTCGCTCGACAGCGCGAGCGCCACGCCCGGCGTGTCGTTGCCGATGATCGAATGAAAGCGCACGCGCGGATTCATCGGCAGGCCCGACGACAGGCGCACGAAGGGATCGCGGTCGCTGAGGTTGTCGATGCTGTTCGGAATGCGCAGCGGCCCCAGGTCCTGCTTGCCCGGCGCGATGCGGATCAGCTCGCGCGAGATGTCGCTCAGCTGCCCCAGCATGGTGACCGGCAGCGTGATGAGGTTGGCCACCCAGCGCGAAATGCGGTTGTTGGCAAAGTCGGTGCCGCGGTGCGGCGACGCGATGAAGATGGCGTCGCTGACCTGCGGCAACGGCTCGAAGCGCAGGTAGGGCGCGAGCCGTTTCTCGATGCGCTGCTGCTGCGCGCCCTGCATCGGGTAGCTGGCGAGCAGGGCATCCCACAGCTTGTCTTCCGACGACGACACCATCAGCCGCGACAGCACGCCGCCCATGCTGTGGCCGATCAGCGTGATGTCGTTGGACGCGCGTGCCTTGCCCGTGGGGTCGAAGTGCGCAATGGTCTGCTCGACCGCCTCGCGGATGGCCAGGTTGTTCAGGGGCAGCGGCGCATTGGTCGGGTAGTACACCTGCCAGACCTGGTAGCTGCGGCGCAAGGTCTCGTCGCCCAGCACTTCGTTGGCCACGTTGATCCACGCCTCGGGGCTGCTGGCCAGGCCGTGCAGCATGATGATGGTGCGGCGGTTCGGGTCGTAGGGCTGCATCAGGTAGATGCGCGGCTTGGTGAGCCCGTCGGCGCTGCCGAACAGGCTGCGCAGCGCCTGCAGCGCGAAGTCGGAGCGCGCGAGCCAAAGTCCGTAGCCCGATGTGAAGTTGGCGGCCAGCGGAATGTCCTGCCCGCCCAACTGCACGCTCGATGTGCGGTAGGGGTCGAACACCACGATGCGCAGGTTGCGCGTGGACATCACCTGCCGCAGGTCGGCGCCGTCGAACTTGAGCACCGCGGTAAGCGCGGGGAAGGGCGTCTCGCGGTAGGGCGGCGCGTTGGCGCCGTAGGTGGGCTCGTCGGTCACGGCCACCAGTTCGGCGCCGAAGCCGTCGCGCCGGTAGATGTTGCGCAGGCCCGAGAAGGTGAGCGAGGCGGCCGGAATCAGCTCTTGCGGCAGGCCCGCGCCGGGCGGCAGCTGCATTGCCGACACGTCGCTGTCGATGTGCCAGTCGCCCACTTGAGGCACCGTGGGCGGGCGCGTGGTGTCGCGCCCGCGCCGGCTGTTCTTCTGGTAGCTGCTGTAAAGACCGGTGATGGCCTGCTGCACCGCGTAGTTGTAGTAGTCGCGCACCTGCGTCTGCCGGTCTTCGAAAGCCCGGTCGCGCGGATTGCGGTCGGTGAAGAACAGGTAGGCGTAAGCGTGGCGGGCGGTTTCCAGCCATGCGTCGATGGCCTTGTCGGCGGACGGCCCGTCGCTCGTGCCGCCTTTGTCCGCCGAGAGCGCCACCTGAAGCCACACTTCCGACAGCGCCGACAGCCGCTGCTCGTCGGTGATGCCCGCGGAGTCGGCCAGGGCCTGGCGGCAGGCCTGGCCGTCGCGGCGGCAGAGGTCGGCGTCGGAGCCGATCACGCGCAGCACTTCCTGCGCGGAGGTGCTGAGCTTGCCGGTGGTGAGCACGTCGCCGCGGCGCTGTGCGAGGTATTCGGCCGGAGAGATGGAGCCGACCTTCACGCCCGCGCAGCCGGCTGCCAGCACTGCGGCGCACAGCAGCGCCGCGAACAGGGGCTGGCGGTAGCGGATCGTCATGGCGCCGCTTTCGGTTCCGCGCCCGGCAGGCCTTGCCGGATCGCCTGCGAGAAATCGGCGTCGGGCGTCTTGTCGGCGGCGATGGCGCGGTCGGTGATGCGGCCGGCGGCGCGCAGCGCCTGCATGTCGTAGCCCGGCGTGAGGCCGCCCACGTCGTAAAGGTAGTCGGGCAGGTAGCCCGAGGCGAGCAGCCGGTAGTCCATCGGCAGGCCGGGCACGATGCGCTTGGCCAGCGCGTAGACGATGGTGGTGCAGTTGGCCGTGAGCGTGTTGTAGAAGCTGGGCGCGCGCACCAGCGCGTCGGCCTCGCCCAGGTAGGCGAGGAACAGCGAGCGCATCTCGGGCTGCGGCAGGCGCACGCGGTACATGTAGACGTCTTCGCCGCGCGCATTGGTGCGCACGCGCAGGATGTCATGTTCGTCGGCCGCGACCAGGCCGGTCTCGAACTGCTTGAAGAAACCGCCTATCGAAGAGAAGCTCTCGCCGCGCTCCTTGCGGATCTCGATGGAGAAGGTGACGAACTTGCCGTCGTCGAAACCGAAGGACACCAGCGTGTGCGCGATGGCCGGGCCGGTCCAGTAAGAGAGCGACACGTCGACCGTGCGCAGCCGGTCGAGGTCGTAGCGGCGGGTTTCCCAGCGCTGCGTGTAGTCGGTGTCGCTGCGCCACTCGAAGTTGCGCACGTTCTCCATGGTGACGATGCTGCCGTCCACGCGTGCGTGCAGCTGGCGAGACACGTCGTCGGCCCACACTCGGTCCTGCGAGGGCAGGATGGTGCCCCACCATGCAAGCAGCATCGCGAAGCCCACGGTGTACGAGAGCAGGGCGCGCCCGGCCCGCCCGCGCCACAGCAGCGCGATGGCGGCCAGGCCGAAACCGGCCCACAGCACGCCGGCACCTATCTTCACGAACGCGGGCCCGGGCAGCTGATACCAGAGCGCCAGGCAGGCCCACAGCGCCGTCAGCGCCACCGCCAGAGACAGCAGCAGGCGGCCGGAAAAGCGCAGGATGGCGCGGATCATCGGAGCGCGGCGCCTAGCCGTAGACGCTGAGCGACGCCAGGATGCGCGTGAAGTACGCATCGGCCAGCGCGGTCGCGGCCTTGGCGTCGCGCGCCTGCAGCGCATCGACGATGGCGGTGAGCTCGCGCAAGGTCTGCTCGCGCACGATGGCGCCCACCGGGCCGTTGAGGTTGGAGCGCCCGTCGTACTGCACCGCGCGGCGGTCGGCCACCACGGCGTCGAACACCTGCATCAGGAAGCGGTTGCGCGTGGCGCGGAAGATCGCCTGGTGCACGCCGTAGATGCCTTCCTTGAAGGCGATCCACTGGTCGGCGTCGCGCACCACGGCCAGGTGGTGGCGCATGAGCGCGAAGTCGTCGGCGTCGGCGCGCTGGGCCGACAGCGCCATCATGGCCGGCTCGAACAGCAGCCGGCCTTCCAGGATCTCTGTGTAGGTGGGCACGTCGCGGTGGTGCGCGGCCACGGGCAGATCGGATTCGCTGAGCAACTGCATCAGCGATTCGGCCAAGAAAGTGCCGCTGCCGACCTTGCGCTCCAGCAGGCCCTGCGCGCTCATCATGGCCAGCGCGTGGCGCACCGTGCCGCGCGAGGTCTTGAACTGCTCCGACAGGTCGCGCTCGTTGGGCAGTTTGTCGCCGGGCTTGAGCACGCCGTCGCGGATCGACTGGAGGATGGCGCGGTAGACCTTCGAGGCGGTGGCCTTGTCCTGCGCGGCGATCCGGCCCGACAGGTCCGTCACGTCGATCAGCGGCTGCAGCGGCTGAACTGACTGCGAAGTGGGCTTTGCATCCATGGTTAGAGAGTTCGCCAAAATGGTTGACCAATCACAATTAAGAATCTTAGAATGAATTCATTACGCAGTCACATAAGGCTGCGTTGTCTGGTTCCGGATTGGTTGACCAATCCGTCCGAAGCTGTTGATTTTCGTCGAAAGGTTGACCCGGCGCTGCCCCCACGCGGCGCCGTGGTGAAGTGATCTCAATGACCCTGGATTCCACCACGGCACCGGCGGCTCTCGCCTCCAGCCCCAGTCCCGGCCCCGAAGAGCGACTCGCAGCGCTCGGCCTGGTCCTGCCGCCGCCCCCGGCGCCCGTCGCCAACTTCGTGGCCTGGCGCCGCGCCGGCCCCTTGTTGTACCTGTCGGGCCAGGGCCCGCTGGAGGCGAACGGGCACCTGCATGTGGGCCGTGTCGGCGAGGAAGTGAGCATCGAGGCAGCCTACGCCCATGCGCGCCTCACCGGCCTGAATCTGCTGGCCGTGGCCAAGGCCGCGCTGGGCGACCTGGGGCGCGTGCGCAGCGTGGTGAAGCTGCTGGCCTTCGTGAATGCCTCGCCGGGCTTCGCGCACCACCCGAAAGTCATCAACGGCTGCTCCGACCTGTTCGTCGATGTGTTCGGCGACGAAGTGGGGCGGGGCGCTCGCTCGGCCATCGGCGCGGGTTCGCTGCCGGGCCACCAGACCGTCGAGGTCGAGGCCATCCTGGAAGTGGACTGAGCCATGGCCTACCAGTTCCAGTTCGACGCGCTCGCTCCCTACACCGGGCAACTGGTGGAAGGGCTGCTGCACACGCTGGGCTATGCCGCGTCGAGCATCGTGCTGGGCATGGCGATCGGCGTGGCGGGCTCGCTCGCGCTGGTCTACGGCGGCAAGCCGCTGCGCGGCGTGACGCGGGTGTACGTGGAGTTCTTCCGCAACACGCCGGCGCTGGTGCAGCTCTTTCTCATCTACTTCGGCCTGCCCAACCTGGGCATCCGGCTGGAGGCGCCCGTGGCGGGCGTGATCTCGCTGGCGCTGTACTGCGGCGCCTACATGGTCGAGGTATTCCGCTCGGGGCTGATGTCGGTGCCGCGCGGCCTGTCGGAAGCCGGCGCCGCGCTCGGGCTGCGGCCGCGGCAGGTGCTGGTGCACGTGCTCTTCGTGCCGGCGCTGCGCAACGTGTTTCCCTCGCTCGCGAGCCAGATGGTGCTCACGCTGATCGGCACCAGCCTCATCTCGCAGATCGGGGTGGAAGACATCTTCCATGCCGGCAGCTTCATCGACTCGCGCACCTTCCGCAGCTTCGAGGTCTACCTCGTGATCTGCGCGATGTATTTCGTGGCGGTGCAGGCGCTGCGCGTGATCCTCGGCTTCGTGCAACGCCGCCTGTTCGGCAAGGAGGGCTGAGATGCGCGGACTTTCGATTGCCGACCTCTGGCTCATCCTGGGCGCGATCCGCTGGACCGCCGCGCTGGCCCTCACCGCGTTCGTCATCGGCGCGGTGATCGCGCTCGGCGTGGCCGTGGCGCGCACTTCGCGGCAGCCCTGGCTGCGCGTTCTGGCGCGCATCTACGTGGAACTGGTGCAGGGCACGCCGCTGCTGGGCGTGCTGTTCCTGCTGTACTTCGGCGTGCCGATGCTGCTGGGCATCGAGATCAACGCCTTCACGGCCGCGGCCGCGGCGTTCTCGCTGTCGGCCGGCGCGTTCCTCGGCGACATCTGGCGCGGCGCCATCGAATCGGTGCCCAAGGGCCAGTGGGAGGCCGCCTCCTGCGTCGGCCTGCGCCGCTGGCAGGTCATGCGGCACGTGGTGTGGCCGCAGGCTTTCCGCGTGGCGCTGGGGCCGACGGTGAGCTACCTGGTGCAGCTCATCAAGAACACCTCGCTGGCCGCGCTCGTCGGGCTGGTCGAGCTCACGCGCTCGGGTCAGATCGTGGCCGGCTCCACGCTGGCGCACCTGCCTGTTTTCTGCGGCGTGGCCCTGTGCTACTTCGCCATCTGCTACCCGCTGGCCCGGCTGGCACTCTCTCTGGAAGGACGCATGAATGTCGCTCGTGCTCATTGAATCGGTCGAAAAGCACTTCGGCGACAACCATGTATTGCGGGGCGTGTCCACCGAAGTCGCCAAGGGCGACATCGTGGCGCTCGTGGGCCGCAGCGGTTCGGGCAAAAGCACGCTGCTGCGCTGCGTGAACGGGCTGGAGACCATCAGCGCCGGCCGCATCGTGGTCGACGGCGTGGATGTGCAGTCGCCCGACACCGACCTGGCCCTGCTGCGCCGCCGCGTGGGCATGGTGTTCCAGAGCTTCAACCTGTTCCCGCATCTGTCGGCCGCCGCCAACGTGACGCTGGCGCCGGTGCTCACCAGGAAGATCGCCAAGGGCGAGGCCCGAGACCTCGCCAAGCGCATGCTGGAGCGCGTGGGCCTGGGCCACAAGCTCGACGCCATGCCCTCGCAGCTGTCGGGCGGCCAGCAGCAGCGCGTGGCCATCGCGCGGGCGCTGGCCATGTCGCCGCAGCTGATGCTGTTCGACGAAGCCACCTCCGCGCTCGACCCCGAGCTGGTCGGCGAAGTGCTGCGCGTGATGGAAGACCTGGCGCGCGACGGCATGACCATGATGGTCGTCACGCACGAGATGGCCTTCGCGCGCCGCGTGGCCTCCGAGGTGCTCTTCATGAACCAGGGCCGCATCTGGGAACGCGGCACGCCCGAGCGCATGTTCGGCAGCCCGCAGACCCCCGAGTTCCAGCAGTTTGTCCAATCCGTCGTCTGATCTCTTTCGTCTTCCCCAAGGAGCTTCCATGTTCAAAATGAAAACCCTGTTCGCCGCCGCACTGGTCTGCGCCGCCCCCTTGCTCGCGCACGCCGACAAGCTCGCGGACATCAAGGCCAAGGGCGCGATCCGCATCGCCACGACCATCGACGCCGCCCCCTGGGGCTTCACCGACGCGGCCGGCAAGCCCACCGGCCTGGACGTGGAACTGGCCGAGAACGTGGCCAAGGCCATGGGCGTGAAGCTCGAGCTGCAGCAGGTGACCGGCGCCAACCGCATTCCCTACCTGCTGTCGAACAAGGTCGACGTGGTGATCGCGGCGCTGGGCAGCTCGCCCGAGCGCGCCAAGCAGGTCGCCTTCTCCAAGCCGTACGCGGCCGTGTACCTGGGCGTGTATGGCGGCAAGGGCACGCCCAAGTTCGCCAAGGTGAGCGACCTGGCCGGCCAGACCGTGGCCGTGCCCAAGGGCTCCACGCCCGACCTGTCGCTGAGCGAGCTGGCGCCCGGCGCCAAGCTGATTCGCCTGGAAGACACGGCCTCGACCATCTCGGCCTTCCTGTCGGGCCAGGCGCCGCTGTTCGCCGAGAACAACTTCATCGCCCAGAAGGTGGCCGACGAGAACCCGGCCAAGGGCATCGAAATGAAGTCGCTGATCCGCATCAGCCCCGCCTACATGGCCGTGCAGCCCAGCGAAACCGCGCTGCTGGCCGAGATGAACAAGATCATCGACGCCCAGGCCGCCGACGGCAGCCTCGCGGCACTGCGCCTGAAGTGGTTCAAGGACGAGCAGAAAGAAGTGAAGTGAGCCAGCCGCGTCCTTCCACCGTTTTCACGGACATCGACTGGGCCCGGCCCGGCAAGCAGGTCGGCCATGCGTGGCTGCCGTACTCGGGGCATGAGGATGCCTGGGGCGCGGTCGCGCTGCCCTTGGCGGTCATCGGCAACGGCGACGGCCCGACGGTGCTGGTCACCGGCGCCATTCACGGCGACGAGTACGAAGGCCCGATCGTCATCAACGAACTGATCCGTTCGCTCGACGCCGCGCAGGTCAAGGGCCGGCTGATTCTGATGCCCGCGGCCAACGCGCCGGCATTGCGCGCGGCCTCGCGCGTGAGCCCGCTCGATGGCAAGAACCTGGCGCGCGTGTTCCCGGGCAACCCCTTCGGCACGCCGACCGAGCAGATCGCCGCGTTCATTCACGACGTGCTGTTTCCCAAGTGCGATGCGTATGTCGACCTGCACGCGGGCGGCAGCTCGCTGTTCATCGAGGAAAGCGCGCAAGTGGTGGTCACGCCCACGCTGGCGCCCGAAGTGCGCGAGCGCGCCGAGGACATGGCCCGCTGGTTCGGCGCCAAGTTCACCGTCATCACCGACAACATGGGCGACCCGCGCACCAGCTGCGGCGCCGCCGCGCACCTGGGCCTGGCGGCCATCGCGGCCGAAATGGGCGAGAACGGCAGCGTGTCGCCCAAGGGCGTGAAGCGCACGCGCGAATGCCTGTCTCGCGTGCTGGCGCGGCTGGGCGTGGTGCCAGGCGAACTGCCCGCCGCGCCGCCCGCGAGCCGCCGCGTGCACATCGTGCCGGACGGCGGCAACCTGCTGTCGCCGGGCGACGGCTACTTCGAGCCGCTGCACGAACTCGGCGAGACGGTGGCCGCCGGTGAACTGGCCGGCTACCTGCATCTGCTGACCGAGCCCGCGCTGGCGCCGCGCGAAGTGCGCTTCGCCAAGGGCGGCACGGTGTATTCGCAACGCACCTTCGGCATCGTGAAGCAGGGCAACAACCTCT